>JADGQB010000001.1 GCA_017882145.1 Anaerolineales bacterium
TCTGCCCGAGCTGCGGCTTCTACAAGGGTAGAGAAGTCATAGCGGTAAAGAAAGCGGATAAGAAAAAATAAAGGAAAAAACTCACGGGCTGTACGAAACAGCCCGAAATTTTTTTAAGATACAAGAGCTGAATTTCGAAATCAGGCCATCTTGAAAAGTTTAGGGGGGGAGATCAAAAAAACATTTTCTCTCTGTTGAATTATCTACTGCCTTTGAACAATGAAATCATGGTCATGCACTGATCGCAAACGTAGGTAAGCCAGGGCACGTTGCCTTGTTCTTCGGCCTATCCGGCACTATGGTGCAGCCTCCGGCTTTATAAGGCGAACTGCTGTTAGATTGAACGTTACCAAGTCAGGTGTTGGCTGGTCAATACCGGGAGGGTTGGGGGCCGTATGGAATAGGCAAGCGGACCAGCATCCGACACACGCGGAACCTGCTGAATGGGGTTTTGAATTTTTCTTTGACGGAGGTGGAATACCATACCGATCCGGTGTTCGGATTCGAAATCCCCAAGACTTGCCCGGATGTTCCCGAAGATGTGCTCTATCCGGCGCGTTCCTGGCGTAATGAAGAAGAGTACTGGAAGAAAAACAAGCAATTGGCTTCCCGATTTATCAGCAACATGAAGAAATTTGAGGAAAATAACCCTAAGGCTGTGATCTCAGCCGGACCAAAAGTATAAATATAACGGGAGCTTTGTCATGGGGGAATACAGCAGATTGTGCCTAGTCTAAATTCCTATTGCGGATATAATAACCGTTTGGTTTGTGAAAACGTGAACTTATGCGCGCTTGGAGTGGAAATAAATCTTTCTTAAGGAGAATGAAAGTGAACAAAGAAGCAATCAACAAGCTAATGCGGCCCAAGTCGGTCGCGGTTGTGGGGGCTTCGTCTCAGCCCGGGAAAATTGGTTATACCGTACTCGAGAATTTAATCAAAGGCGGATACAAAGGAAAGATATACCCAATCAACCCGGCAGCGACCGAAATCCTTAGCCTGCCAGTCTTCGCTTCTGTTTCGGCCTTACCAGAACCAGCAGATTTAGCCATTATCACTGTCCCGGTTAAATTTGCGAACCAGGTTGCGGAAGAATGCGGTCAGAAGGGGATCAAGGCGCTCAGCGTAATTACCTCCGGATACAGCGAAGTCGGGCGGAATGACCTGGAGAAAGAATTAATTGATATTGCGCATAAGTATGGTATGTGCGTTCTTGGCCCGAATATCGTCGGCTCTCTCTCCAACTCGGATGATTTGAATGCTTCCTTTGGTCCATTCCTGCCATTCAAAGGCTCTGCCACTCTTATCACCCAGTCTGGCGCCCTGCTAATCGCCATGGACGCCATCACGTATACCCGCAAGGTTGGCTTCGACAAGATGATCTCCATCGGAAATATGGCCGACGTGGATTTCGCGGATCTGATCGAATGGTTGGAAGATGACAAGTACACTTCCTGCACCTGTCTGTATGTCGAAGGGATCAAGGACGGTCGAAAGTTCATCGATGCCTGCCGAAACGCGAAGAAACCCATCATCGCGCTCAAGGCCGGTACTTCTGTCCACGGCGCGGCGGCGGCGGCTTCCCACACCGGTTCGCTGGCAGGATCCGCCAAAGTCTACACAGCGGCATTCCAACAGGCCGGGGTTGTCCAGGCTTCAGACTTGAATAACCTGTTTGACCGCACTCTGGCGCTATCGCTGATGCCGCCCCTGAAGGGCACCAATTTGTTACTGGTCACCAACGGCGGCGGCGTAGGCGTGCTTGCCACTGACGCAGCTGAGAAATTTGGCATCCCGTTGAAATTTGCCCCCCCGGATGTTCAGGAAGAACTCAAAAAGCATATGCCTGCTTTTGGGTCCGCCAAGAATCCGGTGGACATGACCGGTATGGCAGGCAATGATTGGTATTACGAAACCGTAAAATTTGCCTATGCACACCCATGGACCGATGGACTGGTCGTATTGTATTGCGAGACAGCCATGACCAGCCCGGTGGAAATTGCCCAGGCAGTTAAAAAAGCCATGGATGACAGCGGTATGAAAGGCAAGCCAATCATGGTGTCGATGGTGGGCGGCACACGCTGCGACAAGGCCATGCAGTGGCTGGTGGAAAACGGGATCCCGGCTTACGGTCCGCCGGACCAGGCCATGAACGCCATGGCTGCCCTGAGCGAGCTTAACCGCATCCAGTCCATGTTGGATAAAACCGAAGTTGTATCAGACCCGGCTTGTGCTGCCAAGGCAGCCGAAATCATTGCGGTCGCCCGTGGAGACGGTCGAACTGCACTGACGGAAGTCGAGGCAAAACAGATCTTCTCAGCTTACGGACTGCCGATCGCCCAGACCTGGTTGGCAAAATGCGAAGATGAGGCCGTTGAAATGGCCAAATCGATCGGTTTCCCAGTGGTTATGAAGATCATTTCCCCGGATATCGTCCATAAGTCGGACGCCAAGGGAGTAAAAGTTAATATCAAGGATGAGGCAGGGGTGCGCGAAAGCTATAAAACCATCCTGGCCAATGCGAAAGTATATAAAGCGGATGCAAACATTCACGGGATTGCTGTCCAGGAAATGGCACCCTCGGGGACGGAAGTGATCGTCGGATCAGTGAACGATGCCACTTTTGGGCCGACGGTCATGTTTGGCCTGGGCGGTATTTTCGTCGAAGTGCTCAAGGATGTTACATTCCGCGTGGCGCCGGTCAATAAGTCCCAGATCGAGCAGATGCTGACCGAGATCCGCGGCGCCCCGATGTTGAAGGGCGTACGCGGCGAATTGCCACGTGACCGCGCCGCTCTGGTGGATGTCCTCTATCGATACGCCATCATGATTTCCGACCTGGCAGGCGAGGTCTCCGAGACGGATGCCAACCCGATCCTGGTCTATGCGGAAGGCAAGGGTGTCAAGGTAGTGGATGCCCGGATCATCCTGAAGAAGAAGGCGTAAACAATCGTTATAACGATCCACAAAAGGGTGCGCTTTTAGAAGAGCGCATCCTTTTTGATTCGATTAGGCTGGGCTGGCTCGATTAACCAGCCAGACGCCAAATAGAATGATCACCCCGCCTAATAACCCTGGCAGGGTAATTCTTTCGCCCAAAAGGAAGAAAGAAACAATTACTGTCACAACCGGCTCAATAAAGAGGAAAGTCCCCACGCGGGCAACCGGCAATACTTTGAGAGCGTCGTACCAAAAGACATAAGCCAACCCCGAACAGAAAACCCCTAAAAATCCGATCGCCAGCCAGCCGTCTGTGGCAATATTATGGATTGACTGCCAGCCTCTCCCAATAACAAAGAGGATCGAAGAAAATAGCCATCCGAAACCCATTACATAAAACATCATCAATGCAGCCGGGTAGGTTTTCAAGCCACGCCGGGAAAGTATGGTAAAGATGGCCCAATTGGGCGCACTGATGAGGATGAGTATATCCCCGGGTGAACCAAACTTTCCTGAAACCAGCGAATTCAAATTGCCATGTGTGACTACCAACAGAACACCGAAGGCGGCCAAAAATATGCCCACTGTCTGGAGCCATTTCAGTTTTTCTTTGAGGATGAGCCAACCCAGGATGGCGATGAAAATCGGCATGCTGGACACGATCCAGCCGGTGGTTGTCGCCTGGGATGTGACCAATCCAGTGGATTGCAGCCATTGGTGGAATGTGATTCCCAGGAAACCAAGCAGCCCAAAGTATAGCCAGTCTTTTGGCTTCGGCAAGGCAAATTGACGCTGCAATGCAACTGCCAAGCCCAGGATAACCACGCCAATTGCGAAGCGCATCCAAACTACTGCGACTGGTGGAACATATTTTAATCCAATCTTGACGGCAATAAAGGATGCACCCCAGACGAGAACGGCGAAGAGAGCTTTTATGTAGGCGCTGGGGTTGGGTTTCATCGTTTTTTACGGTTCTTCAAATTGATAGAAAAATACCCCCGTTTGATAAGACGGGGGTGCCCCAGGAATTCGGATGATCATAAAGCCCTGGCAAGCATCAATCCAAAAATCGCAATTGCCACTCCAAGGTGTAAGAAGAGATTTGAATCTGCCAGCCAGCCGGTGGGAAGGAACTGGAAAACAAAATTGGCAATTACGAACAGGATACCAATGAAAGGTAAAAGGCCTTTACGAGGGGCAAGGTATTCAGATACTTTATCAAGCGATTCATTCAGCCATTGGGTCATCTTCTTGTTCCTTTTCTTTTTCGCCGGCTTTTAGCTGCCAGGGCTTGAACTGACCAACCAGACGGCCTGGGATGCGGCCTTGCATCAAAACACCTTTGCGTCCATGTTCCATCCGTTCAACCTGGCCAAGATCGTGGAAAAGTGAAATCAATTGACCCTGTTGGTAAGGCAGCCGGACAAGGATAGGCGTAAATGTCTCATAGAGTCCGGTACGGATATGTTCGAGCAGATCGTCGATCCCGGTGCCCGTAAGCGCGGAAATGGCTACGGCTTGAGGAAAATGTTCGAGCGTGCGGCGAGCGGCTTCAGGATTCGATAGGCGGTCGATCTTGTTCAACACCGTGACAATCGGAACATGGCTGGCGCCAATCTCATCCAAGGTCTGTTGGACAGCCTCAGCCTGGTTCATCGCGTTAGGGTGTGAAATATCCACCATATGCAACAGAAGATCGGCCTCAGATATTTCTTCCAGAGTAGCACGAAATGCAGCGACCAAAGTGGTGGGAAGCTTTTGGATGAAACCCACCGTATCTGTGAATAGCGCCTGATCGCCGCCCGGCAATTCTACGCGCCTGGTGGTTGGATCGAGGGTTGCGAATAATTGGTCTGCGACATAGACATCTGACTTCGCCAACCGGTTCAGGAGTGTGGATTTTCCGGCATTGGTATATCCGACCAGAGCTACCGTTGGGATGCGGCTGCGTTTTCTTTGCGCGCGGTATCTCATCCGATGGGCGCGGACCTTTTCAAGCTCATCCTTGAGATGGGCAATCTCATGCCGGACGGAACGGCGATCCACTTCCAATTGGGTTTCACCGGGACCACGCAATCCTACGCCGCCAACCGAGCCTGACCGTCCGCCGCCGCCGCCAGCCTGCCGGGCAAGATGCGTCCATTGGCCAGTCAAGCGTGGAAGATAGTATTCATATTGGGCCAATTTGACCTGCAATTGACCGTCGCTGGTGTGGGCGTGTTGTGCAAAAATGTCGAGGATGAGGGCTGTCCGGTCGAGCACACGCACGGAATTCCCCAAATGTTCCTGCAGCTCACGCTGGTGACGAGGCGAAAGTTCATTGTCGAAAATGACTACCTGCGCCAGCGTCTCCTCGGCCAGAGCTTTAAGTTCTTCCACTTTTCCGGATCCGATAAACGTCTCCGCGTTTGGCCGGTCGACTTTCTGGGTCAGTTCTCCAATAACCTCCAAGCCGGCTGTATCCGCCAGCAGGGTGAGCTCAGCCAGTGAGTCTTCAAGGGTTAGCAGGTGGGCCTGTCCGAATATTTCTACTCCGACCAGGAAAGCGCGCTCACGCGGCGAAACGGTCGGTTCAGGAGTTTTCTTTGACATTTGGTTTATTCTATTTCTGGTCTGATTTTACTTCGGCGCCAAAGAGTTTGGCGATCATTTCATTGGGCGGCTCAGTCCGTAGCGGCAGCAGAACATGGAAAATAGAGCCCGGGCAGCTTTTTTCATCGTTCCCATCGGATTCCACCCAAATAGCTCCTTTATGTGCCTCAACAATGCCTTTTGCGATGGGCAAGCCCAATCCCGGGCCGCCACCCTTGAATTTAGTTTTTCCACTGGAGTGCAAGGAGGCGTTCCCTAATTGGCCGAATTTTGCGAAGATAGTTTCCTGATCTTCGGCGGAGATGCCAATACCGGTATCGGCGATGGTCACTTCCTCAAACCCAGGGAGCATTCGTCCATCCACGGTTATCTTACCCCCATCCGGTGTATATTTGATGGCATTGCTCATGATATTTCGAAATGCTTGATATAAGCGTTCCGGATCCCCGAAGAGCATTTGATCACAACCGGGAAACGTATGTATATCCAGCACCTGCCTGCGATTTGCGATCGAATCTTTCAGCTCGTTCCGAATGAGACCGAGTATCTGATTTAGCCACACGGGTTGAAAATTTAAAGACAGAAGATTGTTATCTATCAGTGATACATCAATCATGTCATCAACGATAGAACGTAGTCGCCAAATCCCACTATTGACACCTTCGATCAAAAGGTTCAATTGAGAACTTTGTCCATTGACACTTATTTCGCGCATCATGGAGGTATAGCCTTCAATAAGTGTAAGAGGTGTTCTGAGCTCGTGCGCAGCCACCGATATGAAATTTGACTTGGACCGGTCCAGCCGTTCAAGCTTTTTCTGGATCCCGGATAATTCCTTCGAGATGAATGCCACATGGGTCTCCATCTCATAGCGGGCTGCCTTTTCCAGGGCGAAAGTGAAAACCGGCAGCACGGCTCCCATTAATTCCATCGCATTCTGCTCGGTCAAATCTTCACGCGCCAGTTCAAATGTTAGCATCAGCATGCGGTTGAGAACTGCTGAAATATTCTTCTCTCCATCGCGCAGGTCACTCTGGGTCGGCGCGTTGGACCAGTCATGGATGATGGGGTCCACCCAGGCCGGATCGCCAGTCTCGATTGCCTGAACCATGAGATCGAAGAATCGTTCAAGTTGCTCCTGGAAATTTTCGCGCACACCGGCACCGCGCGCCAGACTGTTTGCAACGCGGCGAATCCACGGTAAGCGGATTTCATTTAATATATCAGGAACATTCATCAAAATTTTGCGTCCTCGAACTGCTATTCCAAGTACTACAACCTACCGATTGCCAGCAAGTTATCCATAAGGCTTTCAAACGAATATTGGATAAGTGTAAGTCAGGTTAGGTGTTTTGACAATCACAATATCGTAATAAATGAGGTTTCAACAGAAGTTATTTCTGGGTAATTAACCAAGTCCGTATCGTCTCTCCGACAATTTGCAGGCTTTTTGATGATACTTTGTCAGCTGTGTCGGCAGCGGTATGCCAGTACGGGTAATCGAAATCGATGATATCCACTGCCGGAATGCCAGCTGCCAAGAACGGAGTGTGATCGTCCACCATGCTGTATTTGACTGTCTGGATAAATTGCTTCCCGTATCCAAGCTTTGCTGCCTGCCCCCATATTTCGCTGACCAGGGCTGCATTGGAATTCTGTTCAATGTAGATATTTAGATCAGCATCCCCGACCATATCCAGGATGATAGCCGCGCGCGGATGGTAGGTTAGTACAGACACAAACGCGTGGGAGCCCATAATCCATTCACGGCCCGCCAATCCGCCATTATCTTCGGCATCGAAAAAGACCAGCCAGGTGGGAGTAATCCCGGCTGGAAGCGAGCGCGCCAGTTCAAGCAAGACTGCCACGCCTGAGGCTCCATCATTTGCACCTGGGACAGGAGCAACCCGTCCCGATCCAGGATCCTGGTCTGCGAGCAGGCGAGAGTCATAGTGCGCACCCAAGATGATTTGGGGTGCATGATCGGATCGGGAGGCGATGATGTTTTGAACCGAGAAACCTTTCCAATCAGTCATCTGGATTTTGGACTGCCAGCCTGCTTTTCTAAGCTCCTCCTGGATATATGTGATGGTATCGGCATGTGCCCGGCTATCTGGAATGCGGGGACCGAATGCAATCTGTGCTACCACATCCTGATATGCGCGTTGTCCATCAAACTGTGCCGATTGGCGGTTGAGGGGTGTCAGCCTCCATATTACCAAGGCGATTAGAGGAACAACAATTACTAAAAGGAATAAAACCCGGTATTTGCGCATAGCATTATTCGTCCATGTTTTTCTTTATGAATACTTCCAAATCGGTTTGAGCGCGTTCAACAAATTGCCTGGCACGTTCCCGCCTGTCGATACGATCGGATGAGTTAAGCGGCGGCAGAATGCCAAAATTAGCTTTCATCGGCTGGAAATCTTTCAAGTTTGTGTGGGTGATGTAGTGACAGAGCGCGCCCAGCATGGTTGTCTCCGGAAGAACAATAGGCTGTTTCCCTTGTAAAATGTAAGCGGCATTTATTCCGGCCAGAAGGCCGGTGGCGATGTTTCCCATGTAACCTTCCACGCCTGTGATTTGGCCGGCGAAGAATAAATCCGGGCGATCCCGATATTGAAGGGTGGGGAGCAGGGTAACTGGCGCCGCCAGAAAAGTATTGCGGTGCATCTGCCCATACCGTTCGAACTCAGCCTTTTCCAGTCCAGGAATCAGGCGGAAGGTGCGTTTTTGTTCAGTGTAAGTCAGGTTGGTTTGAAATCCCACCAGGTTATAAAGACTTCCAGCCAGATTATCCTGACGTAACTGAATAAGGGCATATGGCCAGCGCCCCGTGCGTGGATCTATCAACCCAGTTGGCCGCATTGGACCGAACGCCAGTGCTTTTTGTCCGCGACCGGCCATGATTTCCACCGGCAAACATCCACCAAAAAATTGTTGCTGTCCGGCAGTTACACCTTGTTCGATTTCGGTCTCGAATGTACGCAAATTAATACGGTGGGCAGTTAATAATGTTTCGATGAATAAGTCGTATTCGGCGTTTGTGAAAGGACAATTGAGATAATCACCAATTTCTTGATCCCCTGAATCATAACGGGATGCACGAAAGGCAATATCCATATTAATGGATTCGGCGGTTACAATTGGAGCAATGGCATCGAAAAAGAATAATAAATCACTGCCAGTCAAATTTGCAATAGCGTGGGACAGGCTGTCGGAGGTGAGCGGGCCTGAAGCGATAATGGTCGGACCAACAGGTAGTTCTTGCACCTCTGCGCGCACAAGGTCAATATTCGGGTGAGAACTTAGCCGATCGGTAACCTGCCGTGAGAAGGATTCTCGATCAACCGCCAGGGCGGCTCCGGCAGGAATCGAATTTAATTGTGCGCATTCCAGCAACAGGGATCCGAAACGGCGCATTTCATTTTTTAATAAGCCAGAAGCACGATCAGGCAGGTTTGAGCCAAGCGAATTTGAACACACGAGTTCCGCCAGATTGGAGGTCAGGTGTGCGCCAGTGGACAGAACAGGTCGCATCTCATAGAGCCGCACGCGTAATCCCCGCTGTGCAGCCTGCCAGGCTGCCTCGCTTCCGGCCAATCCGCCACCAACTATCGTCAAGTCAGGTTGATTCATCCTGGCAAGTATTGTACCATTTTGGATTTATCCGGATGTGATTTATAATTCATTGAAATGTCATGAAATTAGTGCCATGAGAATGCAGAGAAACCAAGTAGATATTCAACTCAAAGAAACCTGCCAATTAACGGGGGCTATCTGGGCTATTTGGTTGGAACATAGCAATGATTGGGAAATCCTGGCCGCTTATAAACTAAAAGCTCAAGTACGCTCCACCCTAATGCAATACATTAAGATGGCCGTCATCGAGGGTTGGTTGAACGGGGCATTAACTGGCAAGCGTAGTCGATCGCGTTCAATTTCGCAATCGAGCGGGCTTTCAGGCGCCAAGCTTTACGTTTTCCCTGACCAGATGACACAAAGGGTGATATTAGTCGGGGCGGATGAACTTTCAGATGTTGCCCAGCGTTTTTGGCGGGTGGTCGCAATGGGGAATTCCAACCGTTCGCTTCTGGAACCGCCGAATGTACCCTTATTATCCTTACCTGACCTGGGTATCCCCTATTTTTTGCCTGAAGTCCTGAACCGGGTTCTAGAATTGGTATTGCAGACGGCGGCAAGCAAGTCAGGTTGGCTGGCCATCCGTGCTGGTGATTTTTTCGAGATCAAAGCCCACCAAAATTGTGAAAAGGTCGCTGAAGAGCGGATTTCCATCGATGCAAATCCGCTTTTGCGCGAGATCGTGAAAACACGCCAGGCGCGATTAGTGGCACGAGGTGAGATTGAATGGGCAATGGTGCCTCGTACAGGATTTAAAAAATCTCCCAAGATCTGGGCCGGTTTACCACTCATAATCGGGCAGCGTTTGATAGGGTTGATCGCATTTTGGCGGGACTTTCAGATTCTGCCGGAAGAATGGAGTGGATTACAGCAACTGGCCAGGAGAGTCGCTCCATCAGTAGAAGCAAGCATAACATTTTCCGACCTTACAGCTCATCTGGGCCGCATGGCTCTTTTAAACGATTTTGCGGTAACCATAACTTCAGCACTTGAACCGGAACAGATAGCCCAGAGAATGTTTGCGTTATTGCAGCGGGCTTTTGGTACTGAGCGAATCACCATGGTTGTACTGGCTCCGGATGGAAACAGCCAGCAAAATTACACCAACCATGACGGGATCATTGTTTTGCAGACAAAGTCAATTGATGACGAAGCTGTTCCCAATTTGATCGGGAATGGCGAATTTCAAAAAGTGGATCTAATTACGCCAGAGTCAGGATATTTGCCCGTTTATTCTGGATCTCGTTCTGCCCTGGTCATCCCCATGAAATACAGACGGCAGTTGATCGGGATGTTGGGATTGGAAAGTGCAGCGGATGGCGCTTTTACGGTATATGATGAGCATTTGTTGATTGTTATAGCCAGCCACCTAGCTGGCTTGCTTGAAAATGGACGCTTACGGCGTGAGGCAGAGAGCAGGGCTCGTAATCTAAAATTGATACATGAAGTAATCGAGCAAGTAATCGGTCTAACCGACCTTCGGGAAGTCAGCCAAATCGCAGCCGAATTGTTGGCACGCAATTTTGCTTATGAGCTGGCTGTAATTGCTCTATTTAATAGTGCTGATAGGAATATGACTGTCGTAGGGATTGGTGGCAATGCAGCGGATCTCGTGCAACAAGGCTTGAGCTACATGGATGAGACAAGAAAAGACGGCATAGTTCTGCGTGTAGCTATAACCGGTGAGAATATGCTGGTCAATGATGTTTCTTTAAGCCCATTTTATCGCCCAATCCCGAATTGGGACGCCAGATCGGAGATGTGCGTGGCCCTCAAGGATGGCGATCAAACCATAGGCGTGATTGATGTTGAAAGCCAAAGGAAAAACGCATTTTCGCAGAACGACTTGATTGTGCTGGAATCGCTGGCAGGAATCCTGTCAAGTGTTATGACAAGCGCCGGGCAGTATCAGAAATTGCAGGCGATTGTAGACCAGTTGAGGGCCGCGCGTGAGGAACTTCAGGAACGTAATATTGCACAACGCATGGCTGAGAGCCGGCTGGTTCAGGCGGCAAAGCTGGCAGCTGTGGGTGAAATGGCGGCAGGGATAGCCCACGAGTTGAACAACCCTCTGACGACAGTATCTGGTTTCACCGAATTGGTATTGGAAGAGCTTCCGGATGGATCTGGTGTCAGAAATGATTTGGAACTGGTATTGCGGGAAACACAAAGAGCGCGCAGTGTCGTACGGCGCCTGCTCGACTTCGCCCGTCAGAGCGAAAGTGCACGCGTACGCTCCGATATAAACGAAATCCTTCTGGATGTGCTGACCCTGGTGAACCATCTATTACGCACCAGTGGAATTCAAGCGGTTACCGAACTGTGTGAGGGGCTTCCATGGATATCTGTTGATCGTAACCAGATGAAGCAGGTTATTCTCAATTTGATCCATAATGCATTGCATGCAATGCCAACGGGAGGTGAGCTTCACATGAAGACTGAGCGCCGATTCCGCGACGGGCGTGACTGGTTGACGATAAGCCTGAAGGATACCGGGACCGGCATCGCCCCGGAAAATCTCGAACGCGTATTTGAGCCATTTTTCACCACACGTTCGAAAGATGGCGGAACCGGACTTGGCCTTTCAGTAACATATGGTATCGTCACAGATCACGGTGGTTTAATTGATGTCGACAGCCAGGTTGGCAAGGGTTCTGTATTTACCGTCTGGCTCCCAGTTGAGGTGGAATGATGGCGGCTGCGCATATCCTGATCGTGGACGACGAACCTGGCATAACCCAATTGTGTGAACGTCTCCTTAGACGAGTGGATTATGAAGTAAGCGCTTTTACTGACCCCGAAGCTGCTATGAAATACGTGACACAGGATAAGATTGACTTGCTTCTGGTTGATATCCGCATGCCCAAAATCAGCGGTTTTGAACTGATCGATTACACCAAGCAACACCAGCCAGATGCAGCAGTGTTGGTAATGACTGGATTCGGCACAGTTGAGATGGCCATCCAGGCGCTTCACCAGGGTGTGGATGGGCTGTTACTCAAACCGTTCGAGGTTGGCGGAGAATTGGTAAAAGCTGTCAGGCAAGCTTTGGATGACAATCAAAAAAAACGAGATATTGCGCGGATACAAGCCCTGCGACCACTTTTTGATATCATTGAATCATTCCTTGCTGAGACGCACCCGGAACACCTTTTGGAGCTTGTGTTGAATGCCGTTTGCGGGCACCTTCGTTGCGGACATGCCGGATTCTATCAGCGCTCGCCCGATGGTAAATCCCTTGCCCTGATTTCCGGACGAGGAATAACTCTGGTGGAAGAAGAAAGCAATCCTAATGGAGGTATTGTTGGGCGTGTGGACGCGCTTAACACGCCGGTATGGGTGAATGCAACCGGACCAGGTGAACCTGAGCTAAAGGCTGCAATCGTTACCCAGGGGTTAGGTTCCGTTATGTGCGCCCCCATCTCCCGTATGGACCTCCACGGTGTTTTATATGCAGGCCAGGATGCTGCTGCCCCGGCTTTTCGTGAGGTGGAGTGGGAGATGTTTCTCCTTTTGGTCAGGCAGGCAACGGTGGCAATGGAAAATGCCCGCCTGTACGGGGAGTTGCGGGAGTACGTCCGGCGCGTGGAGGAATCGCAACAAGCGTTAATCAGGGCGGAAAAAATGGCAGCTGCGGGGAGGTTAACTGCATCGATTGCTCATGAAATCAATAACCCCTTGCAAGCCGTTCAAAACTGTCTTCATCTTGCAACGCGGGGTGAAGTGTCAGAGAAGAAAAGGCGCGAATACCTGGACCTTGCAAATATTGAATTAAACCGGCTAATGAGTACCGTGCAACGTATGTTGGATTTCTACCGTCCAGGCGCAGTGGAACCACAGCGTGTGGACCTGGCAGCGCTTATACGGCATGTCATTAATCTGGTTTCGCCGCAAATGAAGACGCGCGGAATACGTGTCACTACAGGATTTTCATCAAAATTAACAACCATTCTCGCGGTCAACAGCCAATTGGAACAGGTTTTTCTCAATCTTGTGCTTAATGCCTACGATGCCATGCCTGCCGGTGGTGAATTGCATATAAGTGCACGTCCGGTGCATGATACTGTAGAAATCCTCGTTCAAGACTCGGGTACCGGAGTCCCAGAGGAATTGCGCAGCCGGATTTTTGAGCCTTTTGTAAGTTCAAAACAGAGTGGGACGGGACTGGGTTTATCAGTCAGCTATGGAATTGTCTCTGCTCATGGAGGCAGTCTAGACCTTCTGCCCGATCGTGGGCCGGGGGCTTGTTTCCGGGTGATTTTGCCGATAAAGGAGGAATCATGAACAAAGCCAATATTCTTGTTGTTGATGATGAGCTAATCGAGAGACAGACTCTTACTGATATTCTCCGGTTGGAAGGCCATCACGTTAATTCGGTTCCCAATGGGGAGGCCGCGGTGGATTATGTACGACTAAATCCAGTGGATCTGATGGTTCTTGATTTGCGCATGCCCGGTATGAGCGGCCTGGATGTCATAAAAGTGGTTAATCGAATTTCTCCTGACATCGAGATAATCCTGCTTACGGCGCATGGTTCGATCGAATCGGCCATCGATGCGCTTAGGAGTCAGGTCCATGATTACTTGCTAAAACCCTCTTCGCCTAACCAAATTATCGATAGTGTCACACGCGGTCTGTCCCGCCGGAATGCCAAAATCGCGGAACGGGAGCACCAGCAAGCTGAGGCCAGTTCCGATGAAAATGCCGTTGTAATTTTAGGAGATGGTACGGTTGTTGATTACGGTCGCAGGTTGGTCCGTTCTGAAACCCGAACCATTAACTTAACTCCGGCTGAAGGGCGTTTGTTGCGAATATTCGTAGAAAACATCGGCAAGGTATTTACGCACCGTGAGTTGGTTCTGCTTGTCCAGGGGTACTCCACGACTCAACAGGAAGCACCCGAAATTCTCCGTCCATTGGTCAGCCGATTACGGCAGAAATTGGCAGGAATTCCATCATTGATGAAGAGGGTTGTAAGCGTGCGCGGAACAGGCTATGTATTTGAAGACAGCCGAAATTCGGAGGGCGGAAAGAGCAAGTGAATGATCCGGGCTGCTACTCATGCGGCCCAATTGGAAGATCGGCTGAAACTTCAGGTGGACGCAGCCAGCCAAGTAGTCCGCGAATTCGTCTTTTCTCTGGTTGGATTCTCTCAAAGCCTATCATTATCAAACTAAGGCCCAGGAAGGATGCACCAATCCATTGGACCGAATTTAGGCTTTCGTGTAACCAAAAATGGCTTATGGTTAAGGATACAATTAATTCACTTAATCCAATCAAAGCGGTTTGAATACCGCCGAGATTTTTAATACCAAGAAAGAGCATCAACCTGGAGAAGAAAGTCACAATCGTCAATGCCAGGACGGGCGACCAGGAAGTGCCAACTGGGGGCAGAGTGCGGTCAAATATCAGGTAGGCTGGGACAACAACCACACTCATTGCGAGGAGTGTATACAATGCCACGGTAGGCGCCGGAATATCGTAGAGTACCCGTTGATTTATTGGCAAGTGGATCGCATACATGATGGATGCGCCGAGCATCAGGATGACCCCGATCCAATCCATCTTTATAGATCCCGACAGTGTAAGAAGAACAATTCCCAAGAGCGCAAAACCAATGCGAACATAGGTAAGCCGGGTGGGTGGTTGGCGGTCGATCACCAACCAAATTACGAGGAACAGGGGATAGAGCGAATAAAGTAGTTGTCCTACGCTGACTGAAAGTCGGCCAAGCGAGTAATAATAGAGCAGGGAACCTAAACCATTTAGGGTGCCTGCCAACGCACAACCCAGAAGACCAGCCGGGTAAATAAATAGATATGGCCGCCGAAAAACTGCAACAAGTGCAAGAAGCAACCCTGCGGCCAGGATGGTTCGAAACGCAACTACTGCCAATGGTGAGAAGCCAAGCGTAATAGCCTGTTTCCCAAATACAGGGGTGAGACCGAAAAATACCGCGGATGCCAACGCGGCTTCTATCCCTGTTATCCGGCCTCTCCCTTTTTTCATGGGATATTCCTAATTAAACACATCAACCGATAAGTGTACGGACTTCATCCAGGAATTCATCACTAAGGAAATCCCCTTTTTGCATTAAGGCCTGGATCTGCCCCTTGAGGCGATCCTTTTCTTCTGATGTGAGTTCTTTCGCAGTAGAGACAATCACTGGTATGTCGGCGGTTTCTGGCCTGGCCTTGAGTGCATCCAGAACAGCAAAACCATCCATTTCAGGCATCATCAGATCGAGGATAATAAGATCAGGATGTTCCTTTTCAACGAGATTTAGTGCTAATTTGCCGTTCTCAGCTTCGTGAATTGTAAAATTTCCTTGAGATTGCAGGATACGTCGAATAAGACGTCTTGCATCCGGACTGTCATCTACCAAGGCAATGCATGGGAAACGATCGGGTGCCACTCGACTGAGAGCAGCCAATAATCCTTCTTGGGGAGTCTCTTCCATAGAGCGCGCTGGCAAGACAACATTACGCGCCCAATTGTCGCCAAGGATGAACGGTTCCGTAGGCATCGTATGCCCAGTACAATTTATTACCACAACATCAGTTGGCTTGACAACGCCGGCACGCACCAGTTTAAAAAGCCCGGCAATAGCGACTGCGGCGGCAGGTTCGGCAGAGATACCTTCCATTTTAGCCAACATATGCATGGCACGGAAAGCCTCCTCATCGCTAACACTTTCGAATACGCCCTTCGTCTCATTTACTTGTTTGGAAAGGAGAGTGAATGCCCGGCCTGGATCGCCGGTTGCCAGTGTCTCGATGTGGGTACGAGGGGAGGTTACCGGAGTAGCAATATCGGCATGGTTTTTCCAGGCTGTGACCATGGGCGCGCAGCCTTCAGACTGGATAGCAGCAATAGCAGGAATCCGATCGACGAAATTCATCTTCTTTAGCTCAGAGAATCCTTTATAGACCCCCAGCGGACCCATTCCGCCACTCACCGATTGAATATACCAGTCAGGGGTACGCCAGATAAGGCGGGATTTGCCGTTGGCCTGGGATAGTGGACCAAGTAAGGAGGTGAGCTGTTCTGCAATCTCAAAAGCAATGGTTTTCATTGCTTCAATGGAGGTGACTGTCCGGGCACCCATATCCAAGTAGAGGTTACGCTGACGCGCGAACTCTGCTGCCACCTGTTTCGCCTGATCGTATGAACCAGTAACCTTCACCACCTGGCTGCCGTAGATTGCTATTTCCCGCATTTTAACAGCGGGAACCAAACTGGTGACAAAAGCCCATAATTTAATGCCGGCGCGGGCACAATAGGCGGAATAGGACATGGCCACATTTCCGGTAGAAGCAGCCACCATTTCAGTAATTCCGGCTTCCTTGAGGGTAGCGATGGTAACGGCTGCCTGCCGGTCCTTGAATGAGGCCGTCGGCCCCTGGCGCTCATCTTTTATATAAATATTAGGGCATCCAAGCATCATTCCCAGGTTAACAGCCTGAATAAGGGGTGTTCCACCTTCTCCAAGCATAATAACCGGGTTGGGATTGCGAACAGGAAGAAGTTCGCGATATCGCCAAAGGTCGAAAACCCGCCCCAACAATTGCGCAGGGAGACTTTTCGAAATGGCATCATAATCGTATTCTGCCTCCCGCCATTGACTATTGCAGCGGGGGCAATTTACCGAAGTCGGAAAATATGGAGCAGTGTGGCTGCAATCGAGGCAGCGGACGACAAAGGTCATTATTATTAGATTCCTTGGTTGATAGAATTATTTGATCCGTTTAAGAGCTTTATCCAGTGAGGATAGTAATTCCGATTCGTTTAATGATCCCTTTCGAAGTAAATCCTTACCAAATTCGGTAAGTAGTTTTTGTTGTTCAGGTGTGAGGTCTGCTCCGCTGACTACAATCACGGGGATATCACAGAATTTTGGTGTGGTACGTAATTTCTCGAGGATCGTAAAGCCGTCCATGTCGGGCATGAATAGATCAAGGATGACTGCTTGGGGTGGTTTGATTGAAAGAATTTCCCAGCCTTGAGGTCCACCCTGGGCAAGGATAGGATTGTATTGGCCTTCCCGCAGGATTTTTTCCATGAGCCGTAAATCTTTCTCGTTATCATCGATGACCAGAACATCATGGATATCTCCCATTCCATTCAGACGATCCAAAGAATTCAATAGATCTTCTTCAAGAATAGGCTTAACAAGGTAGTCTGATGCACCAAGACTAAATCCTTTCTCATCCTCCTCTAAAATACTGCAGACGATTACTGGAATGTCGCGGGTGTCGGAGTTATTCTTCAGGTCTGCCAAAACCGTCCAACCATCCCGGCCAGGCATCATGACATCCAGAGTTATGGCGTAAGGCGATAGTTGTCTGGCCCGCTCGACTGCCTGGGCAGGATCGGTTAAGGCCACCACCTGGTAACCTTGCGGCTGCAGGAAACGTTCATAGAGACTTATCACTTGTGAATCATCATCTACAACGAGGACAATTTTTTTATCACGCCGGCCTTCAAGGCGATTTCGGCCTTCAAATTCTTTTGGAAGCGGCAAGGTGAAATAGAAAGTGCTGCCCTTGCCTATTTCGCTGGTTACATCAATCAGACCGCCGTGCAACTCGACCAACCTACGAGAAATCGACAGGCCAAGGCCGGTGCCACCTGTCTTACGAGTGGGTGAAGAATCCACCTGAGAGAAGGGCTGGAACAACTTGTTCCGGTCTTCGAGTGCAATGCCGGTACCTGTATCTGATACTTTTATGATCACTTCCGGCTGTCCACTTGAATTGGTTTGCACTTCAGCACTGATGGTGATCGTGCCACCTTCAGTGAATTTGGCTGCATTCGAAAGTAAGTTAATCATCACCTGGCGCAAGCGCATTGCATCGGCACGGATGATAGGAATGTTGGGTTCAACCATTTGCTCAAGAGTAATGGGCTTGTCCTTAATCAAGCCATTGACAGTGGGCACGACACTTTGCACTAATTCAGCGACATTAACATCATCGAAAGCAAGTTCCATCTTACCGGCGTCAATCTTAGAAAGATCCAGGATATCGTTGATCAGGCGAAGCAGATGTTGACCGGAATTATAGATTGCGCTGAGGTCCTGTTCCTGTAGGTCAGTCACCGGACCATCAATCCCTTTGATGATGACGCGTGAGAAGCCTATGATCGAGTTGAGAGGCGTGCGCAATTCGTGGCTCATGTTCGCCAGGAACTGGCTTTTAAGCCGATCCAATTCACGCATTTCGGTGATGGCCGCCTGTGCTAATTCATATGAGCGTGCATTGTCAATGGCAACCGCAACCTGATCAGCCAGCACCAGTAATACAGCAATATCATCCTGCCTGAAAGCTTCCGTTTCTTCAGACTGGAGGTCGATAACGCCCACTATGCGTTGACCAATTCGGAGAGGAATGGCGGCCTCCGAGCGAGAATTAGGAAGAAGAGGGTTTACGCGGTAAATTGGATCGACTGCGGTGTTATTGACTACCAATGAATTCCCGGTTGAAGAAACAGTACCAACGATCGACCGGGATCCGACCGGAATCGAGTGGCGGCGATGCACCATCTCTTCACCAGCCAGACCAGTGGCTGATTTTAGAATCGCCGTGAATCCAGTTTCCTCGATGGTGAAAATCGCGACATGATAAAAACCAAAGCGTTCATTGATCAGGTTGACTGTCCGGCTGAAAAGAGTATCCAGATCGAGGGTCGAAGTGACCAGACGGCCAATTTCTGCTGAGGTAGCAAGGTATTCATTTTGGCGACGCAGGGTTTGTTCAGAACCTTGTGTTTGCTCGAACAAACGGGCATTTTGGATGGCAAATCCAATTTGACGGCCAATCGTCTGCAATAGGGAAATCCCATTTTGTGAAAAAGGTCCCGGAGCACTTCGGAATCCACATAAAGTGCCTAGAGTTTGACCCTTCGATTCGATGGGTATACCTAGGTAGGAATAAAATCCAGCATCCATCTCTCCAGTTAAGTCAACGGGTCCGCCTTTACGAAAATCCTCGATAACCAGAACCTCTCTTTTAGAGAATACGACACCGCATAATGATTCTTCCATTCCTTCCGCCGGATCATCGGGCATTTTTCCGGGTAACCCTATGCGGGCTGCTCTTTCGAGTTTTCCACGGGCTTCGTTGTACATCGTAATCAGTCCGCCGTCAAAACCGGCGGCTTCGATGGCTTGCTGAAGAACGATATTAAGAATTTCCTTAATTTCAAGAGTTTGGCTGGCTGATCCTATGATTTCATTGAGGGTAGCCAGTTCTGCATTTCGCTGTTGAGTCTCGTTCAGTAACAAAGCGTTTTCAAGCGCCAGGGAAAGCTGATCTGTTACTTGCTTGGCGAGAAGCTGATCATCTTCGCTCCAGGTACCTTTATCAGCGGGACTGACAACTTCAAGAACACTCCACTTATCGGTTCCGGTACGAAATGGCAAAGTGATTGTGTTCGACTCAATACTCTGATCAATGCCAAGGAGTTCCTGAGGTATGGATCCCAATGCGCGTGTGCCCATTTGAGAGCGCATACTTCTTCTCTCAGGATGAAAATCCTTAATGGGAATAGTTATTGGCTCCTGCACCTCGACCGTTTTTTCGAGGCGAGGCTCTGGCCCAGAAGGCTCAGCGTTCAGAGGCTTTAGGGATGGTCCTTCCGCTTGCTTGATATCTATAAAAAGTTGATCAAGCCGCTTCTGAATTCGTTTGCTCGACATATTGGATCAGCTCCTCAGCCAGGCTCCGATATTGGAGAGCACCACGGCTGTGCGGTTTATATTGCGTAATGGAAAGACCAAGGATGGGACTCTCGCGCAGTTTGGTATCAATTTCAATGACTGTTTTGAATAGACCAATTCCAAACGTACGTTCCAGTTGGTCGCGAATATCCCGATGGGTGCGGTTACGTTGGTCAAGCAGAGTAACAAGAATGCGATAGGCTAATTTTGGGTTGTCTTCGCTGCGTACCTGTCGAATGATGGACATCATGTCGCGCAAGGCATATGCCGAAAAATATTCAGCTTGAGTAGGAACAATCAGCAAGTCGGCCGCCGTTAGAGCATTGATTGTTATTGCTCCCAAAGAAGGTGGACAATCAATCAGGATGATATGGTAAGGCAGGTTACTTTCGCTTTCGATCGCAGTGCGCAACCGGGAGGTGTAATTCAAATAAATGGGTAAAACCTGTTCAGCCTGTTCCAAACCGGTACTTGCCGGAATAAGGTCGACACCCGGAATATTGGTTGCCTGGCACGATTCCAGTAGCGGTGCAGAGTCTAGCAGTACATCGCCAGAGGTGTGTTCCATTTTGCCGGGCTCAAATCCTAATGCAAGGGTCAAGTTTGCCTGCGGATCGAGATCGATAAGCAGGACCTTTTGGGCAGCTTCGGCGAGCGCTGCACCTAAAGATAGGGTGGAGGTCGTCTTGGCGACGCCGCCTTTTTCATTGGAAATTGCGATTATATATGCCATGGTTTCTCTCAGAGAGAATTCCTATACTACTTCCGCCGGCTTGGATGGTTTGTGCCTTTTAAGGTTGGGTTGATTTTCGTTATTTTGGGTTACAGGCGAGGAATAAGGGCGGATGTGAATATTATCAGCGCCCAAGGCTCGCTTGAGCTCATCCAATGCAGTTTGGAGCATTACTTCCGGGTCGGTGGTACTACGGATGCGGGTGGTTATTTCAGAAACTGTGCGCTCACGATTTGCACGGCCCGTAGTCTCTTCGAATAGGCGTGCATTTTCCAGCGCCAATCCCACACGGTCTGCAATTGCCTGGATGATGCTGATCTCTTCTACCTGCCACACACGATCTGGATCCGTTGAACGGATATCCAGTATACCGATGATCTGTTCGTGTACCCGTAAAGGAATCGCCACTGCTGCTTCACGGTTGGAGTTTTTATCTGAAGCGAGAATAACAGTTTCCCCATTTTTAATTGCTTGTTGGGCTTCTTCCCACTCGATTGGATCAGTGAGTCTTTTATCACCAGTTATCGTGTGGAGATAGCCAAGCTGCTGCTCCCTGGATACCTTTTCCCAGGCTTGAGAACTAAATCGCCTGGAAAATGCCTGGGCTTCAGCCAAAGCGCGTTGCGTTTCACTATACAGCTGTGAATTTTCGATGGCAATGGCGATCTGATCTGCAAGGATCGCGAGCGTATTCGACCTTTCTTTTGAAAAGGCATCTGGGTCCTTGCTCTGCGCGTCGATAACGCCGATTATTTGATTCCGTACCCGCAACGGCAAGGCAATTTCCGAGCGCGTTTCAGGCAAATTTGGGTTATTAAAATACACTGCGTCTTCACCAACCTCTGAAGCTATGCGCGCTATCCCTGTGGCCGCAACATTTCCCACAATCCCAACCTGCCCGACCTCCAACCGATGGGCGCGTTCCAGCATGCGTTGACCTTCGACGCTGTTCGAGGCCTTCAAAACGGCAAATTTCCTGGCCTCGTCCAGAAGGAAAATGCCCACGTGGTAGAAGCCAAACCTTTCGCTCAAAAGCCGGGTTATCAAGGGAAGTAATTTTTCAATATCCTGTTCCATGGACATTACCCGGGCTACTTCTGAAATAAGTTGAAGCTCTTCAGCAGCAAACTTTAATTTGAGGGCGTCCAAACGGCGTCCTTCAATCTCGGCTTTCAAATCCTGATTGAGCCCTTGAAGTTCGGAGATTCTTTCTGTTACTGTCTGCTCAAGGTGCGTTTTAATCTGAATCAAACTATCTTCGCGCTTGCCAGCTACGCTTAAGGTCAGTCCCAAGAATATTGGGGCGGAATCAATTATCCATAAAAGTTTTTGGCTTTGCTGCGCCTCTACAAAAGCCGCCCATCCAATCGGTAGATGGTTTATCCAGGCATAAAGAAGCATTCCCAGGATTGGAAAGAGACATCCAGATAGAATCCCAAATATAGTATAACGAAATGTCGAAGTTTTAAGAATGGACGTGCGTTTCATGCTGACTCCTGTAAATTCGCAGCGTGATTAGAAACTCGAAAGGATCCATAAGGAAGCTACGTAGATTGCATTTGATTATCCGGTTACTCGTCTGTACTCTTAAGTTGAACCAAAATATTGGTACCGGTAAATACCTTACTTAGCTCTTCAGCAGTCGTCCTCAAAATGCTTTCCATACGCAGCGACCCGCCTATTCGGCCGGAAATTTCCGAAATCGTCGCGTCCCGCTGTGCTCGCAGGCTGATGTCTTGATATAGACGGGCGCTCTCAAGGGCAGCCCCCAATTGGATGGAGAGCTCATCCGCCATCCCGATGGTCTCGGGTGTCCATTGGCCACTGCCTTCAGGTTTTTCCATGCGGATGGCACCAATGCTTTGACCGCGGATCTTGACTGGCAGGTGCAAAACTGTGCCATCTTCTTCAAGTACGTTTTCGCCGGTTTGAATGGCCTGCAGGAAAGCAGGGCTCGCATTTTCCGACACAGGCGATGTTTGACCTTCGGAAAGGCTGGCGTAACCGACTGTCTTCAATCTCTCGCGTAACAAACGCTGCCAGCCTTCGGCACTTAGATTTCCATAGGCACGCTGAGCCGTTTCCAGGGCTTTCTGGTTCTCAGAGAACAAGCGTGCATTCTCGATTGCAATGGCGATCTGATCGGCGAGTACTTTTAATGTTGTGACATCTTCCTGGGAGAAAGCAGATTCTTGAGAGCTCTGGATATCGAGGGCGCCCAGGATCCTGCCTCCAACGATGAGTGGAAGGGCCATTTCGGATTGAGTAGTAGGCAGATCCGGGTTATTAAAGTATTGAATATCTTCACCAACATTCAAGGCAATACGGGCTTCTCCAGCGCCGGTCACATACCCTACAATACCGACATGCCCAACTTTCAATTTATGGCCGCGAGTGAGCATGCGCTGTCCGCCTTCACTGTTGGAGGCGCGCAGGACGGCGTATTCACCGCGCTCGTCCAAAAGGAAAATGCCCACATGGTAGAAACCAAAGCGCTGGCTGATCAAGCGGGTTACCTGGCGCAAAAGTTCGTCCAGGTCGCGCAAGCGGGCGGCTGTGCCACCAACGTCGGCAGCAGCCTGGAGTTGGATCGCGCGTCGTTCCAGTGCCTGGGTACGTTCGGCCACACGTTGTTCAAGGTTTCCAATCAGGTCGCGAACGCGTCCAGTCATTGAATTAAAGGTTTTTGCCAACTCGCCGATTTCATCCTGGGTATGGATAGTCGCATTTGCGTTGATATCACCTTGAGCTATTTGCTCAGAGGTACGCGTCAGACTCAGGATGGGAGCGATCAGGACCTGGGTTAAGCCCAGGGCGATACCAATACTAATCAGACTGATCAAAATGCTGATAAGCACCACATTTTGGGTTTGTTTTTGTACCGGAGCAAGCAGAGTTGTTTGAGGTACATAAGTGACAACATGCCAATTTGTACTGGGCAGAATTGCTGCTCCGGCCTGGTCCACATTCGAACTGGCAACTGCAGCTTGTTGTTGTGGATGAAAATTGCCCGTGAAGTATTGGGTTGTAGCCAGATCTTTCAATCCGGAAGTCAGCCCATCCATGTGAACAGTTAATTGTTCGGGCGGCAGATTTTGCAAGCGGTTATCATAGATCAAACTGTAGATCGTATTGTTGTTGGGCGGATTGACAATTCTATAAACCAATTCCGGAGCAGAACTATGCGCAATAATGATGTTGTTATCATCCAACAACATCGCAGACACATCAGGGCCGAGCTTGGCGCTATTTCGGACGATGGATTGCTGGAAGATTGATGCGGAATACGAGATATCCAGTATGCCAATAGTGATTCCAGCTGCAGACCGAATTGGTGCGCTGAATTGAATGATACCGCCTCCATTACTAGTAATACTAATCGGCGAAGCGAAGGGATATCCGCTCTGGAAGGGGGTTAGAAAGTGATTTAAAGAAGATTCAAATTTCGCAATCTCAGCCGGGTTGGTACTAAGCTGTACCATGCCAAACCGGTCAAGCAATTTACACGAAATGATGTTGATAGGATCTCTCTTTAATAGGGCGAGCAGGGTAGCGGCTCCCACGCGTTGCAAGTCGGTGTCGCGCGGTAATAACAATCCTTGATTGGCCGCGCTTGAAGCCGGCTGGCCCAGATAGCTAATAAAGGCTGGATCCAAGGCAGCCGTCCGTGTTATGTCAAGGTTGGTCTGAATGAAAGAATTGATGGATAACGCCAGTTGATCGGATGAAAGCACCAGACTTTGGTCAGCTTGATTGATCAGGTTCGATTGAATGTTGCGGCTTGTAATGGAAGTGATGATCGAAGTAGGGACAACTGTCAAGAGTCCCAATACCAGGATCATCTTAACCCGAAAGGCATAATTATTGAGATTAAATGCGACGTAAATGCCGAACAGAATCGCGATTATTACTGACGCCCATTGAGCAATCATGGCGGTCTGTGCACTTGCCCCCGTGAGGGAGCCGGCTGTTTTTAGTGTTCCAAAAAATTGTATGGCAGACCTGCCAAGAATTGACAGTATAACGGTCCAGGTAAACTCCCTTTCGGAGAAGGACTGAATCGCTATCATGATCGGTATGACCACAATCACCAATTCAGCAACTGAAGAGTAAGTCGATTGGGCCGAGACGATTGCAATAACCAGGAAACCAATAAATACAGCCGCAATCATTAGATAGCTTGCCAGACGAATCCTACCTTTCCAGGCAAAAGCTAATGCAATACAACCCAGGATGCTTAGGATAATTGGGATGGGGTTAACGATAAATTCCCGGATATCTTTTGGCGCCAACAAATCCCCGATTGAGGCCAGACTGAAAACCACAAATGCCAAGGTGGTAAACCCCAGAGTGATGAGCAACCTTCGTGTTCTTGGAGGAAAAGTAACAAACCAGTTTCTTAGCTTCTGCATTTTATATCCTGTCTACCCGGGAATCTTTCAGGAGATGACATTCTTCCTACTTAAAATAAGTCGGATCCAGCAAGGCGCCAACATCGGGTGGATTGGTGATATATCCCATTGTTATAAGAAAATTACGGTTGAACCTGGCAATATAATAAATCGAACTGGGATCGTTGCCCAAGGTATTGCCGAAAAGTTTGGTATTATCCTTGATCGTATAGATTGAATACTCCTGGGACAAATTCAGATTACCCGCAGGCAGACCGGTCACATTTGATATGATTGCGAGTGATTCCTGCGGGTTACTGATCCGATAATTAACCGCTTCTTCCCAGGCCAAAATAAAAGCACGAATATCGTTGGGGCGTTGATCAACCACAGCTTTACGGAAAACCACCATTCTAGGAATCAGGGATGAATCGTATGTACTTTGATACACGATGTTCATCCCTTGTTGGAGGGCTTGTGAGGTATAAGGTTCCCAAACCATCCCGGCATCAATTTGTCCCGGAATTGCTTTAAGAACCTGATCAGGTGACATTTCCACATAAATCACATCATTCGAGGTCATGCGGCCGCTTTCAAGCATGGAAGAAACATACATTTCACTCGATGAGTGCAGGTTTAGCCCGATACGTTTTCCGCGCAGGGCTTGAACGGATTGGATATCAGGCGCTGCAACAATTGTAAATTGACCTCCATTATCACTGACCAGGATGGCTTTTAGATCAGCCATGCTCGCAGCCAGTAATACATCGCTCATTGGAAAAAGCCCGCCATCCAATTTCGCGCCTGCCAGATCGGGAATTGCCTGTGCAGAAGAATCATAACGGACCGGTTCGACATTCACGCCATGTTTTTTGAAGAATCCCATTTGGTTGGCAACCAGCAAAGTGTAATCTCCCTGCCATAAACTCCATTCAACCTTAAGGGGTTTACTCGCAGGCGCCGATGAACCGCTTGCACAGGAGGCCGATAAACACAGCATAAAGACGAGCAGCAATCCAATCGCCGAGGTCTTCTTATTCATTAATGACCTCTATGGATTTATTTTCGCCGGATAATTGCAATCTGACTTCCGCTTCGCTTAATTCAAGCGACTGACGCATTTCCTTTACTGCTGTTTTCAAGATTGTTTCTATATCCAGTGTTTCACGCATCCTGGTTGTAATTTGACCGACCACCCGTTCCCTCTCAGCCCGTTGTTGCGCCTCTTCAACCAGGCGGGTATTCTCTAGTGCGAGGCTGACACGAGCTGCTACTGTTTCGAGCAGGGCTTTTTCATCCTCCTGCCATTTATGTGCTACATCATCACTGTCGTAACCAATAACGCCAATGATAGCCTCGCGCAGGATAATTGGAGCTGCCAGCCGCGCACGCGCAGGTGTCCCGGTGCTGATAAAAGTTACAGACTTCCCGTTCCGGAGCTGAACAGCGACTTCCGGGGGAAAGGTTTCATCAGCCGGGTGCACCTGGAGCCGATCGTAGGTGTATCCTATATTTTTACCTGCCCCCAGTCTTTCCCAGGCACGCTCGACATTCTTGCCAGCCAATAAACTAACCTCTTGCATACGATTTTGCAGCTCGTTAACTAAGCGAATATTTGCGATGGAAAGAGCAATTTGATCTGCGAGCATCTGCATGGTTTGTTGATCAATATGTTGTGGATCAGCAGATTCGGATTGGATATTCATCAAACCATACAAACGGCCACTGATTGACATGGGAAAGACCAGACTCGTTTGCATGTCTGGCAGTTTTTTAGGGAGATCAATATAGTAGTTCAAATTCGCAATTTTTATTTGCAGTGCGCCGGAACCCATCGGGAGGCTGTTGGATTCGCTTCGGATAACAGTCAATTTATATCCAGCAGCAACCGAAGGTTTTCCTGCCTGGCTGAGGGATTTCTGCAGAATTGCATATTCTTCTGTCTGATCAATAATAAAAAGACCCGCGTGATCCAGATGGATCTGGTTAATTAGTAATTGCGCAGTCTGTTCAAGTAACTCTTCTTCATTATTTACCCGGCTGGTAATCTGCGATACAGAAGCAACGGTTTGCAGAGTGACGTTGCGCTGTTCCATGGCGGCGGTACGTAGTTGCAGGTCATTCTGGCTGCTTTCCAACTGAGCGTTGATCTCTTTCTCCGCCTTTTCTTCTTCGAGCGCCTTATGTGCCACAGTTGCGATGCTGTGGATCGCCAGGTTTAATAGTAAAGCGACTGCAATCAGAGCGATACTATGCGAGAGTAGTACTGAGTAGATAGGCACATTGGCATATTGGGGAAGTAATCCTTGATTCTCGGCATAGGCCAGACCTGCCCCGCCAAGGAGAGCGAGTGCTGCAAAAATGATGCTGCCTCGCATTCCCATGGTCAATCCGGCGATGAGTATGATTGCAGCAAAAGCGCCAAAACCTGTATCCCGAATACCACCATAAATAGCCACTTCCACTGAAATGGCGATCCACAGCATGGAGGTCAAAATTGCACTGGCTAATAGCGTTCGTTTCGAATTGATCAATACCAACAGGCCGAATTCAACAAGAACGGCAACAATGGCGATTATCAACTGACCTGGAGGTGGAAAGAATATTGCATAAATCAGGAACAGGAATGTTAGCGCAAGGGTGGCCAGCAAAATAATATAAATACTGCGTGCCTGGGCTGCCTTTTCCGGATCATCCATTACGGGGGGGCTAAATAATTTCCTGAATCTTTGTAGCATTGATTCGCCTATTCCTTGTCCGGTCTATTATTCTTTCTGTGACCCTGAATTTACCAAACCGATTTGAATGAAAGTTTTCGGCATGCCCAAAGCGTTCCCTAATTCACGAACGGTATTTTGCAGGAGCGTATCGAGGTTTGTGGATTGTTGAGCCTGGGCTGAGATAAGGTTGATCTGGCGTTCACGAGTAGCCAGGCGTTGAGCGTCTTGAACGAGGCGGGCATTTTCCAATGCAAGTGCCAGACGGTTGGCGGCTTCTTCAACGAGTCTGGCTGTCTCTGGTGAAATTTCAGCAGTTTGGAATCTCAAGTTCAAAATTCCAAGGGTTTGCCCGCGCAACCGGATCGGAACGGCCAGTATATTGCTGTTCTTGTCAGTCTCACTCTTTATAATGCTTGCTGTCACGGTACTTTGCATTTCGAAGATGTCATCCGATGATGGTTCCGGGAGAGATTCGATCGTTACACCATCATATTGATATCCCAGCAAACCGCGGTTTCGCTCCATGAAATTCCGCCAAGTTCGGGATGTTGTTCCCTTTAGCGCCTGATCCAGTGCCGCGGCATTGTCTTTCAACCCCTGCAGGAGTTGGGTCTTTTCGATACTGATACTGATTTGATCCGCTACAACTTGCAGGATGGAAACACTGTTGTGCTCAAAGGCGTTAACCTTGTCACTTTGGATATCCAAAATACCAATGATTCGATTGGTACCCTTGAGGGGTATGGCAACTTCTGAGCGAGTGTAAGGTAAAAGCGGATTCTTTATATAAGTAGATTCGGAGGCAATGTCGAGAATTACCCGGGTGGCACCTGCCTGAGCTACTTCACCAATAACACCTCGTTCCTTGATGCCCACCTTGTATTTCCGTTTCATCATTAAACGACCAGCTTCTCCGCCAGCGCCTTTCAAAATGGCATTTTCGCCGTTATCGTCAATCAAATATATTCCCGTATGGTAATACCCAAATTTTTCCATAATTAGTAGTGCTGCCCGGTCCACCATACTTTCAATGTCGGGTGCTGCGGCTGTATCGCGGGCGATCAGAGAAGCAGCTTGAATTTCTGCGGTTCGGCGTTCCAAACTCGAAGTTCGTTCGGCGATGCGCTCTTCCATGTTTGTGATCAGGGACAGAAGTTGATCCGCCATGGAGAAGAAGGTATCCCGTAAGATGTGAACTTCGGAAAAATTCGTTTTAATCTCCGGCCGGTAACTGAACTCGCCATCCGAGAAGTGTTTGGCGGCGGTAGTTATGGAGGCGATTGGTTTTGACAGTTGGTTCCCTAACAACCAGCCGACAAGTCCGACAACAGGGAGCAGAAGAATAAAGATAAGCAGAAATTGCTGCAGCACCTGACGCTCATGCGTCAATACTGTCGCGGCGGAGATATCTGCGGCGATAATGCCTGCAAATTTGCCTTGGCTGGTATAGAATGGTGCATAAGCAGAAAGGAATGTTCCATATTCGTCTGTGTAGAAGGTTGTCTCTGCAAGAGTCTTGTTGATCGTCTTATAATTGGCTGCCAGGACAGGACCAGGGCTTGAATATCGGTCGCCGAAAGCCGAAGCTCCGGCTTCTCCAGGATTTGTTGCATCCACTACAAAATAGAGGCCTTCATTGTCATAACGCATTGTATAAACAAACCTTAAGTCTGCATCTGAAGAACGAATTCTAAGGTTTTGTAACCTGATCGTTTGATAAGCTGGATCTTGGTCGGAGTGAACGCTAATAAAAGCATCCCCGTTTTGTTGAAGAGCGGCCACCGAAACGATATCCTCCAGCCGCTGTTGCAGTTGTGCACGAAATTGGGACCGGAAGTTGAAATAAGCAATGGCAAGGCCAATTATAAGAACAAGAGCAGTAAGGCCAATGAAGCTCAAGGAAAGCCTATTTGCGAGGTTAATCCCATGATCCTGCAATTTCTTAGTTTCGCGTTTCACTTCCGAGCTCCTTTATTATTACAACGATCAGTGATCAGCGATTGTTGCAATATTTCACGAAATTTGGTCATTTTATTGATTGCCACTTCGATCTCGAGTTGGTTTACTTTCGAACACTTAGGAAGACTTCGAACTCACGTCTTTCGAAGCTTGCGGGGAAGAGATATAAGCAGATACTTCTGCGACATTAGGCAACTGGTGTAATTCTCGAATAGCGGTTTGTAGAATGGTTTCCGGATCAAGCGAGCTGCCCAGATTCGCCGTCAGCTTACTCAAGGATTGTTCCTGAGCTGCGCGCCGTTGGGCTTCATCAAGCAGACGGGCATTTTCAAGCGCCAAGCCGACCTGGCTGGCAATTTCCAGGGCCAGGGCACGGTCTGTTTCATTCCAGGTTTTTTCTGTCTTGCGCTGTAAAACAATCGTTCCAAGAGTCTGGCCGCGCAGTGTAATGGGAATATTCAGCCGATCTGAGGATGTATCACCATTGGTCGGCATATTCCCTGGCTGAGTTGCGGAGGTAAATCCCATGGAAGTGTACCTGTAGGAGTGCTTGTTTAGGCGAACGCGCTCCCTCCATACCTGGCGGATATTTTCTGACGTACTCATTTCAAGCCGCTGGATCGCGTCCTGACTTTCTGTTAGCAAGCGAGCATTTTGAATTGCCAACCCGATTTGATCTGCCATCGTCTGCAACACATCGATATCATCCTGATGGAACGCCGATGGCTGTGTTGATTGGATATCCAGAATACCGAGAACATTTCCGCGCGCCTTCAAAGGAATGGCTGCCTCAGAACGGGTTAACGGCAAGTCGGGGTTATGATAATAATTTGGATCGTTTTCAACATCCATGACCACTTGAGAACGATTCTGGTAGGCTGATGTGCCGACGATACCTTGTAAACCAACTACAAGTCTGTGTCCACGGGCCAGCATCTTTTGTCCGCCTTCGGAAGAGGCTGCCTGTAGTACAGCATGTTCTCCGGAATCATCCAAAAGGAAAATGCCGACATGATAAAAGTCGAAACGATTCGTGATCAAATCAACAGTACGGGTTAACAGCGTCTTAAGATCCTGGGTTTCTGCAGCATCATGCGCAACCAGGGCGGCAGACTGAAGGGAGAGAGTCTTTCGAAGCAGATCGTTGGTGCGATCCTCCACTTGTTGCTCAAGTGATTGGATCATGCTCCTCATGGATGCCGTCATTGTGTTGATTGCTTTTGCAAGTTTTCCCACCTCATCCCGGCCACGAATTCCGGCTTCAGCGGAAAGATCCCCTTCTGTAATTGCTTCAGCCGTTTTGGTAAGGGCTATCAGGGGGGATGTGAGACTGTTACCAATCAGGAGGGTGGCGATTAATGCCACTACCAGGATTGCAACCACCAATAACAGGCTGCGCGTCAGCGTGCTGGTTGTCTGCAGGGCAATCTGTTGTTTGGCAGCGATCGCATTCGCTAAAAGCTCATTCGAAGGAGCAATAATTACAAGCCCGTACCCTATGGCCGGGATGGGATCATACGAAACAAAACGTTCGACGCCTCCAAAAGATAAGGTGTCGATGCCACTTTTTCCGGAAGCGGTTTTATCAAATACACTGAACAAGCTTGCCGGGATACCTGAGGGTTTCGTGGGGTCCAAAACTTCGCCGAGTGGCACTGTTTCAGGAGTAAGGCCCAGATCCTTATAACCGGCGGCAGGCATTGCGATCAATCGCTTATTTTTATCAATCAAAATGGCATAACCGGTCTTTCCAACCTGGATGTTGGATACCAGCTCGGTAATTCTATTAAGCTGGATGTCCATAGCGGTTACGCCACGGAAGTTGCCTCCCGAATCAAACACTGGCGCACTGGTAGTTACGATCAGTCCATGAAGCGCTGCATCAAGGTAAGGATCAGACCACACCGATTTTCTTTGTGGGTTTTGCGCCGGCGAGGCCTTCAAAAACCAGGGCCGGCTGGTTACATCGAAATCAGGAGGAACGATTGCCGCCAGATCGATATTGGGATAATAGATGGTCTCACCCGACGTGCCGCCGAAGTAAATGGCGACCGTATCCGGATTCTGTTTAAGAATAATTGGTACTGTCAGATCCAGTTGCTTGATCGTATCCAGCTCAACAGCCAGGTCAGGTTTAAGTTCTACTTTGGCAGGAACAAAGACCGAACTAATTTCAGAATTTAAATTATCCCAGGATCCATTCGGCAGGCGTTCCAGTGCCATGAATGCATTCCAATATGAGACGTTATTCAGAGTCGATTCATCCGTAAGCAGATTCGATGCCGTTGTACCGATTGTGGTGATGTCCCGGCTCATTAAAACGAAGAAGTTATTCAATTCCATTGCGCGGGCGGTACTAATATTGGTCAATCCATCTTGAGCTTGTTGAAGTACATTTTTTTCCAGCTGGCCCGTAAGGTATGTGTTTGCCTGGTTTGTGCGTGAGTACACATAATAGCCCGTTCCCACGATCGCCAAAGCGAGTACAAGCATATTGCCGAGGATTAGTTTGGCGCGTAAGCTAAGCGATCCCAAAAACGCAGGTCTTTTAGCGACAGATTTGGTAGGCAGCGGATTATTATTCATATTACCCATTTATCAGTCTGGTTTCAGCTCGACCGTAGCTTCATCGGCATGAAGTGCACGGCCGAGTTCCTTAATGGCAGTTTGAAGAATTAGATCTGTGTTGGGAGAGGACCATACTTTTCCGATGATCTCGGCTGCCACGCGTTCCCGCAGGGCTGTTTGGCGGCTTTCCTCGAGCAGGCGGGCATTTTCCATAGCCAGAGCTGCCTGGGTAGCCACAGCTTCCACCAGACTGTGCTCTTCAGGTGTCCAGTCCTGTTGACCCTCGAGATGCAATTGTCCAATGATTTGTTCACGAAGGGTCAAAGGAACATCGATCATGGATAGCTCTTCACTCGAGATAATCGTTTCCGGCGATGTGTAATCATATCCTTCGCTTTCCCGCGTAGTTTCGAACCATGTTCTGGCTACATATTCCTTCTGGACAATGCGCAAATCCTCGAGGCTTTTTTGTGTTTCGCGGAATAAGCGGGCATTATCCAGGGCTGTAGCAACGCTATTTGCCATACCTTGAAGAGTATCAATATCTTGTTCGGTAAATGCGGCTTCCTGAATGGATTGCACATCCAGAACGCCGATGATCCGTCCGGTAATTGTCAAGGGCAGGGCGATCTCTGAGCGTGTATCCGGAAGAAGTGGGTTTTCAAAACGGACCGGCTCCGCACCAACATCCAGGGCGATGCGGGCTTGGCGTGTGGCGATGGCTGTGCCGACCATGCTTTTTCCGCCCAACGGGAGCCGGTGGCCGCGTGATTTCAATGTCTGACCGGCAGACCCGGTCGCGTCCTTAAGAACTGCCCATTGTCCAGATTCATCTATCAGGAAAATAGCGGAATAGTAATAGCCAAAACGGTCGCTAATCAGGTTCACTACTTTTGTGATGAGTTCGTCAGGATCGAGAATGGTACTTGCGACCCCGCTCACTTCAATTGTGGCTTTTAGCTGATCGGTCCGTTTTGCTACTTCGCTTTCCAGGGTTCCCTGTAAATTGTCCAGTCTGGTGATCATCCGGTTAAAGTGCACGGCCAACTCGCCGACTTCGTCGGTCGCGTTGACCGTAGTGCGCTGCTTTAGATCCCCGTTTTCGACCTTGTCCAACACCGCGATGATTTGGTGAATTGGATCGGACACACCACGTGAAAGCAGGAGCGAGAGCAGGAATCCAAGCACCAAAGCTACGACTGCAGCAACCAGAATTTGGTATTGAAGACTTCGCAAAGCGCCTTGCGTTCCAATCAAGCCGTTGACCAATACAGTAATGGTACTGTGATAGCCAACAGGTGCCACCAGGAGAACGCTTACGAGAATCAAGATAAAAATAACCACCAACAATTTAGTCAGGATTCTCGCCCCTTTGGAACCAGACAGCTGTCTCTCAAATTCCTGAGGGATGAGGAGTGCCCTGGCAGGGGCTAACAAGCGATCGATCAATAATACGCCCAGAGCGATAATGACGGAAACAGAGACAATTGCTCCCATTAAAACGTACAGGAGTTGATTTGTGGAAGCTTTCAGGCTGAGACTCATAAACCCAAGCAAAGGCAGGATTTCTACAACAATTGCCACCACCATTGAGGCGATGCCATATCTCCACCCACAAGCAGTGACCTGTTTCCAAGCCTGAAGTTCTTTTTCTTCTTCCAGATCAGATGGTTGAAGGCCTTCCAACAGCTTTACCAGCCGGATACGCACCTGCCGGTAGGTAAAATGGATCCAAAGAAGAAGGATAATATTTCCGAGTACAATCATGCCGGCAGTGAAAAAACCAGCCTGCCTGAATTGTTGTCCGGTAAATTCGGCATTCGATTGTACAAAAAATGCAACCGGAATGACTAATAGATTTGGAATCAGTTGGGCGAAGAGAACAACCAAAACCAGGAAGAATCCTTTGGTTTTGAGCAGGATTCGTCCCAGGAGGGTAGCGGACAGATTGGTTTTGTCCATAAGGTATTTCCTCTCAGCCTCTACTCTGAACTCGAACGAGACTCAGTTGTGGATTCTTCAATTTCGAGAGTGATTTGTGCACGTCGTGCACCGAGAACTTTGCTTAATTCGCTGGTGGTGGTGGCCATGATCGTTTGCATATCCGTGGAACGGCGGATCTTACTGGTCACTTCATAGAGCATTCGTTCGTGATCCACCTGACGACGAACCTGCTCGATCAGGCGGGCATTGGAAATAATGGCTGCGAGACTGCCGCCCAAAGTACCCAGCAATTCCTCGTCATTTTCGTTATAGGCGCTCACCTGGTCGCTCTCAACGTTCAAGACGCCCAGCAAGTCTCCACGATACGAAAGCGGAATTGCCAATTCAGAGCGTATATTGGATCCAACCTGGATGTAACGAGAATCCAGCGTGACATCATTAATCCGCTGAGGCAGTTGATGGACGGCAACCCATCCCGTGATACCTGCCCCGAAGGGGACTTCAAGTTTCCCAATTTCTTCGGAGTACCCTGCAAAGGAACTGACCTTCAGGGTCTTCTTCGCTTTATCAGCCAATAAAATCGAAACACGATCCCCACCCAAAGTCACCTGCAAGCCTTGCGTGGCACTATTCAAGGATTCCTCAAGCGTAGTTCCGGATGCGGCAGCGGTGGTAACATGGTGCAGTAGGCGGTGTTGGGAAAGGTGCTCTTGTGTATCCGCGAACAACTCTGAGTTGATCACTGCAATCGCCATTTGGTCTGCCAGGATGCGCAATATACGGATATCTTCTTCCGCGAAGGAATAAGCCCGGGTACTCTGAACATCCAGGGCTCCGAGGATACGCTGTCCCACTTTTAGGGGAATAGCAGCCTCAGCATGGGTTTCAGGCAAAAGCGGGTTGGCATAATAAGTTGCATCCCGGCTTGTATCGTTGACGATGAGCGCTTCACCGCTGCCGGTGACGTAGCCTACGATGGATTTGGATCCAACCTTTAATTTATGACCTGCACGTTTCATCTGCTTGCCGGCCTCGCCAGTGGCCTCACGAATGGTTGCGTACTCGTTAGTCTGGTCGAGCATAAACACGGCCGCGTGATAGAAATTGAACCGCTCGTAAATCAGTTTAACTGCTTTATTGAGCAGCTCACCCAGGTCGAGCGAACCTGATATATCCCGGGCGACTTCTGCTGCAGTCTGAAGTTGAATAGCGCGGGCACTCATTTGATCCAGAAGGCGTCCATTGTAGATCGCGGCCGCGACCTGGATCGCGAAGCTGGTCAGTAGTTGCAAGTCGCTTTCATCGAAGGCGTGTTCATTTTCCACATCTTGGACAATCAGAGCTCCGATTGCCTCATCAGCAACGATCAAAGGCGTGCCGAGCCAGGATTTGGCCGGCTTACCCGCAATTTTAGCCCCGAGGGCAGCTGCCCGATTCTCTGTATCTTCAACCAACAATAAAGGCTGCTTGGTACGTATTAAGATGGAAGTCAATCCCTCTCCAAGGGGGAATGTGTCTATGCTTGTAACATCGCCACCTTCAAATCCCTTTTCATACATATACGGGATGGATATCGAGCTGGTATTGGCGGTGTAGATTGCCACCAGGAAATTTACGTCTCCCATTAACAAGCGGATACGGGAATGCAAAGTGGTATAGATAGTATTTAAATCTCGAATGGAAGATATTTCTTTACCAATAGAAATGATGGTCTCCATCTCTGCAAGACGGCGCTCCACCTTTTGTAAAGTATTCAGACGTTCAATGGATGAAGTTAGCAGATCGGCGACATGCGTATATGCTTGAACCATCTCCGGTAGAATAGGTTGTTCTCTACGCGACCCGACGATCAATAATGTTGTGATTTCCTCTTTGCGCATTACTGGAACAAAGGCTACGGATTGGAATAGCGCCTGTTCGATGATCTTAAGTAGTGCGGATTGCAGCAAGGGCAGTTTACCGGTTTCTCCCCCAATAAATTTGTTCAACTCTGGATGAAATTGGGCATAGTGGAGGGAAGAGAGTTTGCTTACTTCGGCGACCAACGTTTTATTTGCAAGTTGCTCGGATACTTCTTTGGGCGAAAGATCCAGCCACTCCGGTAAACCAAGGATTCCACCACTTTGGTCTGGATCCACGCTGGTAACAACCCGGAAATTATTCTTCTCAGACAACATAAAGATCGCACCAGAGTTCGTCTGTTGGAACACACTCTGGGTGACATTAAATACTTCTCCAATATTCGATGAGTTCGAGATATCTCCGGCAAGTTCGGCAACTGTTTGCAATTGGGTATTAATTGTGCCCATTTCTGTAATCCGATGCTCGGTCGCTTGATTATCACGAATGCGGTCAAGTGAGACAGCAACTTGCTTGGCTAAATTGCTATAAGGCTGCATGCTGGTAGTATTTAATGGTTCCCTGGTCTGGGTGCCGATTAAAAAGACCGCAGCAAGCGACTCGGTGCATTTTACGGGGATGACTGCCACGCTGAAAATCTGGATCTGTTGAAGGGAACGGACCAGGTTGTAGGGCAAGGAACTTAACCGATTGCCTTCGCCGATAAACAGGTTAGATCCCAGGTATGGTCCAATCTCATCGATGGAAATTGCGATCGATTCGGGCAATTTTTGGCCGCCCGACAGTTCCAGATCCGTTTTTGCCGCAGCTTTAAGCTCATTCCCCTCAGGGATCAGGTACAAGGCGACGTACGGAATTCTGGGAAAGAGTTCCTGCATTATTTGGCAGATATCAATTTCGGTTTTCGCCTGGGCAACTTTAAATCCAGCCTGGTATACCTCCGCAACTTCTTGAATGCTACCTTTTTCGGCTTCGAATTGGTACACATTCTGGATGGAGGTTGCAATTTGGCTGGCCAGCATTTGAAGTACGACAATGATTTCATTGTCAAAGGCAGTCGTCCGGGTGCTTTGTAAATCCAATACACCCAGTAAACTATCTCCTCCCAGGATGGGTATTGCCAACTCAGACTGATTTCCAGGCAGAAGTTCCGCCTCCAATTGGAGCGGATCCCCGGTCAACCTTGTTATCAGACGTTGTAGTTTGTTTTCGGCGACCCATCCAAGCATGGAGGGGGGACCATAGGGGATGCGCTTTCCTTCCCCGACCAATCGATCCGCATCTGGACCCTGAGCGGTCTTCAGAAATAGTTCGCGCCTGGTTTCATTTGCAAGGTAAAAACCAGTAAAAGAAAATCCCATACGTGCGTTGATCAGATTTACGCCCTGATTTAATAATGTGTCGATGGATGAAGTTGAAATCAGGTCTTGAGCGATTTCGGCGGCGATCCTGGAGAAGCGTGTACGCTCTTCGATACGCTCTTCCAAGCGGTTTTGCAAGATGCCGATTTCATCCTGCTGCTGGGTTTCAGATTTTTCCCGGAACCACGCGATAAGAATAAAAATCCCTACAATGATCCCCAGCCCAATAAAAATATTCAGTTCTGTGCTGGCTGTAATATTGGCCATCAAGGGCAGAACGCCTATGGTAATCATCACAACGATTGAAATAATGACGATCGCCAATAACGGCAAGAGAACAATGCTTAGCGTAAGGGCAGGGACAACTGTGGCCATCAAAATAATAATCACAGATGTGTTTACCGAATAAACCGAACCCACTATAAAGCCAGATAATATAATGCCGCAAACCAGTAAAATACTTCCCACTATAAAATTTTCAGAGCGCGCCAGCGCCAAAGCGGCTGACATCATGATGGCTAATACGAACAGACCAATGGTGAGACTGGTTGGGAAACCAATGATCAAACCGACTATCCCGGCAATGAAACAGCCGGCAGCCAATATCAAGGAAACGAGATTCGTCAGGTGCGCCTGTTGTCTTGAGCTGGAATCTTTGATGTTAGGGTGTGTCTCAAGGATTCTTCCTATCAATCCTTTGATAGTAAGCTTCTGTTTAGCTGGCAACATCAGGTTCTCCTTGGAGAATATTCAAAATTTACGCGGGGATTGGTCGAAGATTACCTGGTTAGCTCATTTCCCAGACCGGAGCACCGTTAAGAATGTTGCGAATTTGGTCTGGAAAACGATCGGGGTCCAGCGGTTTTCCCAGGAATCCATCAAATCCTGAAGATCTGGCTTTGTCCATCTGCTCAAGACTGGCTTCGGCAGTCACTGCGACGATGGGGACCTGTTTCAGACGTTCGGACGCCCGAATTTTCTTCAATGCGCCATAGCCATCTTCGTAAGGAAGGCGGATATCCATCAAAATTAAATCCAGGCGCGGCAGTGTATCCGCATATTCCACAACTTCATAACCAGATGTCTTCCATTCGCAGTGGATACCCAAGTATCCCAACATGCGCGCGATCAGGACAAAGTTCGATACATTATCTTCGACCACCAACACGGTGCAATCTTTTGGAATTGCTGACCTTCGGTTTGGTTGGGTATCAGATTGGGGAATTCGAATGGTATCTTGAGAGTCGGGCATATTCATTTTTTCCTCAGGTAACGCTCTATTTGCTGGGGAAGTAGGTCAATGTCAATCGGTTTTTGGATGTACCCATCACAGCCGGCTTCCAGGGATCGTTCACGGTCGCCGCGCATTACATTGGCGGTAAGCGCTACAATAGGGACACTCTCAAATCCCGGCATGGCACGGATCTGCGCAGTAAGCGTGTACCCATCTACTTTGGGCATGTTGATATCCATCAGGATCAAATCCGGACATAGGGAAACAAGCATATCCATAGCTTCCCCCGCGTCACCCGCCTCTTTTAGCACATAGCCTTCAGCAGTTAGAATCCTGCGTATAAGTGTTCGATTGTCGAGATTGTCTTCAATATAAAGAATGATGGCACCGCTCATATTGGTTTTTCTGCCTCCGCAATAACATTTTAGCATGTCGTCGAAAGCGACGCATAACAGCATCCTTGCAATCTCGACCGGGTAAAATCTAAAAAAAAGCCTCCTGACTATCAGAACAATGGGTCTGATCGGAAGCGTTCAGGCCGCATTGACTCTTTCCCCGGCAATCTACAGGTGAAAGCGGCTAACCAGAACAAAAAAGCTGCCAATTAAGGCAGCTGATCATCAAAAGGGTTTGAGTTCCCTTTTGGCGGTGTTTTTGAGCGGGTGATGGGACTCGAACCCACGATATCTTGCTTGGGAAGCAAGCGTTCTACCACTGAACTACACCCGCGAGCAGGAGAGATTATACCAAATATTCCATACGTGAAAAACCTATAAGATGTCTTCTTACGATCGTCATGCTTGGCGGATGAGCAGCATATTCGCCAATTCAAATAACGCCTCACCCGCATCACCTAGCGGTTCGGCAGCACGTAAGGATTGCAGAGCAAGGTCAGTCATTTGGTCCACGGCGTTTTGTGTGTACAATTTCGCCCCTTCCACAGACAACAATTCCGACAATGGTCCGGCTTCCTCGGCGTGGATGTGTCCCTCGGTCCAGCGCTTTGCGAACTGTCCGTTCTTTGACAGCCCATATAAAACCGGCAGCGATTTTTTACCTGCCACCAGATCTGATTCGGTGGATTTACCCGTCAGCGCCGAATCCCCCCAGATGCCCAGATAATCATCCTGCACCTGGAAGGCCAAACCAAGATAATGGCCGAAGCTGCGGTAGCTTTCCTGCGCTGCACCGTCTGCCCCTCCCAGGATAGCCCCCACCTGGGTGCAAGCCGAGAGCAAAGCGGCAGTTTTACCAGATATCATCCGCCAGTAATCTTCACTCGTCAAATCCGCCATTTGCTCATAGGAGATATCCAGGAATTGACCAGTGCTCAAAGCCAGGCAGGCTTTATTGACAACCTTGCAGGCTTGTTGCACGATCTGGTGGGGAAAATCTTTATCGATTTCATTCAAAGCCAGATGGGATAGGATGAAAAGAGCATCTCCTGCGTTGATAGCCTGTGGCATTCCCCACTTTTTCCAAACGGTAAGACGGCCTCTGCGCAGGTCGGATCGATCCTGGATATCGTCGTGAACCAATGAAAAGTTATGGATGAGTTCGAGACTGATTGCTGCGGACACTGCCGGCTGCCAATCGGCATCACACGCCGCGCATGTTAATAGCGCCAGCAATGGACGGATACGTTTCCCGGTTGCATCCGGACCGGCACCAATGCCGCTCCAACCCATGTGATAAGTTAGCATTTCGTGGAAAAGCTGAGTTCCCGGATCATCCAGTAGACTCACAGTTCGCAGGAGTTCCGTTTCGATGGCGGGCAGCATGCTGCCCATGAGCGAATTCAAGGTCATTTCAACTCCACAGGTTCCTAATCATATCCAAATAGTCGAGTGGCGTCAGCCATAAATCCCAGGAAATCACCAGACCGTCTGCAGCGCGACTGGAGTTCAGGTCGGCCTGGATTTGTTGAGGGGTGGATTCGTGAATTTCTTTCATCTGGACCGTAGCAATCCCGGCAAGCAGATTGGTGATGCCCAGCTCGTAGCCGCGCCGGATCTCCTGCCGAAGCGTATCAGGTTCTAGCCCTGCATGGGCCAATTCGGCTTTAGTTGACGGGATGGGTAATTGGCTGGCTTCAGCCAGAAGACGCATTGTATCGGCTTCGCGTAGACCGTGTCGGATCAACCATTTGGACAGCCCCAGCAGTTCAAATGAAATCCCAGCCGGGCCGAACACGCGCGGATAGGTCATGATCTTTACCCAATTGGCATATCCGTCTAGAGCTGAAAGATCTTGACCGACCATACGCGTAAGCGCGGGCGAGAAACAATCCAGACCTACAGCCAGGTTGTGCGATTGGATTTGTCTTGACAATGTTCTGACAGTGCGGGAAATGCTTCTGGCACGAAAAGCGAGAAATAACTCCAACATTGAACCGGATTGATCGGGTTGTCCGAGCAAGCTGCGAACGAGCACCTCGGCGGAGAGTGATTGGATGGTATGTCTAACTTGCTTAAGGTCCAGCCCAGCATCGGCTGCCTGGCGGGTGCAATCCTGGCAGAAACACGCCAGATGGCGGCTGGGATCAATGGCGGGGGAGGGGAAGCGGATGCGGTCCAGAAATATTCCCTGATATAACCCGGAGGCCGCCACGCTCTCCAGCCGTTCCGACAAGAAATCTGCGACTGCACTTCGGTTCGGGCAGATGAAGGTAAACTCCGGCAGATTGTCGTGTCCGGGGATGGGATGTCCATCGAGCCCTAGCGTGGCCCATTCGGGCGGCAAGTCGGTATGCGCGTCCCCGGTCAGGATCGGCTGCCAGCGGTAAAGTTGGGCATTCTGTCGGAAAGTCTCCTCGGCAACGGCTTCTTCCAGCGCAGGGGTTAACTCCCAGCCGAGCAGAACGAGGCTGATGGGCAGGCGTTCGCAGGCCTGGCGCAGGCGTAAGCGAACCGCTTCTGGCGATGCATCCGGGTAGGGGCTCTCAAGGTACTGGACGGCAAAAGTAGTCATATTATTCTAAATTTCGTGTAGCCAATATGGGCAATTCAAATTTCAATTCACAAAATATCCATCTGGTGGAGGCACATTTCAAGTCGGGCAGGGGAGGTGAAGTGGTGGGTTGCAAAACCCATATTTTGAGCAGTTTCAATATTCTTAGGGGAGTCATCAACAAGAAGGCACTCATCCGGCTGGCGGTGGATGTTCTTTAGCAGCAGTTGGAAGATTGCCGGATCGGGTTTAATAAGTTTGACTTCCCCGGATACCAGGATATCTTCGAAGAGGTCGAAAACCTTAAAGTTATGCCTGACAATTGAGAATTTCTCGGCCGACCAATTGGTAAGACCGAAGAGGTGGTTGCCGGTTGCCTTGAGTTTATAGATTATTTTCACTGTCTCTGGGATGATCCCGGTTATTGATTGTTCCCATTCTTCATCATAAGCGTGTATAAGATGGGCATACTGCGGGAATTGCACAGATAGATCTGTTACTGCCTGGGCAAAGGGATAGCCTTTATCTTGGGAGAGATTCCAGGATGAAAAATTGATTTCGGTCAGGAAATTGTCGATCGCTTGCGTGTCGTTGGCGAAGTATTTATTGAAAAGCTTATGAGGGTCCCAGTTGATCAGAACGCCGCCAAAGTCAAAGATAATGGCATTAATTAGTTTGAAAGTTTTATTCTTATTCATCAGGAAATTTACTTTTTGAGTATTATATGTTCAAGATGCTTGAGATCAACAATTCCTGCTGCAAACATGCTGACCTGGATCTGACGTGTAATCAAACGAATTAGATCGACAGCCTTCTCGCTAGAAACTGCAGCCGCCTTCAAAAAATTGCCTGCCATGCCACCCAGGGTCGCGCCCAGGGCAATGCACTTGGCGATATCCAACCCATCTTTGAGTCCACCACTGGCAAAGACCTTCATATCTGGTACGGCCTTTCTTACATTCAAGATCGAATCGGCAGTGGGGATGCCCCAGCCTACGAAGGTGGCGGCCAATTGCCGCGTGAATTCATCCGGTGCGCGATACATTTCGACCTGTGACCAACTTGTCCCGCCCGCGCCGGCAACATCAATAGCGGCAACTCCGCAGTCGGCCAATATTTTTGCGGTTCTTTCAGAAATACCCCAACCGACTTCCTTGATTATGACAGGTTTTTCCAACTTTATACAAATACCCTCAATCTTTTTAGCCAGGGATGCGAAATTTGTATCGCCACCAGCCTGCACAGCTTCCTGCAACGGATTGAGGTGTAAGATAAGCGCGTCTGCCCGGATCATCTCAACGACACGCCGGCATTCGTCAATGCCGTAACCGTAATTCAATTGCACGGCCCCCAAGTTGGCGAAGAGCAGGACATCTGGAGCAACCTTGCGTGTAATGGCATAAGTAGGAATTTGTTGGGGCTCTTCAAGGGCTGCGCGCTGGCTGCCTACGCCCATTGCCACACCACATTCCTGGGCAGCTTCCGCCAGGCGTTGGTTGATCTCACCGGCCTGCTCGGTTCCGCCGGTCATGGATGAGATCAGGATGGGAGCGGCGAGTTTTTTGCCGAAGAGGGACAGGGAGGTGTCCACCTGACCCAGATCCAACTCGGGCAGGGCTTCGTGGATGAAATGGTAGTTTTCCAATCCACTGGTCAGCCCGGAACGGACATCTTCTTCCAGGTTGATCTTGATATGATCAGATTTACGGGTTTCGATCGGCGCAACTTTTCTCATGGGTCTGTGTTCCGTCTATTGAATTATACTGGCAACCCGGTTACAATTGGGCGACAAAAATTTCTGGAGGAACCCATGGCAGATACATTTGATGAAGTCAAGGCTATCATAGTGGATTTGTTGGGCGTGGACGAAGCCAAAGTCAAACCGGAGGCTCGTTTCCGCGAGGACCTGGAAGCTGATTCCCTCGACCTGGTCGAGCTCATTATGAAATTCGAGGATGTTTTTGGTACCGAGATTTCTGATGAGGAAGCCCAGAAAATTACCATGGTGAGCGATGCAGTAAAGTTTGTCGACGCTCAAAAAGCCAAGAAATAAATCTCCTGACCACTTCCTAGGGGCACGTGCGCCGACGTGCCCCTGTATAATCTTAATTGACAGGGGCAGCTCAATTGGCTGCCCCTGCCTATTATTTAAGCAAGGAAGGGATTTCTTCCGGATAACGGGCGACTTTGACGCCAGCCGCCTCGAGGGCTTTGACCTTATCGGCGGCTGTACCGGCTCCGCCTTCAATGATGGCTCCGGCATGTCCCATGCGCTTGCCAGGAGGGGCGGTCTGTCCAGCAATGAAGGAGACAACCGGCTTGGTCATGTTCGCAGCAATGAATTGGGCTGCTTTTTCTTCGTCCGTTCCACCGATCTCGCCGATCATAACAACCATTTCGGTGCGCGGATCGCTTTCGAATAAATCCAGGCAATCTATGAAATTTGTCCCATTAATGGGATCACCGCCAATACCCACGCAGGTAGTCACCCCCATCCCATTCTGCATGAGGGCATACAGCACCTCGTACGTCAAAGTGCCGGAGCGTGAGACTACCCCTACGTTTCCAGGGATGGCAATATTATTGGGAATGATACCAACTTTCGATTCGCCGGGGGTTAACAAGCCGGGGCAGTTGGGACCCAGGAGTCTGACTTTTTTCTGGTCCAGATATTCGCGCACACGCATCATATCCTGAACCGGAACACCTTCGGTGATACAAACGATGAGGGGAATGCCGGCATCTGCAGCTTCAAACATGGCGTCTGGCGCACCGCGGGATGGCACGAAAATGACAGTAACATTTGCGCCGGTGGCATCCACCGCGGCGCGGCAGGAGTCGAACACCGGGATTTTATCGTCCAGCACCCAATCGCCGCCCTTACCGGGCGTCACCCCTGCGACAACTTTGGTTCCGTAGGCCAGCATCTGCTGAGTATGGAAGAGGCCTTCGTTGCCTGTTACGCCCTGTACCAGCAGTCGGGTTTTCTTGTTAATTAATATGCTCATTTCCTGGCCTCCTATGCTTTTGTTGCCGCAACAGATTTCTTGGCTGCATCCACCAATGATTCCGCGGTGATCATCTTGGCATCTGCCAGGAGCTTGCGGCCTTCTTCGGCATTCGTGCCAACCAGCCGGACAACCATCGGAATATTCGATTTGATTTCCTTAAGAGCGCTCAAGATACCCCGGGCGACCTCGTCACAACGGGTGATGCCGCCGAAAACATTGAACAGGATCGCTTTGACATTTTTGTCCGAGAGGATGATCCGGAGCGCTGCCGCGACCTTGTCCGAACTGGCGCCGCCACCAATATCCAAAAAGTTGGCCGGTTCGCCCCCGAAGAGTTTAACGATATCCATGGTAGCCATTGCCAGGCCGGCACCGTTGACCATACAACCGATCTGTCCATCCAGTTTTATGAATGAAAGGCCATACTTGCGCGCTTCTGTCTCGATAGAGGCTTCTTCATCTACATCCCGCATCTCAGCCAGGTCAGCATGGCGGAAAAGAGCGTTATCGTCCACCAACATTTTGCCATCCAGCGCCATCAGATGTTTTTCTTTCAGAATAACCAGCGGGTTGATCTCAGCCAGGGTAGCATCACATTCAACGTAAGTCCGCCATAACCCCCGGCAGATTTCTGCAAACTGCTTCCAGTATTCCTTCGGCAGGTCAATGCCAACAGCGATGTCTCGGGCCTGGAAATCGCGCAAGCCCAATAGTGGATCAATGTGGATCTTGATAATTTTTTCCGGGCTAGTGCGGGCGACTTCTTCGATTTCAACACCACCGGCAGCGGAAGCCATCAAAACCGGGCGGCGGGCAGCGCGGTCGTTGGTTATGCCCAGGTAGATTTCCTGATCGATATTGGCGGCTTCATCCACCAGTACTTTTCTTACCGGCAGGCCTTTGATTTCCATGGCAAGAATTTGCGTGGCAAACTCTTCTGCTTCTTTTGATGACTTGGCAACGCGGATTCCGCCGGCTTTGCCACGGCCTCCGACCAATACCTGGGATTTAATGACAACGCGGCCACCAAGTTCCTCGGCAATATGCCGTGCCTCGGAAGCGGTAGCCGCGACCCGACCCTTAGGGATTGGGATGCCATATTTGGCAAAAATAAGTTTGGACTGATATTCGTGGAGTTTCATGCAGTTACCTCTCCATAACTAATGTGGATTAAGCATGTTTCAGCGCGCAAGGAATAATGCATTGCACTTAAGTTTATATCTTCAATTCTACACCGTTTGTGTAATAATCAAATCAGAAATGCGAACGTTATATGGATTCTATACGCTCTAAAATAAAATCATGGCAGCGTGAACCGCATCAAGCGATTATTAGCCGAATCGCTAACCCAGATCCGTCCCTGGTTATCTACGGTAATTCCAGACGGTAAACCAAAGTTCACAGTTCCGTTACCAGACGAACCCCAGGCGCGGACAAATTCTCCGCCGGAAGTGAATTCGAGCACTCGGAAGGAGTCGGGATCGGTCGCAAAGATATGTCCTTGCTGGTCTATTGCAATATATGGTTTATTATCCAATGATTGGCTGAACCAGCCTGCGATATCCCATTGAAGTGATGGGGTGTAATTCGACTTATCTGAGCTGGGCGAGAAAACCTGGACGCGCTGATTCCATGTATCCGCTACGTATAAGTTACCACCGCCATCAAACGCCAGACCGACCGGTTCATCAAACTGCCCGGCCCCGGCGCCTTGTCCGCCGAATTGGGAGAGAAAATTCCCATCTGAATCATAAATCACGATGCGCTTATTACCGGTATCCGCCACAAGTACGTGTCCTTGTGAGTCGACCGCAATGCCGCGTGGACCCCATAATCCAAATGGACCGCTCGAAACCGGATCGTAGTTGGGAGTTCCCCAACTCGTAACCGGTGTGCCGTCTGATGAGAGCTTTTGAATGCGGTGATTCCAAGTATCGGCCACATATACCCATTTGCCATCCGGGGAAACGGCGACAGCCCAAGGTTCGCAGAAGGTACCGAGCGGTAAATTTGGAGGAGGATTTGCAGAAGGGCAGCCCGGCGACGCCTTGCCGAAACTTTGGATAAGATTGCCGGATGCATTAAAGTGCTGGATGCGATTGTTGCGGGAATCGGCCACGTACAAGCTGCCATCCGGAGCGACAACCAAGCCACGCGGCGTATTGAGCTGACCATTTCCGCTGCCGGCGGTTCCGAACACGAGATCGGCCGGTTGGATAATCAGCCCTTTTTCATAAGGATCAGCCTGGAGTTGGGCGACCTGGGTAATGCCATATTCCCACATTTGTGCAGCAATATCTTTACGGATGAACAATTCCATTTTAGCGGACGGCTGCCAGTCGGGCAGGGTCAGGCCGCTTTTGCCAGTCACCCTGGCATATTCTGAATAATCCCGGTTGAGCCAGATTTGAAGAATGGCCTCCCGCATTGACGGGTTTGTTATTGCATTCCTTAGTCGCGGCCAGGTAAGAGCGAAATAATCCTGGTTCGGCCAGACCATCCGGATGTAATTTAGCTGATAATAGTTGTTACTTACGATTGGTTTGATCTTTTCAAAGTTTTGCTGATCGACGATGATGACTGGAATATTACTCAGGCTTTCATCTGGATTTTCGAATGGGGCCGCGTTAGGATAGTTCCGCAAATACCACTTAAATGACCAGGAGACACCCTGGTTGGGTAGATTGTTGTCATATGCGATTTGGAGATTTTGCTCTCCGGAAATACGACTCGAAATTGTGGATATCTGGTCCATGACATCTTGAATACCGGTGGCGCCATGCGCGTAAACCAAATATTCAGTGGCATCATTCGGATGGATGAAGGCTGCGCGGATGGCTGTCCGGGCGGTCAGAATCGCCAATAGGGCGAAAACAACCAGTGCAGTAATCCGAAATACATCTTTGACCTGCCAACCGGATAGGAAATAAAACAATCCTCCCGCAGAAGCAATCATTATCCCTGCTGAAAGCAGGAACGCACCCGTGGCAGTTAATTGTTCCAGGGTCCTGCCCTGGAAGGCAGGCTGCGCGCCGATTGCTGATACCAGGACCCCAGCTAATCCAATAAAAAGAGTGGTCAACAGGATGATGACCGACCCTCCGCGGCTTTCAATGAATTTTTTCCAGTTAGTCCGCTCGATGATTTGACCTAAAGCCCAGCCTGACAAAAGGATCATCGGCAAAGTGATATGGACAGTCAACCAGGGCATTTTTTCCCCGGCCATGGTGTAAGCCAGCACGCTACTAATAGCCCACCACATCAATAATGGAAAGGTGTAATTCCCTTCATTTATTTCTGGTACGTTTATCGAATCAACCAAAGCTGGGTTCAAGCTGACTTCGGGAATAATAGCGCTACCTTGTCCGTTGGACTCATCCATGGCGAGCATGGCAGGTGATTTTCTACGTAGACCGAAGTAGGCCGCCAACAAGAGTCCCATAGCCGGGAGAAATTCATAGATTGGTATCTGGATAAGCAGGTAGTAATACCAAGGTTGATCTCCGCGGTGCACGCCCTGTTGTTGCAGCCAATAACCGAGTGAGCCTACCGTACCGGTGAAAAACCCCTGCCAGTTGGTAAACACGCTGGTGTAAAAGAATACGTAAACACTCCAGAATAGGGCGGCATACAGGATCCAATATTTCCTATTCCATAATAAACCAATACCAATTGACGCCAGGCTTAGAACGAGGAATACCGCGGCAGTTCGCACCGGCGCCTGTGCCCAGAGTGCAGAAAGATTCCAACCTGGCCAATGGAATTGATAATCCAGTGGATTCCATCCGAGCGCTGTGACCGGGAATGCAGCCAATTGTGGGAGTACGAAGGTGCCAAGAAGGATCAACATGTCGAACGATCGTTCCCGGCACAAATTTTTCCAACCATAACCAACAAGCAGCAGAATGGCTGCAATAAGGAAGGCACAACATGCGACGATCAGCAGCGTCGAGACGGAGGACAATTGTTTAATTAGCGAGGCTGTGGCACCCGGAAGTTGTCCCGGAATAATCGGCGAGGCAGTCTGAGACGCATCTGAAGCGACCTGGGTGCGGTTGTAGATTGTCAGGCCCAGTGCGGAGCCTGCCACCAGGATTCCTATGGATAAGGCAATCAGGAAACCATTCAGAATCGCATTATTTTTCCAATGAGCCCGACTAACTCGATTGATGAGGTAGACAGCCAGGAAGAGCATTGCCTGGGCGGTGTAAATAAAGGCAGTTTCTTTGGATGTAAAATGTAAAACTGTGGCGATAGTAAGCAGGATCAGATAGCGTTTTTTGCCTGTCTCCAGATAGCGCAAGATTGCGTAGAGCGTCAATAAGAAGAATACGCCAATAAATGCCTCATTGCGGGTATACCGGCCGTAATAAAGCATGAAAGGGGAGATGAGGGTGAGGGCTGCAGCTACAAGCGTGCCTGCCCGGCCCAGATACCGCCGCCATTTCCAGAGCAACAGAATCGTCAAAATGCTCGCAATCGCTTGAGGAAAGCGCGCCGTGAAATCACTGGCCCCAAAAAATAAGTAAATGAGAGCTAGTAAATGGAACTGTAATGGCCCGTGCATTAGCGGCGTATGCTGGTACCCCTTGCCAATCGAAAAAAGCCATGAGAAATACGTATGGAGATTCTCATCGTGGCTCATCACGCGTGCCCCCAGGTTGTAAAGGCGGCTTACAATTGCCAGAATTATTATGAGAGTAAAGATTAACATTTCCCCGGTCAGTGCAGGAAAGATTGAGAAAATAGGGCGATCGAGCCAGGAATGATTTCTGTTTTCGGGAGTGGCAGACATGTGCAGTGGCACCTGTATTGGTTTTGGATTTGTCTAGGATACTTCAAACTGACAAATCTAGCAAGCATGAGCCTAGTTTAATTGAGTATTGCGTGTAGCCACTAACCTATAATATAACTTTAGAACTGAATAGCCAATTGACCGCATCCGGCTTGAATATCTATCCCACGTCGCAAGCGAATGGTGCAGGGTATCCCAGATTGTTCGAGAATTTCCTTGAATTTATCGGCCCGCTCACGGGTGGTAGCCTGGCCGGAGTAACCCCGGGTTGGGTTAAGGGGGATGGCATTAACATGACAAAGCAAACCTTTGAGTTTTCTAGCCAACAAACGCGCCTGCTCAGGTGTGTCGTTAACTCCATTGACAAGCGCCCATTCAAAGCTGATACGACGTCCGGTCATAGCGACGTATTCGCGGCAGGCATCGAGTAATTCATCGATCGGATAGCGCTTGTTCACCGGTAACATGGAAGTACGAAGATTGTCATCTGCCGCATGCAGGGATATAGCCAGGTTGACCTGCCGCTTTTCAAGAGCGAAACGTCGAATGGCTGGTACCAGACCAACAGTCGAGATGGTAAACCGGCGTGCTCCGAAGTTGTAACCTTCCGGTTCATTCAGCCGGTCAATGGCGGCCATGAGATTGTCGTAGTTGTGGAAAGGTTCTCCCATGCCCATCACGACTATGTTGGTTACAGAAGCAGCTTCATCGTGCAGCAGTCGGGCGTAATACATCACCTGGGCAACGATTTCCCCACTGGAGAGGTGACGTTTAAAGCCCATCTGTCCGGTAGCACAGAAGACACAGCCCATCGCACAGCCTACCTGGGTGGAAATGCACAAAGTATTGCGCTTCTCATAGCGCATAAGCACGGCCTCGATGCCCTTACCATCCTGTAAACGAAAAAGAGTCTTCACCGTCTGCCCGTCGGAAGAATTGAGGGTAGAGACAGGTGCAAGGACCTTAAATTGAATCTTCTCAGCCAACTGGGAACGCAACGATGTGGGGAAGTTAGTGAACAATTCCGGAGAATTCCAAAACTGTTGGTACAGACCCTGCCAAAGTTGGCGGGCACGGTACGCGGGCTCGTCCCAATCGTTCAATAAGGAAGTAAGTTCGGGGAACGTTAGATCATATATCTGAATTGACATCCAGATCACTCTACCAGTCGAGCCAGATCCCGGGCAATTACATCAACTTTGGGTTTCCAGATCTGGGCCTGTTCCAGTTGACTTACACCACTTAATACCAGGGCCACCCGGCAACCAGCCGCCTGTCCTCCTCCAATATCCGTTTCCAACCGGTCGCCTACCACCAGGGTTTGTTCCCTGGTCGTGCCGAGACGCTCTCGCGCTATATCAAGTAGATATGGAGCGGGTTTTCCGGCGTAGATTGGTCCGATACCAGTAGCCGTGACAATCACCGCAATCCAGGCGCCTGCACCGGGGACTTCACCGCGGGGGGTGGGGAAGGTTTTATCCGGATTGGTGGCGTAGAAAGGCACACCGCGCCGCACCAGCAAGGTGGCCTCGCGCATTTTTTCATAATTAATTTGCCAGTCGACACCCATTACCACGGCTTGTGCTTTTGGTGCATCTTCTATGGATAAAAGCTCGAAGCCACATTGGCGTAATGCAGCCATCACACCTTGACCGCCGATAGCAAATATTGGTCCGCCGGAGGGAAATTTCTGTGAGAGAAGATTGGCCACCCCCAATGCTGATGTTATTATCTGCCAGGGTTCTACAGCAACACCGAGTTTGGCCAAGCGTTCGGCATATTGATCCGGTGTTTGAGTTCCATTGTTGGTAGCGAAGGCCACTTTTAGACCGCGTGCGCGGATTCGGTCGAAGATGGCGGGCAAATCACCAATCGGTTCGTCTGTTTTCCACAGAACGCCATCCATATCGAGAATGAGCGATTTGACATCAGCCGGCAGAAGATCAGTCATCCTGGCTTCCAAACTTATCCACAAGAAAATCAAAAACGGGCTGGTCGATCCAGCCTGCTACTAGGTCACAACGCTCTTCAAAGTTTTCATTTCCAATGAAGGCAATCAAAGCGGTACGCGTTGCTTCATCCATCTGTCCAAGAGTCGGGCCCTGGTAATATCCCGCGTCTGCAAGGATCTGCTGTAACCTGATAAGCACTTCACCGCTTATGGCAAGGCGTTCGGACTCCGGACTCTTGCCAAAATAGAGCTGGTGCATTTGGAGCAATTCCCCCAGGCGAGTAACGGGGTCAAAATGGTCATCGACGCGGTAATCGATCCACCGGTCAATAAAACCGCCGTAGCCACCTTGCGGTTTAACCACATAGATGGCTGCACTTTGGCGGCCGCGCCGGTCGCCACCGGCTTTATCCCCGGCTAATAAGGCTTCGTAGAGGCGCACCGGTAATTCACCCTCTGTCTCCAGGAAGTTCTTTTGCATGGCTGTGACAACTTGATCACCAACAAGGATGTTGCCCTGAATGGAATAGCCGGAGCCTGTCACTCCACCGGCCCAGTCATTACAAACCTTGCCTGTGAATGAGGCAGACCCGCCATGCCTATCCACAATTCCAACCTGCCGGTGCTCGCGTTCCGGATCATCGGCGAGCAGCCTGGAGAGCGTTTCTTCAGCTGATATACCGGTTGCCAGCAATTCCAGTCCGCGCGGTCCGAAGGATGTATTGGCAAATGCCTGTGTGGCGATTGCTCCGGTGCCTGCCTGTGCCCAAGGAACCACTGCTCCGACTGCGGGAAATTTAGATGCAACCGCCACTCCCCAGGTTTTTGCATCAGGGTCACAAGCAACTATGGAGAACGTGGACGGGTAAACCATGTTATTCTCCTGATGGAAAAGGCCGGACAGACAACATCCGGCCAAAAAAACGTGTTGGGGCAATCCATATTGCCCCAACGGGTGTTATTTCTTCTTTGGTATTTCGAGGACCTGGTCGACCAACCCGTATTCCACTGCCTGCGTGGCATCCAGGTAGAAATCTCGTTCAGTATCCTGTTTAATGACATCCACAGATTTTCCGGTATGCCTCGCCATTATGTCATTCAAGAGCGTCCGCAAGCGCAGGATTTGCTTGGTTTGGATTTCAATATCTGTAGCCTGTCCCTGGGCGCCGCCCAGCGGCTGATGCATATGGATGGTGGCGTTTGGTAAAGCATACCGGCGGCCTTTCGTGCCGGCGGTCAACAATACGGTCCCAAACGAGGCAGTCACGCCAACTGCCACGGTACTGATTGGATTGGAGATCATCTGCATCGTGTCGTAGATGGCGAGGCCTGAGTAGATCACGCCGCCAGGCGAGTTAATATACATCTGGATTTCACGTTCAGAGTCTTCGCGGTTCAGAAATAACAGTTGTGCAACGATAACATTGGCGACATTATCATCAATCGGAGTGCCTAAAAAGATAATGCGCTCCTTGAGCAGGAGTGAGTAGATATCGTATGCGCGCTCGCCGCGCCCCGAAGATTCAATAACCATCGGGATAACACTTTTTGGATCGGGAATCATTTTTACTCCATTTCTCTAGCTGTAAAACAGTGGATAAATTATTTCGTGCTGGTTTTATCCTCTTCTGGTGAAGGGGTAGAACTTGCAGCTTTCTTAGTGGTTCCGGTCGGCTTTTTCGCTTTCGGGCTGGTTCGAGCAACGGCAGACAACGCCTTATCAGCAGTTTTCTTTGCAGATGCAGATTTTTTCGGTGCAGCCTTTTTGAGCTTACCTTTTTCTTCGGAGGGGCTTTCGCTGGGCAGCTCGGGTGCCTGGCCAATGGCGATATCCTTCAACCGGTTGAGGGTCTGCTGGACATAGGCCCGGTTGGCGGACTCCATTGCAACAGCATTCATCAATTGCTTGGGCGGTTGTGCTTTACCGCGTGTCATTTTTTTGAAACTGGAATCTCCCTGGAATTCACCCCAGGTCTGTTGGAATGAAGATTGCAGCATATCCTGGCTTACTTCGATCTTTTCGAGTTTGGCTACCTCGTCCATCACCAGCGAGCGCTCCAGCCGCTTTACCGCGATGGGCCTGGCTTCCTCGGCGATGAATTTTTCTTCATCCATTTCGCGTGACTTCAAATAGGCAGCCATATCCAGGTTTTGACCCGCAAGGCGCGACTTCAAATCTTCCATAACGTGCTCTACTTCGTGGTCAACCACCTGCGGTGGAAATTTAATAGTGGCACCCTCTTTGATTTTTTCCATCAACGTGGCGAAGTATTCATCGTCATACTGGGCTTTGGATTGGGTCGCCAGGTTGGCTTTCATCGCATCGCGCAGGGCTTGCATGTTCTCAAAAGGCCCGGCTTGTTTGGCGAACTCATCGTTCAGTTCCGGCAAGGTGCTTCCGCGCACCAATTTAACCGTTACGTCGAAATTGACCGTTTGGCCTTTGATGGTATCGTCCTTATCATCTTTCTTGAATTTGTGGCTGAATGTCTTGCTTTCTGTTGCACTCAATCCAACCAGCTCATTCGAGAACCCCGGGAATGGAAATTCTTCGGCTTTCTCATCGTTGCGGATAAAAACAGGAAGACCGGGGCGATCCATTAAAGGTTTTTCCCCTTCTAGTGCCTTAGCCTTAGTGCCCTTCAAATCGATCATTACAAAATCGCCTTTTTGGATGGGCCGTTCAACCGCTTCCGTCTTCGCATACATCTGGCGAAGTTCTTCGATGGATTCTTCCACCTTTTCTTCGCCAGGTTCAGCCCATTCGTAAGGTAACCGAATTGAGCGATATTCTCCCAACTGGACAACTGGCGCAAGCGGGACTGTGAAAGTGAATTTCGGATTCTTATCAAGATCCTCGACTTTTTCCAGCGAACCAGACGCACCCGGGTCCAATTTGGCTTCCTCAATGGCTTTCGGATAGACTTCATCTAGAAGGATATCGACGGCATCTTCAGCAATAACACCTTCACCAAAACTGCGTACAACTACTTCGTAAGGTGCTTTCCCGGGACGAAATCCTGGGATAGCCTTGCGTTCAGAAATACGCCGGGCCGCGCGATGCTTGGCCCCTTCCATCTGCTCGGGTTCAAGTTCAACGATCAAAGTGACCTGGTGGTCTTCACGGGGTTGAGTTTCGATTTTCAAAGCTAATTCCTCTTTTTTATGAATGGTTTCATGGTGAAGTGTGGGGAAGACGGGACTTGAACCCGTACGCCTTGCGGCACAAAATCCTAAGTCTTGCGCGTCTGCCAATTCCGCCACTTCCCCGGAACTGCAAGATTATAAGCGTAAGGGGGGAGTGCGTCAATCAATGGGGCATCAACGTTAACCTTTTGCTTACGGTAGAAATTACGAAGTTTTTTGGCGGTATAATGGCGCATCATTTTATAGGAGGCATATTTGAGCAGAGTGATCAATCCCGATAGCGCTGGAAAAGAACGCACTCGACTGACTAAAGGAGTGGTTCTGGCAATACGCGAACTGGCACATCAGAGCGAGCCGGGAGCGGAGTCGCGCGACCTGGCCGCATTTATCGCCATAGCCCTGGCCATTATTTCTGAGACAATTGATGTTTCTGTAGTCGCCTGGGAAAAACGTGATTACTGGGTTAAGGCAGACAAATTCCGGATGGAATGGGCTTGGTCTGGCCAATATGCGGAGAAAATGAATAAGGCTGTCTTAAATAATGATTGGGGTAGCGTAGCGCAGGTTGCTGCGCTGACCGCCCAGAAATTGAGCAAAGTAACCGTCCCCCCCGGACATCGACTTGGCCGGCCCTGGGTGGGAGCATGGAACGAATTGCAAAAGCATTAAAAAAATGAAAAGGCGCCCGGAGAAAGTCTTCCGGGCGCCTGTGATTCAAGATGGATTTCCAGCTACGGTTTCAGGTATGTCACGATCAGGCTGGGATTATTGAAAGTAATCCTGTCCTTGACTGCGTCACCGTTCGATCCGGCAAATTGTAACCGCAATTGGAACCGTTCGGTCCCAACCTTGGCCTGGATGGCCGCCTTGAGGTCAGATGACACCTCGAGGGTATTAAGGGGAGCTGTGGAGCCCCAGTCGACAGTATTTCCACTTGGGAAACCAGCCACAAAATCGGCCGTTGTCAGCGTGTCTCCATAATTCTTGGCATAGCCATTCAAAACTCCCAGGCTGCCAAATGGATCTCCGGTGATTGTGTAATCTTTAAAGTTGATTTTGACCTGTGTAATTTTAGCCCCGGCAGGGATACCGGAGATATCAAAGCTCAGGAAGGCCTCACAGGTCTTGGTAATATCTGAGTTTGACTCACCGGCCGTATAATCCGGGAAGGGGCCAGCATCCGCACGGACTGTGCCACTTTCTGCAGCAACCGGCGTAAGGGTATCAGTTTCACTTGCTACTACAACAATTTTTACTAGAAAAGTTCCACCGGCAGGAGTGATGCCAAAGAGCACCCCGCCTGGATCGCGGAAACGCCAATAGCCGGTATATGTGCCCGAGGAGGCCGGGGAAGTCAAATTAACAGTCAGATCCACCATTTGGCCGGGATTGACCACACCGCTGGTCAGAGGCTGGGTATACCCTGTTGTGACACCCATTCCATCTTGATGATCGAAGACCAGCTTGTAGTCGGAATTCCAGGAACAACTCCCGACATTTTTGACTCGCCAGGTTTTAACAAAGGCCTGGTTGGGAGCTACCTGGGTATTATCCGGATATGTAACATCAGTTACGAATGCGGCCAGGTTGCAGGGTATGGGTGTATTGGTTGGCGTAAACACCTGCGTATTCGTTGCAGTAGGTTGGGGGGTAGCGGTGGGATTTGGCGTATTGGTTGGGATTACTGGCGTCGGGGAAGCCAAGTTGGCCACCTCGGTCAACTTGGCAGCGACCGTCTCGGCAGCTTGGGTGAAAGCTGCATCTGGCGAGGTTGGCGAAGTAGGGGCCGCTATTCCGCCAGGCAGGTTACAGCTGACCAAAACGATGACTAAAAACAACGTAAGGCTACAATATATTTTTTTCATTGTGCATCTCCTTAATATTAGTTTAATGAATTATAGACAAGAGGTCAATAGTACAGACGTTTTTATCTGTTTTAATGTTCCCCCCAAAAAAACATCCGGTCAAATAACCGGATGTTAGAAAAGAATGGACTGGAAAGCTGCCCGATGGCCATCAAAAAGTAAGAATGGGGCAGCGCGCTCAGATAACACGCCCAGCTTTCTTAGAGCTGCAATATCTCGAATTTTAACCTGACGCCGGATCCGCAATATGGATTCCGCTCCTTTGGCTCCTATACCGGGGACACGCATAAGAGCCTGGCGTTCGGCCAGGTTGACTTCGATTGGATTCTCGGACAGGTTCCTTTGAGCCCAGGCCAATTTCGGATCGGTTTGGAGAGGAAGTCTCCCGTCTGCCTCAAAGGGTAATTCCTCGACATCGAACCCGTAATCGCGTAACAAGAATGATGCCTGGTACAAGCGGTGCTCGCGGATAACCGGCGTTGGTGGTTGATTCTCCAAGGGTGTGTCGGGAACGGGGCTGAATGGAGAGTAATATGCTCGTCGCAAGCCGAGATGATGGTAAAGGTAATCCGTAGTGGTCAGAAGTTCCAGATCCGATTCTCCGGAACCACCGGCGACAAACTGGGTGACGGAAGATGGCCAACGACCGTTCCAGCCTTTATCAGGTGGCTGCGTTTTTCGAATTTCATCGATCCATTTCAGCGGTTGGAGCAGTTCCGCAGTAAACTGCTTATGTGGAGCCAATTTTGAAAGGCGGTCATTATTGGGGGCTTCCAGGTTGATCGAAACCCGATCGGCCAACTGCATGGCGCGCTCAACCTGGGAGCGTTCGGCTCCCGGCATGATCTTCAAATGGATATAACCTTTGAATCCCAGTTTGTGACGCATGATTTCGGCCGTCTTGAGTAATTGATCCTCAGAATGGATGCCGCCACCGGCCATTCCAGAGCTAAGGAATACCCCTTCTGCTATGCCTTTTTGGGAAAGCATTACGAAGAGTCTGGCGAACTCTTCAGGCTGAAAAGTGGCCCGTCGAAAATCCCGGCCGGCGCGAAATGCGCAATAATAACAATCCCGTTCGCACGCCGAAGTCAGCAACGTCTTAAGCAGCTTGATCTTCTTACCATTTGGGAGCACAGCCGGGTGAACAAAGACCGCCTCGGGGCAACTTTCAGTCTGGTCCAGATATGGAGTTCCATCCTGACTGTGATCTTCGGCAGGTTCAAACGACATCTGTTCACTGAGGGCTTTCAGGCGGACAATATCATCCATACCTCGATTATAGAACAAATTTTCTGATTGTCAAGGAATTTTATCACCTGCTTTATTGCATGAAATTGGGCTTTCGGATACACTAGTTGCATGCCAGATGCACAAACTATCTATGAACTCCGTTTGGCCTGTCACAAGCCGGGCTGTCCGGTCTGTAATCTTATCCAGCGGGCAGGGGCCCGTTACATTGAAGGTATTTTCAACGAGAGTATGCTTGATCCAGGGGTCAGGCAAAAATTGGTTGACAGCCAGGGCTTTTGCTACGAGCATACCTGGCAGTCGATTAACCTGAAACTATCGGATGCCTTGGGGCATGCAATCCTTTACCAGGACCTGGTAAGGGATGCCATGCGAAAGATTACCGAAAATGAAGCGAATGGCAGCAGCCAACTGGTTAATGCATTGACGCCGGGCTCGACTTGCCCGGCCTGTCGAGTCGAAGATGCCACACTGGAACGCGTCATCGATTGCATGGTACCTGTACTACGGGATCAAGACTTTATAGCTGAATTCAAGCAATCCACAGGGCTGTGCATTCCACATCTTAAGCGGATACTCCCCAAACTGGATGGTAATCGCCGGGGAGTTGTTCTCCTTCATCAAAATGACTGCCTTGAGAAGTTGAGAGGAGAACTGGCGGAATTTATCCGAAAAAGTGATTATCGTTTTCGGGATGAGGTTATTGGGAATGAAGGCGATTCTTATAAACGTGCCGCTGATATGATCAGCGGAAAACACAGACTGGCAGAAAAGAAGGATTTTCGATAGATAGACTCGGAGGGGGATTATATTTTTCGACTAACTGCTTTAGCCGCCGCCCCGGAACGCGTATGTACTTTTAGCTTTTCAAAGATAACCTTGAGATGCCGTTTTACTGTATTGGTAGTAATGACCAAGGCGCTAGCGATCTCTTTGTTCGTCATTCCGCTGGATAACAAATCGAATACTTCCCGCTCCCGATTGGTCAGATATTTCAAATCGCTGACAAACTGGTTTGAAGCGGTTGCTTCCATTACGAGGCGGTTAAAGGTATTCCGGTCAAAAGCCTGTTTCTCTAGAAAAGCGAAGATCGATTGCTCCTTATATGCGCGTTGGATTTCATCTATCGAAGAAATGCCGCTAACTACGATGGTCGGAATATCCGCAGATTTGGTTTCGGCTAAAAGCCGGTATCCTTCCAGGGACTCACCCGTTGCGGTCTTCTCCCAGACCGCCTCGTCCGTCAAGGAAAGATCCACAATCGCCAGGACAAACTTTTCACGGCGTAAGTTTCCGAGCGCGTCCCCGAAACTAGCCGAGAGGCGTACTTCGTGGCCTGTGTCCATCAGTAATTCGGCCAGGATACTGCGCCAGCCGGCATCGTCTTCTACAATCAGGACTTTATTGCCAGACGTTTCTTCACCAATGGCGGATGCAGTCTCCAAGCCAGTTACTGGTTCAACAGATTTCGGCAGGGTACTTTCCAATTGCGGGGCACTCGCCAGCGCCCGGCTAATGAGGTCCCGGAATTCCGCCCGCTGGAAATTCTCTTTGCGCAGGAAAGTAAATGCCCCGTATTCCGTCAACACACTGACAGCCAATTCAACTGTCGCATAACCGGTCAACAGGATGGTCTGGCAGCCCGGATCGAGGCGCCGGATCGCCTCCAGGATGCGTAAACCATCGAAATTATGATGATCACCGCCGGCAAGGGATAAATCTACAATCGCCAGCCGGTGCGGCTCGGATTTTATGATCCGTAAAGCTTCTTCCAAATTATTCGCAAGATCGACAATCAACCCGGCATCCGCGAGGATTTCGCTCAGGATTTGCTGCCAGGAGCCATCATCTTCGACTACCAATGTGCGAATATTGGGGGAATTCATTTGGCTTATCCCGGTTTCGTATGCTTGTCTGCCCTCGGCAAACGTAACTGGAAGGTCGTGCCGTGTTCTCCATCGCTTTCCACGCCGACAGACCCACCCAGACGAGTTACCAGTGTTTTAACCCACCAGAGGCCGAATCCGAGTTTGTTAGGTCTTGATTCTCCATGGCCTGAATAATTCAAGTCGAAGATATGTTCATGCAATTTCGGAGCAATCCCAGGTCCATTGTCACTGACTGAAACGATTACCCAATCCTCTTCGGCATGACCGCCTACTATTACGATTCCCTGACCAGCCATCGCATCGACAGCGTTTTCCAGAAGGTTGGTAAAAACCAGAGTCAGGGTACGTTCGCCAGCCATGACCAAAGGCAGGCGGTCCAACTTTTCCATACTGATCTTGATCCCTAGCGGAGTTTTTGTGTATTGAATTGCATCTGCGACGCATGCGGACACAATAACAGGTTCAAGGCGGATCGGCCGAAGTTGGGAAAGACTATCTCGCACGCTCTCCATGGCTTCGGTTGCACATCGTTCAATTTCATCCAGGTTACGCAACAAATAAGGACTGGAAGCCAATGCCTCCTGGCATTTATCTTCAATACCCTGGATGCGCACCGGGATGGTTCCCACCTTGTTATTCAGTTGGTGGAGGAGATTGGAAGCGATGTCTCCCACCGCCGCAAAAGTTTCTGCCATCGAGCGTTGTTCTTGGGCAGCCCGCAACGCTTCCTGCCGGGCCGCGTTTTGGTAAGCAAGTACGGCATAATCAGCCAGACAAAACAGTACTTTTTTATCCCATTCCGAATCAGCAAAGTGCCCGGGACCAGCGCTGGTGCTATATACACCAAAAGCGCCCAACGGACTTTGTGCGTTACCGGGTAACAATGGAACAACTAATGCACGTGTCAGATCCTGGTTACGTGCCAGGTCAACGCGGTTGAAGCGTTGATCCATTCGAACATCCTCACTGATAACTGCGCTGCGATTCAGGACAGCCTGACCCGCCAGGCTGCTTTTTACCGGCAAACAATCGGCGTGTTGGTAACCTCCGCTGGATACTTCAAGAATCAGATCTTGACCTTTGAGTGACCAAATTGCACTCGTGGCAGCATCCAGAAGATTACACGCCAGGTCTGCCAAATGGGCAAGCACCTTCTGGTAAGGCTGTGTCAGCAAAAGGTGGGCAACCTCTTGAATGGCATCTAGCAGGCTTACTTCCTGGATGGTGATGACTGCCTGGGTTGCCAGGGCTTGCAGCAGGTGGCTGTCATCCTCACTGAAGGCTGCCACGGTTGGACTTTCAAGATTCAATACCCCTTCGAGCCTTCCATTGGCGCCAATCAAGGGTACAGCCAGCTCGGAGCGCATTTCCAGGCTGGCATCCAGGGGGTAATAAATCTGCGACCAGGGGGCTTCATGCAGGTCAGGAATGCAAGCCGGCCGACGGTGGCGAGCTACCCAAGCCATGACGCTGTTGGAATTGAGAGGTAATGCTTCCACCAGTGGCCTGGCCAGGTGCTCGCCTGCCACCGCCCGCGTGTTTAAGGTTAGGCCATTTTTATCCATTAACCGGAAAATCCCATAATGAGCACTAGTGACTTCCATTGCCATTTGAAGGATCGATTCGAGGGTCTCATCCAGGCGGACGCGTGAGGAGATCAATAACCCTGCCCGGCGCAAACGCGTCAACTCTTCCTCCTTGCGGGCTAAATCATGGCGAACCTGGATCAGGTTATGAGTGTGGTAGATGGCCATGGCAGCCTGGTTGACAAAATTCTCCAGCATAAGCAGTTCAAGTTGGCTGAATTGTCGTTCGTCCTGCCGGATTACATAAAGAGCACCAAGAGGTTGGGCGGCCACTATCAGTGGAAAACATCCCATAATTTTTGCTCCGCCTTTTGCCATCCCCGGATGGATCGTAATGTCCTTTTCTTCATATGAAAGCACTCTGCGACGCTGGGCGATTGCACGCATTCCCAGTCCATCCGGACGTGGTTCATCACCTGTAGGAGGCTGTTCCATTCCATTAGCCGAGATGCTCGATCGATGACCAAAACCCTCATGTTCGGCATCGTATGTAAAAATGATCGCGGATGCATCCGAAAGGACCCGCGCAGCGCTCTGGACGATCAGGTCCAAGGTAGTTTCGACACTCACCGATCCATCCAAACCTATCTGGTTGACGGTGGCACCGATCTCATTTAGACTGGCGAGCGCTTCCAACAGGAGTGGATCGGTTCTTGGAGTGATCATATGTGAGCTTCCCATCATTAAATTGTATCACCTAACTAATTTCAGCCAATTTGTAATAACAGGAGGCCGAGAGAAATGCCCTCAGCCTCCTGTTTAATCGCCGGATCGTAAAGAGATCTATATATCGTAATATAGTGAAAATTCGTATGGAACAGGGCGAATACGCACCGGATCCAGTTCGTTTTGGCGCTTATAAGTGACGTGTGCCTCCAGGAGATCCATCGTAAAGACATCGCCTTTCAGCAGGAAATCGTGGTCTTTCTCAAGAGCGACAAGGACCTCACCCAATGAACCGGGAACCTGTTTGATGAGCCTGGCTTCCTCGGCCGGGAGCTCGTACAGATCCTTATCAACCGGTTCTCCGGGATCGATCCGGTTTTGGATGCCATCCAGACCCGCCATCAATAGCGCCGCGAAGCAGAGATATGGGTTGCTGGTCGCATCCGGTGCGCGAAATTCAATTCGCTTGGATTTTTCACTGCTGGTTACCGGGATGCGGCAGACAGCTGACCGGTTCCGCTGGGAATAAGCCAGATTCACGGGTGCTTCGTAGCCGGGGACCAATCGCCGGTAGGAATTCGTTGTGGGGTTGGTAATTGCCAGGAGGGCCGGCGCATGCTTAAGCAGCCCACCAATGTAATACTTTGCAGTATCTGAGAGTTGGGCATAGCCTGAGGCATCAAAGAAGATGTTCTTGTTTCCCTTCCATATGGACTGATGGACATGCATTCCAGAACCATTGTCGCCGAAAATGGGCTTGGGCATAAAAGTGGCAGTCTTTCCGTTCTGACGAGCAACATTCTTGGCTACATATTTATAAATCAATAACTGATCGGCCATGCGAGTCAGCGTATTGAAACGCATGCCGAGTTCCGTCTGACCAGCTGTGGAGACCTCGTGATGGTGGATTTCCATCTCGACACCGCATTCTTCTAATGCCATGACAATCTTGCTGCGCAAGGTCTGGAGGGTATCCGTCGGCGGAACCGGGAAATAGCCACGTTTGGGTTGGATCTGGCCTCCGAAATTCGGTTTACTGGCATCCCCACTATTCCACCAGCCTTCCTGGCTATCGATGTGATAGTAGGATTCGTTCGTGCTGCTGGAATAGCGCACATTGTCGAAGATGAAGAATTCAGCCTCCGGACCGAAAAAGCAGATTTCACCGATGCCAGTTTGCTTCAAATATGCTTCAGCTTTTTTGGCAACATAACGAGCGTCACGGCTGTAGGGTTGGCGGGTGATCGGATCGTGGACATCGCAACTGATCACCAGAGTCGGAATTTCTGCAACGGGATCCAGGAAGGCTGTTTCAGGGTCCAGGAACAACAACATATCCGATTCGTGAATCTCCTGGAAGCCTCGGATCGAAGACCCATCAAATGGGATACCATCAGTGAATAATTCTGCGTCCAGTCGATGAGCCGGGATGGAAAAGTGCTGCCAGGTTCCGGGAACATCGATAAAACGAAGGTCCACCATTTTGACGTTTTTACCCATTTCGAGTACTTCATTAATTGTTTTGGCCATAAGATAATCTCCTTAATTTTTATTAGTGAAACGCCAATTAAATATTATTGCAACATCCTGCATGCCAACCAGGTAATTATAGGGAGTTCCGGATAGCCTGCACATTACCCAAATGGGTACTGTTTGGACGGGCGGAATAGAATTTGAGCAAGATATTAATCAATGATTTTATCACTACGGTATAATCTTTTAGATGGTCGACGACGGTCGCAACTCCCTTATCCTCAAAGATCTGGAATCTGAAGCGCAAGCGCAATCCGCTCTTCAGGGTTTAGGTTTTGAAGACTGGAAAAGCGCCAGAACATCATTTCTACGACTGGAAGGGCGGAATCAGCAAGGATTTTCCGCCATTTACCCATATTTGATTACAACTCTTGGTGCAGCAGCCGATCCGGACCGATCTTTGGTCAATTTTGAACGCTTCCTGGAAGGATATGGCGAGAGTCTTTATTCGGAGCTGTTAGAAAATCCGCGCCTAATCGAGATCCTGGTCACTATCTTCTCTGCCAGTCCTTTTCTAACCGAGATCCTGCTGCGTACGCCGGATGCACTTGAGCTTCTGAATAACCGGCAACTCCTGACAGAGCGAAAAACCATCGAGCAGATCCAAGCTGAGGCGATTTCTGTCATCCAGAAGGTTGAGACTGACAATGATAAGCTGGATTTACTTCGCCGTTACCAGCGCCGCCAACTTCTGCGGATTGGTACGAATGATTTTCTTGGCTTGTACGACCTGAGAACGGTCTTCTCCCAATTATCCCGGATGGCGATCGGATTAGTGCGCGCTTGCCTGATCCAGGCTGCACAACAGACCGGTATCTCACCGGGCAGTTTTGTCGTACTGGCAATGGGAAAATTAGGCGGGTGGGAGCTCAACTACAGTTCTGATATTGACCTGCTCTTTGTTGCCAGAAAGAATGTAAGCGATTACCAACCACTGGCCAAACAGTTGATCAAGAACATTGCCAGTGCTACGTCCGAAGGCTTTCTTTATCGCGTGGATTTACGACTTCGCCCATGGGGGAATGATGGTCCATTGATAACCACCCCGGACGGTTATTTGCAGTACATCCAGGAACATGCCCGTCTGTGGGAAAAACAAGCCTTTCTTAAAGCTCGGCCGATTGCCGGAAATATATCCATGGGTGAAGAGTTGCGGAAAAATATAGAGCCGTTCCTGTTTAGCACGCCTGTGGATGAGATCCGTACTGGCATTTTTGCCATGAAGCAGCGGACGGAAGAATTATTACGGGAAAAGGGCCGCCGTTGGGGAGAAGTCAAGCTTGGCGAGGGTTCGATCCGGGATATCGAATTTGTTGTCCAATTCCTCCAGATGACCCATCCTGCTGTTCGCACGCGCGCCACGCTTAAAGCAATCTCCAGTTTGCATGGACAGGGTTTGTTGACCTCCATGGAAACCCATACCCTTATTGATGGATATAATTTCCTGCGCACTGTTGAGCATTATCTGCAGATGATCGACTATCGCCAGACAAATACTTTGCCGTCGGATTCGATTGCGATTGGATTACTCGCCCGCCGACTGGGTTTCCAGGGACTGCAGGCAGGCGACCAATTTATCGAGCGCTATGAACGACATTCACGTGCCATCCGTTCGATTTTTTTGAAATATATTGGCAATGAGCCCGAAAGAGAGATTTCAGATCTTGCGCTTGCAACTCCTGAAATCCTTCAGCATGTAGCCCGTATGGATGTGTCCTATAAGGCTACATTTAGTCCGGAAGAAATCCTGCAGCATGCCCATTTGGCTGCCAAATTGGATAAAGATACTGCTGCCATAGTGGATTCGGTCTTATTGGATGGCTCGCGTTGGCGAATTACAGTTGTAGGATATGATGCCCTTGGGGAACTATCCATCATTTGCGGCTTGATGTTTGTATACGGCCTGGATATTATCGAAAGCCAGGCATTTACGTATGAACCATCCGCCGATAATGTTGTTCCGGAGAAACCTTCCGATATTGCCCTCTCGCCAACCTTTTCTAAAGCAAATTACCAGTCGCGGAAGAACAAACCGGTAACCAAAGATTCCCGGCGCAAAATTGTGGATGTGTTTACTGTCAGATCCGTGGCTGCAGAGTCGCCAACACCCGAGATGTGGTCGCGTTATACAGAAGAGCTGCGATCATTGATGATAAAAATGCAGGCTGGCAAGCGTCGTGAAGCCCGGGGTGAGTTGGCCAAACGGGTGGGGGAGGCGTTCCAGGGCATTTCCGGTATTGCCACCCCGCTCTATCCGATTGATATCGAAATCGACAATAGCTCATCTGAACTCTATACAGTTTTGAGGATCGGGACCCACGATACGGTCGGGTTCCTTTACGAGTTCAGCAATGCCCTGGCGATCAACCGGATTAATATTGCCAGGATGTTCGTGCAATCGATCGGGAGCCGGGTCAACGACATTATCTACGTGACGGATGATAAGGGGCAAAAAATAACCTCACCGGAAAAACAACGCGAGCTGCGGGCGGCTACGGTGCTGATCAAACATTTCACTCATTTATTACCGCATTCGCCCAATCCGGAAGCGGCTTTGCTGCACTTTCGGGAATTCCTGGCCCAGCTTTTCGATCGTCCAAATTGGCCGGATGAACTGACAAAACTCGAACAACCCGAAGTTCTGGATGCACTTGCCAGGCTGCTGGGTATGAGTGATTTTCTGTGGGATGACTTCCTGCGGATGCAGTATTCCAATTTATTCCCGGTAGTGAGCGATGTGGATGCTTTGGCTGTTAAAAAAGACCATCGACAAGTGCAGGATGAGCTTGATTCAACGCTGATCCAAACCAAGGACTGGCGGGTTGAATTGAACGCCTTCAAAGACCGCGAGATGTTTCGAATTGATATGCGCCATATCCTGGGGTATACACCTGAGTTTTGGGAATTCTCCAATGATCTGACTAACCTGGTTGAAGTAGTCCTGAGTGCTGCTTATTACCGATGTTTCGAAGAGTTACGTGGGCTGCACAGAGATAGTAATAACCAGGCATGTCCAGCTGCGCTCTTTGCCCTCGGTAAATGTGGGGGAGGCGAGCTTGGATTTGCTTCCGACATTGAATTAATGCTGATCTACGAGAATAGTGGCAAGACTAACGGCCCGGAGGGTGTTCCCAACAATGAATTCTTCGAAGAATTGGTCCGGTTATTGGTTGACTCGATTCAGGCCCGCCAGGAAGGAATCTTTCACATCGATTTACAGCTACGTCCCTACGGAAAGGCCGGGAGTCTGGCAGTTTCATTGGGAGCTTTCCGAAACTATTTTGCGCCTCAAGGTCCAGCCTGGGCATATGAACGACAGGCACTCGTCAAACTGCGTATACTTGCCGGAGATCAAGATCTGGGTGATAAAGTTTGTAGGTTGCGCGACGAATTTGTTTATAGCGGAGCGCCTTTTGATGTGACCGCCATGCGTGCCATGCGCGAGCGTCAGGTCCGCCATCTTGTTGCAGCCGGCATTTTTAATGCAAAATACAGCCCGGGCGCCCTTGTGGATCTGGAATACCTCGTTCAAGGCCTGCAAATCACACATGGGGAAACCAATACAGCTTTGCGATTAACTAATACCCGTCTCGCAATGGCAGCATTGGCCGAGGCTGGTATCCTTTCGGATGAAGATTACACCCGCTTGCGCAAGGCACACACATTCCTGCGCTGGCTGATTGATTCCCTGCGAGTTGTGCGTGGGAACAGCAAAGATGTAAACCTGCCTTCGTTTGACAGTGAGGAATTTGCCTTCCTTGCACGGCGACTGCGGTATGGTTCGGATATCAAGCGTTTACAGGAAGATCTCATTCGTTACCCGATGGATGTGCAAGAACTAAACCTGAGCTACCTTTCCGCCTGATAAGGAGAACCATCCCATGGCTGCATCAGTAAATAATGGTTCCCTCTTTAGTACCAATCTTCGCCATCCCAACGGCACCCCTAAAGCGGTGAATAAATATTGACTATTTCGTATAGAAGAATATATCTGAGTCCTGTCTGTAATGCCAATTCGACTGCATTTGAATATTCCTAAAATAAACAAGAATAATCCGAATGAGCTTCAATAACTAAGTTTCTATCTGAAAATGCAGTTCCTGAATATTTTTGGATAGGTTCTAGGTGTGTAGAGCAGTGGGGTAGGGGAGATGATAGGAAGAACATGCGAAGTATAAATCACATATTTTTGGGAGGAGTGGGATAAGGCTGTCAAATGAAGCCATAGAGTAAGATCACACCAGTCTTCTCTATGTGAGGTGGGCATGATCAATGCTGGGGGAGTCTTGACATTCAATCAATCTGGATTTATACTACTAATGCTTTCGATAAGTATTATTATCATAAGCATAAGGATATGATCATGGATGACCTTACAATCGCCCAGGCTGTGGAAAACTACCTTGAATCAGTCAAACTGGCGCGCAGCCTGAATACAGGCCGTACGTACGCCAATGCGATGCATCTCCTCCTGGATGTGTTGAA
>JADGQB010000139.1 GCA_017882145.1 Anaerolineales bacterium
TACAGCCCTATATCTATGCCACGTTAATCCTTTTTTTGATATTCAGAACGAAGTATTTCCAGTCGACCTGTCTGGCCATGCTGACGGTCTGGTTCATCAGTTATGGCTTCTATTACTTCCTGCAGAGTGAGGTCATCCGACCGGTCTTAACTGGAACGGATATTTTCTCGAAAATGGTTATGAAAGTGTACGCAGTCGATAATCCCTTCAATGATTTCCCCAGCCTGCACACCTCCCTTTCCAGCCTCATGGCGATCCACTGGATCAAGGTAAACAAACCAGTGGGGATCGTATTGAGCATCTGGACGGCGTTGATCGTCGCATCCACCCTGCTGATCAAACAACACTATATTGCAGATCTGGTCTTTGGCCTGGCGCTGGCCTTTGGGACAGCCTGGTTGTACATAAAACTGATCGTCAGGAAATCGGCTTTGGATTAACGTCTGGAATTTATTTTGACGTCACTTGAGAGAACGTGAGGCTTGCTTATGGAAGAAATGACTATTCTGGAACTTCAAGAAAAGATGAACTCGGGCGAAATGAATGCCCTGGGTCTTCTTGAATCTTACCTGGCGCGGATTGAGCAGCTTGACAAGCAAGGGCCGGCCATCAATGCAGTCATAGAACTCAATCCGGACGCCTCTGACATCGCTGAGAAACTCGACAAGGAACGCCAGGCGGGCAAGCTGCGCGGCCCATTGCATGGAATTCCGATCCTGATCAAAGATAATATCGACACCCACGACCACATGCAGACAACTGCCGGTTCGCTGGCATTGGAAGGCTCCATTGCACCCCGGGATGCCTTTATTGTAAAACGCCTGCGCGCCGCCGGTGCTATTATCCTGGGCAAGACCAATCTGAGCGAGTGGGCCAACTTTCGTGCCAGGCACTCCGTCAGTGGCTGGTCGAGCCGGGGCGGGCTGACCCGCAATCCGTATGCATTGGATCGTTCAGCCTGTGGTTCCTCCTCCGGCTCGGGCGCGGCTGTCGCAGCCAACTTGTGTGCCGTGGCGATCGGTACTGAGACGGATGGTTCGATCATTTGCCCCGCCCAAACGAACGGGATCGTGGGAATAAAGCCTACTGTTGGGCTTCTCAGTCGGAGCGGAATTATCCCAATTTCGCACAGCCAGGATACGGCTGGACCACTGGCGCGCAGCGTTGCTGATGCGGCCATTCTGCTTGGGGCTTTGACAGGTATGGATGTGCGCGATCCGGCCACACGTTCGAGCAAGACACATGCAATGAAAGATTACAGCTTGTTCCTCGACAAGCATGGCCTGCAGGGGGCACGCATTGGAGTCGCACGCAGGATGGCCGGGACAGATCCACGTATCATTAAGATCTTCGAAGCTTGCCTGGATGTAATGAAACAGATGGGTGCAGTTCTCATCGATCCCGTTGACGTACCCAATTTTAATAAACTTGGTAAGAACGAAATCGAAGTACTCCACCATGAGTTTAAAGCCGATTTGAATAAGTACTTGGCTTCCCGTGGACCAAAGACGCATGTGCGCACGCTTGAAGATGTGATCAAGTTTAATGATGAGCATAAGGAACGCGTGATGCCCTACTTTGGGCAGGAGCATATGCTGTCTGCCCAGTCGAAGGGTCCGCTAACGAGCAAACAATATCTGCGTGCATTGGAGAAGAACCATCGTCTGACCCGCCAGGAAGGCATCCGCCTCGCGCTAACCAAGCACCGCCTGGATGCCCTGATCGTTCCCTCCGGCGGACCGGCATGGATGATCGATTTGGTGAATGGCGACGCCATCAATTGGGATATGGAAAGCACGACACCCGCCGCTGTGGCAGGCTATCCTCATATAACCGTGCCGGCCGGTTATATCTTTGGGCTGCCGGTCGGCCTTTCGTTTTTTGGGAAAGCCTGGCAGGAACCAACCTTGATTAAATTGGCCTTTGCCTTCGAGCAGGCGACGAAAATCCGCAAGCCGCCGAGGTTCCTGGTCAGTGCTGAATTAACTGGGCAGGATTAATGCCAGCTTACGAAACAAGCGTTTCCTTCCAATCCTTCTCTTGGAGTAACCAATGACATGGTTTGAAGTTTTGACCGGCTTTCGGGAAACGTCCCCGGACCAGGTTCGTGAGAATATTGCTGTTAATGGAGATACCTTGACCTCCCTCGTAAACCGGAAGACATTCGCTTTCGGCCGGCTGGAGACACCCTCTTTGGGAGAGCTGCGCAAACGTGTCGCCTCCAGTGGCCACAAAATTGGGAAGCTATCACTCCGCGAAGTTGTTGGGGATGTAACCGCCTTACATGCCGATGAATCCAATGCCGGGGGCTTGTTCCAGGTGGCTTCTCAATTCAATCTGCTTGAAATGACTGGGCCGGATATGACGCCAGAAATGGGCGTCGGAGGATATGAGAATGACCATACACAGGGACCAGCCTGCGCCATTACGGCCGGTGCGGGCACGATTTATCGGAACTATTTTGCTGTGGTAAATGGCCAGGTCGGGCAATCCTCAAATAACCAGATCGATTGTCTTGCGGACCTCGGATCCGCCCTGGATAATTCCGGGCAAAGACTTTGGAAAATGCGCAACGGTTACGCCATACCAACCGAGCCTGGTCTCATTGAGATATCTAGCCGACTTAACGGCGCCTCTGTAGGAGAAATTGATCGGTTACGGCAGTTCTTAAGGATCGGTGTTCAATGGAACACCCAGGTGACGATGAACAACCTAAAACATACCGTCACACAGGCCTATTGCTCGGCCTTGCCGCTTGCCTATTGCAGTCAAATCCATGCTCCTTGGGAACCCTTTGCCAGGCTGGTATTGGAGGCCTCTTACGAAGCCACAATTTGTACAGCCATTTTGAATTCGCTTAACACCGGCAACAATCACGTCTTCCTGACCCTGGTTGGCGGAAGCGCCTTTGGAAATAAAATCAGTTGGATTACCGAAAGCCTCCAACGGGCTCTGATGCTTTACAGAAATTCGAATTTGGATGTAGCCATAGTAAGTTATTCGCACTCTGATCCGGATGTGCGGCTGCTGGTTGATCAATAAAAAGGGATTTGTAAAAGGAGAATTACAGCGATGCCGCTCCGCACCAAAAAAACTGAAGGAAAATTATATCGAGTTGCCAACTTATCCCGGCTGGAGGCGCTGGGAGATGCGGTCTTCGCGTTCGCCCTGACGCTGTTGGCTTTGGATATCAGGTTACCGCAGATTGCATCCAATGCATTGGCTCAAGGCCTTTGGGAGCTTTTGCCGAAACTGCTCGTATTTGTTTTTGCGTTTCTATTGATTGCTCAACAATGGGATGTGCACCAACGGACCATGATGCACATTGATCATGCCGATGGACTTTTTGTTTGGCTATATCTCCTATCGCTTATGTTCGTTGTTCTCATGCCTGCCTCGGCAGACATTCTGGGTCGCTATCCGCTCCAGCCCCTGGCCCTGATCGTATTTGGGTTCAATACAGCCTTGCTTTGCCTGACCTCCTGGATCATGTGGTTACATGCCTCACAGCGCGGCAAGCTGCTGGATGGTGAAATCGGCCCGAATGTGATCAAACTGATTGCGCGTCTGTGGTTATATCCTCCCCTTATCATCGTCGTAACCATACCGCTGGTTTTCGTGAGCGTCTACATTGTTTACGCAATTTGGTTCTTGATGCCGATCTTCTCTTATTCGTACACTTCGTGGACCTTTAGAAGATTTCGCAAAGATCCAAAATAAGTAGGTCGTTCAGCAATATTTCATAACCAGGTGTAACGCCCCTAAAGCTGTCTTTCCTGGCTGGTTGAGCCCTATTTTGCCTGCCTCACAAGCGCTACGGTTCAGATGGATATTGACAATTGCCTGCCATTGGCGGTACCATCCCGGAAATTACGGTAGCTTATTGGTATTTGAAACGGAGGTAGATATGGCTGTAGGTGATACTGACAAACATGAGGTCCGGCAACTCGCCCGCTATCAGATCCATCCGGAAGCCTTGGAACGCGTTCTGGCAGCTATTCGTGAGTTTGTTGCCTATGTCCGCTCAAATGAGCCAGGGACCCTGCGTTATGAAGTCTGGCAGGAGCGTGACGATCCGACTAAATTCGTGCATATTTTCGTCTTCCGCGATGCCGATGCCGATAGGATCCATTCCGAATCGGCGGCCGTCAAAAAATTTTCTTCCGTGCTTTATCCGGAATGCCTGGCGCCCGTTGAGTTCATCGACTATCAGTTCGTGGTCGCGAATACCCGGATACAAATGTAGGCTCGCCATTCCTTAAGGCCATACCCTGCCGGTCAGATTGCATTGACCGGCAGGAATTGCATACTTCAGGAACCGGTCGCCCGGCTCAAATGCGGGGCTTGCCGGTTTATTTCATGCAGTTAAAAAGGCTAGTTCGGTACGATATTTGTGCGTATCCGCTTCGATCGCCGGATCGCTTAAATACCATTCGACCCTTCCAGCCCACCACTCGACATCTTCTTTGACGGTTGTATCCCAGACAATTTGATTCTGTTTCGCCCATTCGAGGATCGCCACCGTCGCTTTGTAAATACCCTTTCCTTTGTAGGGCCCGGTGTATAAAAGGGTGGCATACTGTCCTGCCGGAAGAACGTCCGCGGTGATGCGTTTATCGCCTGTCACAGCTTGATCGATTACAAAGCCTACATCAATATCCAGCTTTTTGGACATATCTGTGGTCAGGTAACGAATAATTGCCGGGCCGGTTGAGACGAGCCCCTGGTTTTTTAACCAGCGGGTCACCTCATCCCATAATGGACCAAGGTATTTCCCGAAAGGAATGGGTACTTGTGTGCGGATTGCAACGTAACGCTGTTTATCGCGATATTCCAGTTTGGGTTCACCGATCATAAGTCGGCACCCTTCAGGCAGCAAACCTGCGCTCAGCGCGTGCATGCGCCCTGGCGGCCTCTACCAAACGGTCGCGTGGCGGTGCATTCGTCTCGAGCGAATTGAGTAACTGGCCGGCGGCGGCCGCGATCGCATCGACAGCCGCCTCGAAAGCGGCTTCGTTGGCTTTCGATGGTTTCCTGAAGCCGGTCACCTTGCGCACAAATTGTAAAGAGGCTTCGTGGATTTCCAATTCGGTTGCCGGCGGTTCGAAGTTGAACAGAGGTTTGATATTTCTGCACATGCCTTGACCTCACTCATACCTCCGGCCCGATACTGAACCGGATGAATTCAGAAGTGCTTATTTTACCTGCCTGCGGACAGGTTGTACGCTACTGCCGCGCGGACTAATTCCTGCACGGCTGAATCCCGGATCTTGTCGCCTTCGGCAAAATCAATGGAACGTGTCGACTTGGCCTCCAGCCCGGCGTTGAAGAGTCCCTGGTGATCTTTTAGGAAGGCTCCTTTGAAAAAATTGAGTTTCACGTGGTCCTTGAAAGCGCTGGCGGCAACCACGTTTCCCTTGTACGACCAGACCGCAGTATCCCATTTCCACTCTTCAGTGATGTCCGGGGCTGCCGCAAGGATCAAGGTCCGTAACTTTCCCATTATTTCGCCGCGCCAATCTCCCAACCCGGCGATCTGATCGTCGATATGCTGCGAGGCGGTCATGACAGCTTGTGTATCGTTTGTTTTCATTTTTTCTTCTGCTCCTGCTCAGCGAATGAAAGCCCTTTGGCAGCCAGGGCGTGCCGAAGCTGTTCGAGGGCATTTGGCCCAATGCCATGCAAATCTTTGATCGACGACTCACTGACTTGGGTCAGTTGTTCGAGGCGCGTAAAGCCCGCTCCAGAAAGTGCCCGGCGTGCAGGTGCAGCCAGCTTTGGCCAATTGCTCTCCAGTTCTTTGGTTGGATCTTTTTTCATGATATTCTTTATGGGATCAGTTAATCCACCTGCCGGGTTTTTCCAGGCTGGTTGCTATTCGGCTTTTGGCATGGGCAGCTCGAGGAAGGAAGTGACGATTGAGGCAAGATCTGGGTAGGTTAGCACGTCATAGTGGGTCATGCCAGGTAGGACGGCGAGCCGCCCGGCCGGCCTTAAGGAACCATCCATGCCGGCATCCCGCCGTCCGCCGCCCAGCAATCCAAAAAACTCCAATACGTGCGCCGTGCTGATTGCGTCCGCATCCGCGTAGATGAGCATTAGCGGTGGTCTCAGCGCTGCGGCACCCTCCGACCAATCATATTCCTGGCGTAGCAGGTTTCCGAGCTTTGTGAAGAGCTCCGCCCAATTGACGTCCGGATAAAGCTGGTACAGCGGGGACTGGCTCATGAACTTCGCAGACTCAGGGCCCACCTGTGCCATGCCTTCCAGGACCTCCGGGTAAAACCCATGCCGCTTAAAGGGGGTCGAGATGAGTACAAGCTTGTGTACGATTTCCGGGTGCCGGATGGCGGTCTGCAGGGCAACGCCGCCTCCCAGTGAGTAGCCCAGGATATCAGCATGCTCCAGGTCCAGATGCTTCAGTAAACCCGCAATATCATCGGCCATGGATTCAAACCGGAGCGGCCGGTTGGTATCCGATGTGTGACCGTGGGCCTGCAAATGTACGGGGATTACTTTGTGCGTCTTGGCAAGTGCAGGCAGCAAGGGCTCGAACATTTCGCTTGCACCCACGCCTCCGTGCAGCAGGATCAATGGTTCGCCCTCGCCATGCACCTCATAATAAATCTTGAGTCCGTTCACGATGGCGTACTCGCCGCCCATGTTCTCCTTTACGGTGTCAGATATGGTTATGCTCTTTTCCATGATATTTTCTCCTTTTTTAGAACATTCCATCCTGGTTGGTCGAATCAGCCGGTACAGGTTGGCCGATATCCCATATCTCAACGATCTTGTTTCCCTTAAAGCGGAACAGATGAATGGTTGCCAGCCCTGGCTCGCCCGGACGCAGAACAACATGGGAATGGACAGCGACCAGATCGCCGTCGCCGATGACATTCTTGGCTGTCAGGCGCATGCCTGGGAATTGAAGGGCATTTTCTTTCATGGCCTCCCGCAGCGCCTTGAACCCTGCCGAAAAGAACGGGTTATGGTGTTTTCCATTCGGTTCGGCATACTCCCGGTATGCGTCATCGATCTTCCCAGCTCCCACCATTTCCAGGAATTTTACGGCGGTCTGTTTCCGCCGGAGGCCTATACTTTCAGCCGGCATGTTGGCCTTCAACTATGGAATTGCGGAATTTAAGATCAGCTTTGCTCATACGCTTGCTGTAGTATGCGGGTGTCAATTTTTTTCATTTTAAGCATGGCCTGCATCACCCGTTGTGCTTTCGCGGCATCCTTATCGCTCAATAATTTGCCTAAGAGAGAGGGAACGATTTGCCAGGATAAACCATATTTATCCTTTAGCCAGCCGCAAGGTCCTTCTTCTCCGCCTTCCGAAAGTTTCCCCCACAGTTCATCCACTTCCTGCTGGGTTTCGCAGTTTACGAACAACGATACGGCTTCCGTGAATTTGTATTCCGGGCCGCCGTTCAATGCCATGAATTCCTGCCCGTTCAATTGGAATGTGCCGGTCATTACCTGTCCCTTTGGCCCAGGTCCGGCTTCTCCATAACGTGAGACGCTCAGGATCTTCGAATCTTTAAATAGTGAACAATAAAAATTCATGGCCTCTTCAGCCTGGTTGTCGAACCATAGGAACGTGGTTATTTTTTGCATGGAGTCTCCTTATGAGTTTTTATCATTTATCAAAGATTAGCCGGTTTCATTTCCGGCTGGTAATAAAGTAAGACATTCCCGGAATGAAATGTCTGTGCTTTCTGGAATCGCAAATTGAGTCTTTCCCGGATCCCATTGAATAACGTTGTGCCATTCCCCAGCACTACCGGATTTACCATGATCCGAAATTCATCGATCAAACCGTATTGGATCAACGTCACCGACAGGTCGGAACTGCCAAATAGTATCAGGTCTTTGCCCGGCTCAGCTTTGAGTTTCGATATCTCCTCCACGATATTTTCTTTTATCAGCCTGGTATTTTGCCATGCGGTGTTGTTGAGTGTCCTGGAGAAGACAATTTTAGGTGTCTGGTTCATTTTCTTGGCAATCAACGGATCGTCTTTGGCCGCGCTTGGGGTAGGCCAGTAAGCTGCCATGAGCTCGTAGGTTATCCTGCCGAATAAGAGCATATCCACAGAATCGAGCTGTGCGTTCGCAAACATATTGAATTCTTCATCGACATTGTGCCAGTCTATTGAATGGTTTGGCCCCTCGAAAAAGCCATCCAGAGTTACCATCATAAAGAAGAGCACTTTTCTCATCCTGCCTCCAGGGGATTGTTGTGGGTTGCATAAAGTCAGCAGGTAGGACAAAGCACATTGCTGACTAATATTACCTTTATTATAGAATATTAGTTCTATTAAGTCAATACTCCTTCAGGCGGGCTTGCCTTCCCTCGGGCTGTATTCGCTTAAGGCTCCGGCTTGACCTTTCTCCCGAAGTCCGGTCCAGAGGAAGATCCCACACCAGGCAAAGCCAGCCAGCATCAGGATGATTGGCCGGTCACCGATCACCGGGTTGTTTACGATGCTCAACAGGAACCCAATAATCACGCCACCAAATATCAAAATTGCTGCTCCGCGTGGGAATACCCGCGCCCTGTAGGTTGCGATCCCATATATCAAGCCACCGAGGTTAGAGCCCAGCAGGCCAATCAGGAAGAAAACCAGAAAAGCGGCTCCCATTTGGCCTTCGAAGCCTCCGCCCTTGGGCTGGCTGACCAGGAACTGCGTTACGAAGTTGGAAGCCAGAAGGGGTGGAATGAATGCGTATAACAGCCCGGTGCCTACTTCCAGGACCATTAATCCCACGAATGCAACTGTAAAGCCAGCCATGCCAAGTGTGCCAGCCTGTCTGGCTTGATGGGCATACATCCCCGGCAAGCCCATTAGCATGAATACAGCTCCGATAAATGTCAGCAGGGAAGATGGAAGGTAAAGCGGATTGAAATAGAAACTGATGTCATGTCCAACCACAGGTTTCAACAAATAACCCACCGCGGAAAGCAATGCGCCAAAAAATAACGCACTACCGCTAAGACGGTATAAAGAGGCTTTTGTCATAATAAAAAGGATCCTTTCAGAACTATACAATTATGTTTGAGCCTAATCAAACAGATCAGGGGAGCAATTTAAATGGATCGTTTTTTCTTTAATTGATTTTTATATTACAAATCTAGTTCCAGCGTGTCAGGATAACCTCGCGCTGGAAAATGCGCGTGGCGCTCCACAGCAGGAACACGCCAATTGCTGCCAGGACGGCCGTCAAGGTTAAAGTGAATGATACGCTCAATATCAGCAGGCTGCCGCTCAGTTCGACCCCCAGCAGCAGGATGACGAACAGCAGCGATGCGAGTTGGGAGGCCGAACGCGGGTCGTTTACCCGTGATGAGACCATCACTGCCAGGGCAATCGGGATCATCACCATCACCGGGACGGTCAGGAACACAGCCACCAGCCAGCCGGGAGTGACGATCAGCCCAAACTGCGCCGGTCCTGTGAGCATTGCGACTTCACCTGTGAAAATCAAGGAACTGAGCCAGGTCACCGCCACGGCCGGAATCAGGGCAGCCAGTGCCTTGGCAAGCAGCAGTTGCCAGGTGCGCACCGGCGCAGCCAGGAGCGGTTCCAGGGTGCGGTTGTTCTTTTCACCGACAATGCTGTACGACGCGATGATTGCCGGCAGGATAAGCGATTGGAATAACAGGATCATCCGGAATTGCAGGCCTATATAAGTCTGCTGGACCTCGAAGGCTGTCATGTTGGCGAGACGCGGGTCCGACGTTGAAGCCGGTAGGCGCGCCCCATTCAACGGCATTGCTAACAAAACACCTGACATGATTGACCTGCCCCCCAAGAACTGATCCAACTTTCATGTTAGGATTCAGACAAGGAGACAGGTCAAATGCCACGAAAGAACTACACCATCGAACAGATCATTAGCAAACTGAGGGAAGCGGAAGTGCTTCTTGCCCAAGGACAAACAGCGGGGGAAGTCTGCCGATCATTCA
>JADGQB010000140.1 GCA_017882145.1 Anaerolineales bacterium
CTGGGGGCGGCCATTAACCTGACCAGCCCGGATTATCTGGCAATCACAAATGCTGACTGGCTGCCTCTCCCATGATATGATTGGGGCTCGCATCAAAAAAACCTGGAGGATTTTATGAATTCCGATGAGATTAAAGCCAAGCTCGCCGATTACCTTGCAAAAGATATCCTTAGACAGCCAGGCCGCACCATTCAGCCGGATGAAGCCCTGCTTACCAGTGGTCTGATCGATTCATTTCATCTGGTGGACCTGGCATTATTCGTCGAAGACAACTTTGGAGTCCACATTGACGATTCCGAACTCAACGCCTCGACCTTCGACAGCCTGAACGGCCTGATCGCACTCATCCAATCCCGCCAGTAACATGCCGAATTTTTCCAGCTTACTCAAGAATCATTACGATTCTAGCCCTGACAAAATCAGCGTCACGATCCTGCACGGCGGCCAACCCGACCGCCCGGTGACGTACCGCGAACTGATCCACGGCGCGGCGGGCTACGTGGAAACCTTCTCGCAAAACGGGATTCGGCCGGGGGATGTGGTGCTCCTGATCCTGCAGCACGGGATTGACCTGTTGTATGCTTATTACGGCGCCATTTTGCACGGAGCAATCCCATCCATTATGCCGTTTCTGACCGAAAAACTACTTCCGGAACGCTACCGGGCTGACCTGGCTGCGCTGGTGTCGGTTACCCAGCCGAGCGCCATCATCACTTACCGGGATTTCGAAGCGGAAGTGCGCGGGGCGCTTAAACCCGGGGAGGATTCGGTCAAGGCCGTGATCACCAGCGACCAGGTGGAGGGTCCACGGTCGCCGGATTTCGCTGCCTTTGGAGGTCTGCAGCGCAAGCCCGAGGATATCGTCCTGCTCCAGCACTCCTCCGGGACCACCGGTTTGCAGAAGGGGGTTGCGCTCAGCCACCAGGCTGTCATCAACCAATTGACCGATTATAGTAAAGCCATCCGGCTGAGCGATGCGGATGTATTTGTGTCCTGGCTGCCCCTTTACCATGATATGGGGCTGATCGCTTGCTGGCTGATGCCAATCCTGCTGGGGTATCCGCTGGTGATCCTGTCCCCGTTTGAATGGATACGGGCTCCTTACCGGCTGCTGCAAGCCGTTTCGAAATATAAGGGGACGCTCTCCTGGCTACCAAACTTTGCCTACAATTTCTGCGCCCAGAAGATCCGCGACCGCGACCTGGAAGGGGTGAACCTGAGCTCGTGGCGGGCCATTTCGAACTGTTCCGAGCCGATGCGTTGGGATTCCCACCAGGCCTTCTTTGAACGGTTCAGGGGTTTGGGCCTGCGGTATGAGGCTTTGACTACCTGCTACGCCATGGCGGAGAACGTTTTCGCGGTAACCCAGGGCGGAATCGGCGGGCCGGTGGTGTTTGAAGATGTGGATCGGGAGAGCCTGCAAGTTGAGAAGGTGGCCCGGCCGTCAATCGCTGAGAAACCGGTGATCCGGATGCTCGGAGCAGGAAAAGCCATCCCGAACACCGCCGTAAGCATCCTGGACAGTCACGGGCATGCGCTGCCGGACCGGACGGTTGGCGAGGTGGCGCTCAAGAGCAACTGCATGCTGAGCGGATATTACCACCGCCCGGATGCTACGGAAAAAGCCTTTACCAACGGCTGGTACCTGACCGGGGACTTTGGCTACCTGGTGGACGGCGAGCTGTACATCACAGGCCGCAAGAAAGACCTGATCATCGTGGGCGGAAAGAATATTTATCCACAGGACCTGGAACTGCTGGCCTACGAAGTTGCGGGTGTACACGCCGGGCGCGCCTCGGCGTTTGGGGTGTTCAATGACGCCACCGGCACGGAGGAGGTTGTGATGGTGGCCGAAGTGGAAAGCACCGATCCGGCTGAGCAGCAGAAGATATCCAACATGATCCGGGCGACGGTGACGCGCGGCTCGGCGGTGGCGCTGCGCTATGTGCACATCGTGGGCAAGCACTGGCTGGTGAAGACTTCCAGCGGAAAGACGGCGAGAGCGGCGAACCGGGAGAAGTTTTTGAGGGAGATGGTGGAAAAGGGGCAGGAGTTTTAGATTACGAAAACCACAGGTTCCTTAGGAGATTGCTTCAGCGGAAGTACGCCGCTTCGCAATGACACCTATTTTTAGTGGCAGAATGCCATTCCGCCCTACAAATTATTCTCGTATAGACGCGAAAACTGGCGGTCTTTTGACCGCCAGTTTTTTGGGATTACGGTTAATTATCCCTTAGACTTGTAGTGGAGGGTGTAATCGCCGGTTGGGTTGAAGGAAACGGCTGAAGATGTTACTAAAGCGATTCGATGGAGTTGAACGGCTGAAGCCATTACAACCGGTTGTGGGAATGCAGAAACCGCTCCAGCTAAAGGATGGTAGATGGAGGAAGCTATGAGCGGTAGGGAGGGAGGGCAATCGCGCCTAAGGAGCCAACTGGGTCTGCAAGAACTGCTTGACCATATCTGTATTGGCGATCATGGAATCATCGGGGCCGGGGCCGGTGATCATGGTCTTATCCACCTGGAGGTTGGTGATCTGGTCAGGGGAAACCTTTTCAACTATACAGGTCAGGTTGGTGATCTGCTCAGGGCTGAGGTCGGTGGTGAAATCGTTCTGGAACTGCTGGACCAGGGCGGGTACCTTGACGAGATTGGCCGGTTCGAGCAGTTTGACCAGGATCAATTTCAGGATCTGGTTCTGGCGATCCATGCGGTCCCAGCCGCCAATGATTTCACCACCTAGCACCTTGACACGAGCATAGTCGTATGATATCCCCGGTCTGCCGCAGGATAACCTGCAGATGGAAAGCCTGTTCGAGCGACTACGCCGCCGACAAAGGCGCATCAGTGGACGGAAATCCACCCGGGAACTCAGAGACTTTGGACAAGCGCAGGTTCTCTTTCAGGCGGAAAGCGAAGCCACTCTGTTGGAACAGATCCGTCAGTGCCGCTGGAGCAGTATCGGGTCTGGCGAACCCGCCTCCGCCTATCTGAACACCCACGCCAGTTCATCCAACGCTTGCATCACGATCCTCTAGCAACCATGAACTGCCTGGTCAATCAGTACATCTCCCGCTGTGCAACATTATCATCCGACCACTCCTATGACCAACCAGCTCCTCCCACTTAATTCCTCCCCGATAAGACAAGCAGGGGTTTTTTCTGTCCATATTTTCTCAATTTTCTACTGGTTCTATCCCATCTGCACCAGAATTGCACCAGCAATTATTATTCTCCAGGGCCAACATAATCCACCCACACTTTCCAGGGACCATCCGCGGATTCGACCACGATCTGGTACTGACCTGGAATAAATTCATAATCCGAAAACATGGCACTTGGCCCGGTGATCGACTCAAACACCACCTGGCCATTGGCAGTGTCTGTCTGGGATGGGTCGGTATTGGTTATAGCCAGAACGAAATCGCCGGTGCTGGCCTGCTGCCAGTTTACCCGCAGATTGGAATTCGCCGTTATCGTAAAGGGTTCGCCGGTTGCGGGAGCATTGCCTGACAAGCTCGCAATCTCACTGGCTGCCGGTGTTGCAGGGGTCAGGTTCATCGGCGGCAAGGTGGCAGTTGGAGGAAGAACCGTTACCGTTGCAGCCGGAACCGTCGGGGTGGCAAGAAGAACCGTTACCATTGCAGCCGGAACCGTCGGGGTGGCAAGAGGAACCGTCGGGGTGGCAAGAGGAGCCGTTGGGCTATAACAGGCAGCCAGCAATAGCACTAGCACAAACGCCAATCTCGTTTTCATTGTTTTCTTCTCCTTTAATGGCAGGAAATTTCAGCTACCTGCAAATATGAGACTTCACACACTGGCCGCCCCGGATTGGCCTGGATAACTGTCCCACTCCAATCCTGGTCAGCCTGCACCGGAACATGCAGGGTCGGATATGTGAAGGCCAAGCCAGCACGATACCAGTCATAAGGCATCAGGTTGGCCACGACCAGCGCCACATCCGGGCGTTGGTGCAACACATACTGGAAATAGCGCACCGCAAAGGTGGCTTGATCGCCTTGCGTGAAGATGATCGCCTGCGCTGGTGCGGAGCGGAATACTGCCTGCCCGAAATTCTCAGCCCGGTCATCATGAGAGGCGTCAACTTGCGGGTAATGGAAGACTGCCGGTACGATCAATCCGATCAGGATCACAATCCCAGTTATTATACCCCCCCAACTCCTCCACCGGCTGGCCCATTCCACCAACTCCAGGACCCCCACTCCCACCAAGATGGCTGCCACCAGGAAGGCCGGGATCAGGTAGACATCTGAGTCGTAGGAGTTATAGCCAATCGAGAAAATCGAAAAAACGATGAAGAGCCAGGCCAGGCCGGGATAAATTCTTTTGAGGCCCTGCATCTGGCTGAAAAGCAATCCATAGATACCGATCGCAAGGCCGAGCCAGCCGAATTGGTCGCTGAGCAGATGCGCCCAAACCTGCAATCTGGGCAAAATATAATCTGCCGGTAAGGAAAAGACGAGGCCGGAATATAACCTGCCCGAGACCAAAGTCAGGAAATTCTGCAGCGTAACCGGATCACCCCAATTGACCGGCGGGTTGGCCATGGCTCGCAGTGGAAGTGCCAGATAAACCAGTAAACCCGCCAACAACGCGCCGAACCTCCTTGCGAGCGAAGCCCGGTTGATCTTCCAGCCACGCGACCTGTTCTGGAATCTACCGGGCGTTTCAGATGGCTCCTTAGTAATGGCACCGCCCATCGCGAACACCACCGGCAGGAGCAATAGGCTGGTCAGGTGATTGCCCAGGGCCAGGCCCGCCACCAGGCCGGATACGATATCATAGATGATCAGCCGCCCTGGTTTGAGGTCTATTCCATAGCTCCAAAGATAGACGATCAAGGCCACTAAGAGCGTCTGCAGGCCATAAGCCTCGGTGATAACCGCCTGCGACCATACCAGCGGAGACAGCCCAAAGGCAAACGCTGCGATGCCACCCGCCAGCCAGCTCAGGCGCCTCTCTGCCAGGAATCGAGCCACTGCACAGTAAACCATTATCGCCGCGGCTATGGTACAGACTGCCGAAAACAGGTTCATCCGGAAGGCCAGGCTTCCCAGTGGGATCATCCCGAAGACGCCAGCCAGCAGAAGATAGGTGGGATATCCGGTCGGGTGAGGGATGCCTCTGGTGGCCACGGCGGAGATAAAATCGCCCCCATCCGCACCGTTGTTTGCCCAACTCAGGCCGGGAGCCAGCGTGGCCGCGTAGACGGCGCCAAGCGAAAGGATCAGGATGCCAACGAGTATCCAATGAACCGAAGAACGGGAATTTGTCATAATAATATCAAGCGGTGGGGAGAGTTTGACTCTTCCCCACCGCAGATGGGTTACAGAATATTTATCTAATCCGTTCGTGCTGGTGGATTAGTACACAATCGTGTAAATGCCTGGAAGCCAGGTTTGTGTACAGGTATAGCCAACTGACTTTTTCGTCATGTGGAAGGTCGGGGTAACAACCCACCGGCCCGCTTCATTGCTTTTGAAATAATCATGCCAATCCGCTTTCGGCCAATAACGGTAAATGATCCCTTTCCTGGTGGGGTCAGGGAAACAAACGCTAACCAACATGAACGGATAAGACCTGTGGTTATTGTCAGAAAGGGTTATCTGCACCCCAAAGGAGGACGTTCCGTGGCGTGGCAGTCCCAGAGAACTGATATCAATTTCCGTGGAAGTAACCGAAAAGCCGCGCGGAAGCCATCTTACTTCAACCAGCGCACGGCAGGTGACAATAATTCCCCTCGTATAAATGGTCCCGGTGTTGGGGCAGGATGGAACCGTCCCATCCGCCAGCGGTCCCGCCCAGGCGCCATGACTGAAGCCTAAGGCTGCAATAACGGCCAGCAGCACCGCCGCAAGGATAAAACGCAGATTTTTATTCATTTTTCGTGTTCTCCTTCTCTATTTTTTATATCCTCTCAATCATAATTATACAGCTTCCAGAATCAATTTGTCCGGATTTCATCCGGATTACTACGCTTTCCTATTTACCATCCAATGAAATGTTTGACGGACCACCGGCTAAGGGACCGTGAACGCCAGCGTGACATGAATGTCTGTGTTTAAGTCCCCGCTCATGCACCATTGCCCCGCATCGAATTTTCCTCCTGCTGTAGCTTTTACCAAATCCGCTCCGACAGGCAAGCGCACACAGAGGCTGATCGGGATCGCAAGGGTACCGGGTTGCTTTTGTACATGCAGAGTGTAGGTCTGGGTCTTGTTGTCAGCACTTGCTTGAAGAACCTTGGCAGGCAGCGCAAATAGGAAATCCGTTTCCAGGTTGGCACCGATCGGGACTAAAAGCAAAGTACCATAACCCTGGATACCCGGAATACCCTCGTTAAGGGTATCCACCCGGGCCGGCACACCCACCCCATCCAGCATCGCATCTCCGGGCACCGCGTGAGGAGTAGCGTTCAATAATTGTGTTCCTGCCGGCCCGTAAACACGCAAATAATCCCAATAACAACGGTTAACAGAATCTTGATAAGAATGTGAAGCGGCACGGGTTGGGGCGTCAAGGGATAGACAGGGGATGTTTCCAGTGGCATGGTTGGTTTGAACAATCCTAATGCTGGCGGTCGGTGCAACTGGATTGGAAAGATCGATATTATAAGTGAATTTCGACTCGATCACCATACTATTCTTTGTAAATCCAATGTTCGAATCCACCACCATCAGGAAGTCCCCAGAGCCGGGCCTTACCGCACCATCCCAACCCTGACCGGCAACCAAGTTCTGCATAGCCGGATCTGAAAATTGAAGCAAAATATGCCGTTCATTAAGCGCTTCAAGAATAACCTTTGTTAACGTTTCCAGAGAGGCAGCCTGGCCAGATTGAATTCGGACCAAGATCGCATTTCCCAGTTCTCCTATGAAATCTTTCCGGCGGTCAAAAACGATCGGTCCGCTCGCATTGTTATATTTTGCCGCCCGCATGTAATCAATCACATTCTCGGATGTGATCGAGTAAGAAACATCCTGCAGTGTGATCGGTCCAAGTACTGTCAGGAGCATTTGCACCGCATGCTGGTCAATCGCGATGATCCCATCGGAGGTATGGAAGCGCGTGTACGCATATAAGTATTGCGCCAGGGCTGCCGAAGTAGGAAAGTCCGGCGACCAGTTCGAATCCCGCAGCAGCAGCATATGCGCGTCCATATACTGCTCCAACTGCCAGGGAGCGGGCGGGTAGGGTTTTGTCAGATCATTCAGAGCAGACGAATCCTCGAAGTTGGAACTTAATACGCCCCCATCCTTCACGACGATCGTGCCCACATCCGTCAAGAAGCCCCCGGTGGCGCGCAGTTCATCCTCGTTTTGAAGAAAGATCAGGTACGTCTGCGGACCGGAAGCCGAAGCGCCGGCCAGTTTCGGAAGCGCCATGGCAAGCGTCAACCCCTCCTGCAGGAGCGGCAGGTTCGGATCCATCTTATCCGTCACCAGGCTGCGGATCTCAGGGGAAAGTTGCGCAATATCCAGCTTGCCACGCGCCGCGATCGCATCATTCAAATCACTGCTGGCTTGGGATAAGTGCGGCTGGGCCTGCACGAGCAGATGCGTAAGGGCAGATAATTTGGGAGGCTGTTCTTGGCCATAGACTGCCTGCCAGAGCGGCCTGGCCGCCTGGATGGATTCGTTGGCGGTATCCAACAAAGCAGTTGCCAGATCCGACAAAGTTTCGACCTGGGACAGGTCACCGCCATAGGTTGGCACCCAGGTCAAATACTTTCCCATCCAGAGGTAAGGCCCAACATCCGTTCGCAAAACTGTCCAATCTTGTCTGGAGGAGAAAAGCAGCGGCTCGGCCTGCCCAATTATCTCTATCCCCGGTTTGTTTTTTAGCAGGACTTGAATTCTATCCAGGTCGGCCTTGACCACTTTTGCCTCCTGGTAGATATGCCAGGTCTTATTCCCTGCCCGGAGCAACCCGGCCAGAAGAAGGACAACCAATACCAGGCAGCCCCAGCGCCAGACTAGTTTTGCATGCCGCCGGGAGGGCTTTGGAGTACCCGGTTCAGCTGGCAAACTCGAATTCGGTTCCCTTTGCAGACTCGCGGGGTGCAGAACCGGCGAAACCCGGGATAATTTTTGGCTCAAGTGCTTTTCATGCTCAAGGAACAGCTCCGCTAATCTTTGCAGGCCTTGGGTATGCCAATCGCTGAGCGTACTGACCGGGACCGGCTCTGTCTCATCATCGAACAAGCGGTAGCGGGCAGCTTCGCTCTCGGGCACATCACATCCATCTTTGCCAAACACAAAAAACGGGATGACCTGATCGATCCTGCCCCAGGCATCTCGCAGAGACGTGCAATAAGGCGTGCGATAGAAGAACGGAGCGAAATATTCCGCCGCCAGCATGCCGAACTGACCCCAGCCGGTATCCAACCGTTTTCCGCGCCGGGGCGGCGTACCGGGCATCATCTGGCGGAACAGGCTGCCTAAAACAGATATAAGCTGGAAACCTGGAGCTTTCTGCCCCAGGGATTTCTCCTCCAAAATCCCCTGAACCACCACCAGGCTGTTTACCCAAGGATGGTTGTTCAGGTTTTCGGGTGTGTGGACATTGTCCAGGATGACTTTCAGCTCTTCGCAAGATGGAGAAGATTTCATAAAGACGGATACCAAAGGGCGGTCTCAGGGTCATCCTGTGAACCCAGATAGGGACAAACCTCACCTCGTTCATCATTAATTGCGAGTCTATTCATTTCTTTCAAGCCGAAGGATCGATAGTGTTTTGAGGTGAAAGCTTACTTTTTTAGCAATGATCCGGGCTCTTTAGGTGCGGGAGTTTCATTCTCGCTGAAATCGATGATGTTTTTCTCTTTCCGGGCCGCCTAGAGCGAGGTTGGGCGGGGGCCGTCATCCTGCCCGGATTGAGGCTCCTTTTTCGTGGCGAGAAAGCCCTTCAAGACGGTTTCCTGGGCGGGCTGGATGGCATCGGCTTCTTCGGATGGGTCGGCAGCAGGTTGGATATAGCCATAGCCCTTGTCATACTTGCGGCTGTAATAGTAACCATGGTAATTATAATAGCGCGAGCGGGAAATCTTGACATCGTTAAGGACAATGCCGAGCACATTGGCTTTGACCTGGCGCAACTGCTCGAGCAGGTTCTTGAGGGCGAGGCGCTTGGTGATGCTGGGCTTGACGACCACCAGGACGCCATCCACGCGGGGGGCCAGGACGAGGGCATCGGTGACGGCCAACAAGGGGGGCGCATCGAGGATGACCGTTTCGTACTGAGCGGCAAGCTCGTGCAGAATTTCCGTCATGCGTTCCGAGCCCAAGAGTTCGGAGGGGTTGGGGGGCAAATTACCGGAAGTGAGCACACTCAGCTCTTTCACCTCGGTGGGCTTGATGGAACGAGTTAGTTGGTCTTGGGAGCGGATGAACTGGTTGGCCAGGCCGCCCCGGTTGGGAACCTGGAGCAGCTTATGGACGCGGGGACGACGCAGATCGGCATCCACAATGACGACAGTGCGCCCGCCCTGGGCGATGACGCTGCCCAAATTGGCGGCGACGGTGGTCTTGCCATCTTCGGGGGAGGGACTGGTGACCAGGATGGTGTGGATGGGCAGATCAAAGCTGGCAAACTGCAGATTGGTGCGCAAGGAGCGAAAGGCTTCGGTGATGGGGGAGCGGGGTTCCTTGGCGGTGATGAGGGTATCCTTGTCATGCGGGTAGCTAAGGATGGTGCCGAGGACCGGAACGCCCCATTTGCGGGTGATCTCCACGGGGTCGCGGATGGTGTCATCCAGGAATTCGACCAGGAAAACGCCGCCGCCCGAGATCATCAGGCCGACCACGGCTGCCAGTAAGGCGTCCCTGATAGGGGTGGGGCTGACCGGTAAAACGGGCGCCACGGCAGGACTCTGCTGAATGACGCCAGAGGAAGATTGGGCTTCGGCGAGCAACAGGCTCTGGTAGCTTTGAAATAAATTA
>JADGQB010000409.1 GCA_017882145.1 Anaerolineales bacterium
TGGTTGTGGAAGCCGGTACCATCCGGGTGATGGTGGGTTGCTCATCGGAAGATATCCGCTGTGAAGGCCGTTTTGAGATCGTGGGGGAGCAAAAGTTCCACGTGAAAGACAGACTGTTCCAATGTCCGGTGGAGGTCGAATAAATTCCAGGATATGACAGTCACCGGGAGAAGAAGGTGACTGCCACACCGATGTAAATTGAGTTGAGATGGGAAATAGGAAATAGGAAGAGGGGCAAGGGAAGAAACGTAAACCGTAATAACGAAATTAGAGGATTTAACCACAAAGGCTCCAAGTCACGAAAAAACAAAGGGAAAAGATGATGATCCTTTGTGTCTAAGTGACTTGGTGGTTTTCTTGGGATTAGGCTCAAAATGCTGATGGAACCAAGGGGCTAGCGTACGACCTTGTAATTGAGGGTCTTCTTTTTTTCGTAAGATGAGGTTGCATAAGAGACCCATTCAATCAGCTGACCGATCCACCCTTTTTTATCAAACCTGCGGGTGGATGCAAAAACCTTATTGGTCTTCAGGAAGAAATATTTCGAGCGGGCGATGCACTGGCGCAGCAGAAATGTATCTTCATCGAATGTCAGGGCTTCGTCAAAGCGTATCTCCCTCAGCAGGTCCCTCCTGATGATCTGAATGGAACGGGTGGTGTGGGTGACGTGGTTGGCGAAATTATAAAAATTGTACCAGGAACGGGCCTGGCGGGAATCGGGGTATGGAAGCAGCGAAAGCATCCCGCAGCCCAGGTTTTTATCTCTGTTCGCGAGCAGAAAGTCGTTTAATTCTTTTAGAAATCCTTTTTCGAACCAGGTGTCAGCGTCCAGAAAAACCACCCAGTCCGAATGCCCGGAAAGATGTTCAATCCCTTTATTCTTGGCTTTGGAGACGCCCGGTACCCGGGATGCGAGCACCTGAAACCAATCCGGGGATAATTCATTGATAATTTCATCCGTTTTATCTTCAGAACCATTCTCGATGATGATCGCTTCGAGTTTTTCCTTCGGGTAATCCACCTGGGTTATCGATTGAATTGCCTTATCAATATAACCTTGCTCGTTATGGGCCGGGATGACCAATGAGAAAAACAAATAATTGCTTTCAGAACCGGAAATATTCATGATGAAGGGATGCCTCCGTATTCTTAAAGTGAATCCTGATTAATATTAGAACCCTGGCAGGAACAGGAAGTTCTGATGTACCACTCAGAGCGATTTTGCAGCATATAACGTTACAGTCTCCTTGAATGGAAGATGACTGTCATAATGATAAAGCAGGCTTGTATACAAATGTGACAAAAGGTAATGACAAATGTCACTTGAAACTCGTGCTCCAATGTGACAATAATACTATGTTGCATTTATATACAAAAGATGAAGACACAAATTGGTGTCGACCAAAGCTTGGCGCGCAAGTACAACAGTGCGACGATTCTGGATCATCTTCGATTGCATGCACCGCTTTCACGCGCCGGACTGGCAAAATATACCGGGCTATCGCGCAGTTCGGTATCGCGCATCGTCGACCAGCTGCTTTCTGAAAACCTGATCCACGAAATAGGGGCCCAGCAGGAAAAAATCGGCCGGCCAGGCACCCTGATCGAGCTCAATCCCGCCGGGGGTGCCGCAATCGGGATCGAGATCGGGGTCGATTTCGTCTCAGCCATCCTGACAGATTTCATCGCCCGGATCCAATGGCGCAAGCATATTGACCTGCCCGATGAAGCCGATCTGGCCGCCTACCTGGATGCCTCGGAAGAGCTGATCAACCAGGCCCTGTTGGAATCCAAAACCTGCGGGTTGCAGCCGCTGGGGATCGGGGTGGGGGTGTGGGGCCTGGTGGATATCCTGAAAGGCGAAGTACGCTATGCACCAAATCTTAATTGGCGCGATGTTCCGCTCAAACGCTTATGGGAGAACCGTTTTGGGCTGACCGTTTTTGTAGATAACAATGCCAATGCGGCCGCCATGGGGGAATACTATCTGGGTTCGGCGAAAAATGGAAAAGATGTGGACGATTTCATTTTCTTGAGCACCGGCATCGGCCTGGGGGGCGGCGTGATCAATGCCGGACAGGTCTTCCGGGGCTGGAATGGCTTTGCGGGTGAAGTGGGCCATATGACCATCGACCCGGAGGGGGCGGCTTGCATGTGCGGAAAACGGGGCTGCTGGGAGACCGTGGTCGGGTCACGCGTGGGGGTGCAGGATTACCAGCGCCTGACCGGCAAGGAAGTCTCGTTTGAAGAGCTGGTCACGCGGCTTAGAGCGGGCGATCCTGCCAGCCTGGAAGTCTTTACAAAAATGGCCAGGTCGTTGGGGATTGGGATCGGTAACCTGGTAAATGTTTTTAATCCGCGCTGTATCATCATAGGAGGGGCGCTCGAACAGATCTCGGATATTATGCTGCCGATCGCAAAAGAGACGTTCCAAAAGAATAGTCTGATCCAATCCCAAAAAGATATCAGGATCATCCCCTCCACGCTGGGAGCGGACAGCTGCGTACTCGGATGTGTAGCGCTCGTCCTGGACGAAGTGATCCGGCAGCGTACCAAGTTATCCTGATAAATTGGCGTTTTTATTTATCCTCTTCCTGATGCACTTGTAATCTGAAAGGAGGTCCACGAAAAGAGTATCTTGATGGGTAAGTTCTTCGAAAACATCCTATTCGATTACCAAATATGTAAAGGAGCTGAATGATGTCTCGCAAAATCTTGTATGTAACACTGCTGATCGTACTGATTTTAAGCCTGGTTGGCTGCGCCCCCAAGGCTGCCACCACCGGCACCGGCAAGATCAAAGTTGGGCTTTCCTTCTCCGACTATGCGACCGAACGCTGGCCAGTCGAAGCTGCCCAGATGACCCAATTGCTGCAAAAGAAGGGCTATGAAGTCATCACGCAGGAAGCTGACCACGACGTGAAGCTGCAAAGCGACCAGATCGATAACATGGTCTCGCAGGGCGTGAAGGGCCTGATCGTTATCGCCGAAGATGGCGCTGCAGCCGTCACCCCTGTCGATAAGGCAGTCGCAGCCGGCGTGAAGGTGATCTCCTATGACCGCCTGATCAAGACCGCCAAGGCTTCGGCTTACCTGTCCTTCGACAATGTCGAAGTCGGCCGCCAGGAAGCCCTGGGCGTCATGACCGCCCTTGGCCTGCCCGGCAGCACCACCTGGACCAAAGC
>JADGQB010000141.1 GCA_017882145.1 Anaerolineales bacterium
ATGCCTTTGAGCGCATGGATGTTGCCGTAATAAGTGTGGATGTCGTTTACTTCGAGCATTGGCATAGGTACCTGGCCTTCAGGCGGGCCTGGCAGCGGTGTTATTCAGCCCGGAGGCCGCACCACTTCCCAGGTAGGCTTCGATAACGCGCGGATTGCCCTGGATCTCGGCGGGAGTCCCCTCGGCAATCTTCGCGCCGTAATCCAACACGGCAATTTGCTCGCTGATTCCCATCACCACGCGCATATCGTGTTCGATCAGAAGGATGGTGATACCCAGTTCATCCCGCAGGCGGCGGATGAAGTGCATCATATCGACTGACTCGTGCGGGTTCATTCCAGCAGTAGGCTCATCCAGCAGCAGCAGGCGCGGTTGGCTGGCCAGGGCGCGGGCAATCTCCAGCCTGCGCTGGGCGCCATAAGGCAGGTTACGCGCCAATTGGTCCCCAAGGCCGACCAGTCCCACGAAATTGAGCAGTTGGCGGGCTTTTTCGACTGCCGCTTTTTCTTCTTTTTTCATCCGTGGCGTATGCAGTATGGCATCCGCCCAGTTGGCACGCAGGCGGGAGTGCTCGCCGACCAGAATGTTTTCTATGGCGCTCATATTGGCGAAAAGACGGATATTCTGGTACGTGCGCGAGATGCCGCGATAGGTGACTTGATCGGGAGTCAGGCCAACCAGGCTCTTGTCGTAGAACAGGACCTCGCCGGATTCCGGTTCATAGAAACCGGTGATGCAATTATAGAAAGTGGTTTTCCCGGCGCCATTCGGACCAATGACGCTGAAGATGCTGCCTTCCTGGATAACGAGATCCACCGAGTCGACCGCGGTCAGGCCTCCAAATTGTTTGGTCAGGGAACGGGTTTCAAGTGCAATGGTCATCCTTCCCTCCCTTCTTTGGGAGTCTCTGTGACCCCGGTATCTTTATTGGATTCCATCTTCCGGCGGGAGGATGGGATGATCCCGGCAGGCCGCCAGAGCATCATCGCCACCAGCAAAGCGCCAAACACCAGTACACGGTAATCCTGGAGCTGACGCAACACTTCAGGAAGACCTTTGAGCACCAGCGCTCCGGCGATGACGCCTGGAATATTGCCCATCCCTCCGACGATCACCACCGCCACCACATTGATGGAAACCATCAGGCTGAAATCGTCCGGTCCGGTGAACTGGTTGCGGGAGGCAAATATCGCACCGCCCAGGCCTGCAAAGGCCGCGCCGATGGCGAAGGCCAGCAGCTTCTGGGTCAGGGTGTTGATGCCCATGGCGCGCGAGACGGTCTCGTCTTCGCGCATGGCTTCCCAGGCACGCCCCACGCGCGAGTTCTGCAGGCGGTTGGTGACGAAAATAACCAGCAAGACTGCCAGGAAGATCAGGTAGACGTAATCAATGGCACTATTGAATGGCTTTCCAAACAGGGTTGGCCCGCCAACGGCAGTAACTCCTTTTGGCCCGCCGGTAAACGCGGTCAGATCATCGCTCTTGCTAAGGATCCGTATTATCTCGCCAAACCCGAGCGTCACAATTGCCAGGTAGTCGCCGCGCATTCGCAACACCGGAGTGCCCAGCAAAAGACCGGTTATGGCGGCTAAAACCACCCCAACCGGTAGAACAATCCAGAAGCTCCACAAAAGATGGTGTGGAGCTGGTGCGGTCAAAAGGGCCATGGTATAGGCTCCTATGGCGAAAAATGCCACATAGCCCAAGTCGAGCAAGCCCGCCAGGCCCACTACAATGTTCAAGCCCAATCCAAGCAGAACGTAAATGCCAACTGTCCCGATGGTGTAGTTCCAGTATTGTCCGGCGCCTAGTGGCACCAGGAAAACCAGCAGCAGAAGAAGACCATAAATTACATAGCGGGTGATCGGATTACCACGCACCTGGGTTACAAAAGAAAGCCTATTGAAACTTTCCCAGGTATTTTTCCAGGCGGCGGCACTACGCCTCCGCCAACTGCCGCGACCGATCCCACGGCTGAAAAGACCGCCCAGGAAACCGGTTGCCAGCATGAAGACGATGTAGAAAAGCCCGCCTGCCAGAGGGGCTTTGCCGAGCAGGAACAATTTAACCGCTGCAGGCAGCACCTGGGCCAGGTACACATTCATCCGAACACCCCGCAGATCCAGGGTCCCAACCAAAAGAACCAACCCGCAGACCAGCAATCCATGCACAAGACCTGTGATCAGGCTGTCCAGCACAGCAACCCCCCAGGGATCATCACTCCGGCTCTTTTCTTTGCGCGAACCGAAGGCGCCTGCCCACAAGCCAACCAGGCCGAGGAATATGAGCATATTAAGCATCTGAGGCGTCAAGCCCAGGAGAGAGGTGGCGGCCTTGTTGTGGAAAAGCTCAGCCAATATATCCGCCACAGTACTTGTGAAACCCACCAGGAACAGGAAAATGGTGATGATGCCGAAGGTAATCCCGGCATTCAGCGAGAGTTTGATTTGTTTTCTCATCACACTTTCTCCTCAGTGAGAACCTCACCCACGATACCGGTTGGTCGGAAGATCAGAACCAAAACCAGGATGGCGAAGGCGATCACGTCCTTAAGTTGGAAACTAATTCCCAGGATGGCCGGCCCGAGCGATTCAACCAGCCCCAGGAATAAACCACCCAACATCGCGCCGGGAACGCTGCCGATGCCGCCCAAAACGGCAGCCGTGAAAGCTTTGATACCGGGCAGGAATCCGACATAGTAGTAAACCAGGCCAAGATGAATGCCCCACATGACACCTGCCGCTCCCGCCAGCGCTCCACTTATGATGAAAGTGCGGCTGATGATGCCATCCACATCGATGCCCATTAACGCGGCCACCTGCTTGTTCTCTGCAACTGCCCGCATGGAACGGCCCAGGCGGGTGCGCATGACCAATAAATAGAGCCCAACCATGAGCAGGATGGAGACAACCAGCGTCAAAACACCTGTGTAGGGCAGGATGACCGTCGCACCTCCGATCGGGAGGTTCCAACCATCCCCGCGCGTCAGGATAAGCGGATTGGCATAATCCCTGCGCTGTGTGCCAAAAAGCAACTGCCCGGCGTTTTCCAGGAAGATCGAGGCTCCGATGGCTGAGATCAATGGAACCAGCCGGGGAGCACCGCGCAGTGGCCGGTAGGCGATTTTTTCAAGAAAAAAGCCGCTCAAGGCAGCTATGGATGATCCGACAATAAAGGCCAGGAGAACAGCAATAATTGGATGTGCATCGGAAAAGGTAAACTTCGGATCTGTCAATGTTGGGGCCGGAATGGCTTTGAGAGCTTCGAAGACAAAATAACCGCCGAATGCGCCAATCATCATGATGTCACCGTGGGCGAAATTGATCATGCGCAAAATCCCATAGACGAGAGTGTAGCCTATGGCGATCAATGCATATACGCTTCCCAGGATCACACCGGAGATGATGAATCGCGCCCAGGTATCCGACCCGTAAGCCGGGTTACCGATAAATACAACGTAAAGTCGCCAGAGCAAATATCCGGCGAATAATATTCCGAGAACAGTTTGCACGATCTTATACGTACTGACCCGCCGGGCGGGCGCTTTCGCACTGGGCATGGCCCTTCTCCTAAAAGATGGAGTGGTAACACAAAAAAATGGCGGGGCAAGCGAGGCTTGCCCCGCCATTTTTCAACTTATCTTACAGGCGTGGATTGAGAACCTGGATGAATTAAGGTACCACAATCCATCCGCCGTTCTTAACCTCGTTCAAGATCGGATTAGATGCTGAACATTCACCGGTAGGGTCGCAGGTAATGACACCGGAAATACCCTGGTAGTCCTTGGTTGCGCGGACTGCAGCAACCAGGGCAGCGCGCGGGATGTACAGGTTACCATCACCTCCAAGAACGGCGACGCTCTCGATGTCTTTGATCAGGACGGCTGCCGCGTCATATGCGTTCCAAGTGTAAGTGGAAAGCTTGCCGGCTGCAGTACCGTAAGCGGCCAGGTAGGCGGCATCGAAGGTTGTCTTGGCAGGCGATTCGGGAGGCAAGGGGGCTGAGGTGGCATAAACACCCTCACCATTGGCCTTTGTGCGGTCGAGAAAGTCCTGACCGTAAATACCATCATCACTGAAAAAGATTGCGGACCCGAGGCCCGCGGCTTTCATCTCGTTAACGAGGATGACGGCCTCGGCAGTGTAACCGCCATAGTAAATGGCGCCGGGTTTCTTGGAAGCAACATCGGCCAATACCGCGCTGTAGTCGGATTCACCGGGGGTGATGGCCTGGAAGGCGACCACATTGCCACCCAAGGCTTTGAATGAATCGTTGACTACCTGGGCAATCCCCTGACCATATGCCGAACCATCATGCATCACAGCCAGATCGGTGATTTTCAGGGTGTTATAAAGATATTCGGCATCGAATTTTCCCTGTTTGCCATCCGTGAATACGTTGCGGTTGAAGACCTTGGAACCGGTCGTAGTCAGAGTTGGATTGGTGGCTGAGGGGGACATCATGGGGATGTTTTTGGGTTCGTAGATGGGGATGGCAGCCGCGGTCGCGCCGGAGAAAATGTGGCCTTCGATAGCGACTACCTGTGGGTCAGCTACGAATTTGTTGGCAACCGCCGCGCCGCCTTCGCCGGTACCGCCGTCATCTTGAGCGTCCAGCTCGAATGAAAAACCCTGGAACTTGCCGGCATCGGAAACAGCAAGCTTGCCGGCCTGGGAAATATCCGTGCCAAAGGCCGCATTGTCACCGGTCATAGGCGCGCCCATGCCAATCTTGATTGTCTGATCGGGTTTGAATACGGCACAGCCGCCTGCATCAGTTGAGCAAACGGCGGGCACAGCGGCAGCAGGTGCCTGAGTTGCGGGAGCCTGGGTCGCAGGAGCCTGGGTTGCAGGAGCCTGAGTAGCAGGCGCTGAGGCTGTTGGTGTGGCAGCAGTGCCGCAGGCAGCCAAAACCATACTGGCGACCAGGAATGCAGCGAAAACGAAGTATAGGCGTTTCATAAAATTTCTCCTCCAGAGAGTTGGTTTGAATTGCGAGAAGTTGTAAACGACATTGTGCATATGGTATAAGCCGACCGGGCTTATTGTATGTCTGGAACCACCTCCTTTAAGGTAAATTGTTATTCTTGATGAAGAGAGCGGATCCTTCATCACGCTACCTGAATTAACTACTTGTAATCTTTTATGCTAATACAGGGGGAATTCTTTGTAAAAAATACGGCGTATTAAACCGAGGGTTATATTACAAAATCATCCATTGGTCAAGGTTTTTCGCTGGATGACTTTATATTTCAGGAGGATTTCAATTCCGATATTCTTTTTAGGGATCTGCAGATTGCAGGGGGTAACAATTCTGGTCGATGGGTTGACTTTGAGTTTTCTTAGATGGCTTTTTTACCATAGATCAGTGTTTCACGGATCCGCAGGTCGGCATTACGGATTTTCAGCGCCAGGTCTGCTGCCAGGTTGTACATTAAGCGATAACCCAATTGGGGATAAGTCTCGCACAGTAACATCACCCTGGCGCGTTCGAGGATCAGGAGCCGGGTGTTCTTCTGTGCGGCGCGGACAGACGCGGAGCGCAGCCCTTCATCCACCAGGGCAATCTCGCCAAAAGACTGGCCGCGTCGCAGGGTGGCAATCGTAACCATATCATTCTGAGACTCAGGCCCGCCGACCACGGCAGGATTGACCTGGATCTCCACCTCCCCATGAGCGATCACATACAATTCCTTGCTGCTGGCGCCTTCCTGCAGGATGATTTCTCCCATGCCATATGTACGTTCCTCACACAGGTTGGCCAGCATTTCCAATTGGGTAGGCGTAAATTGATAGAAAATATCAGCCTGTTTTAGAAAGTTGGTCAAGTCGCTCATGGTTTCCTCCTGGAACGAGTCAAAAAACATCTGGCATGGAAGGGCACCGGCTGTATTAATGCGGGAAGGCCACATCCAACCACTCGTGCGGGTTCACCTGGATTCTGTTCACCCAGACCTCGAAATGCAGGTGCGGGCCGGTGACACGTCCGGTGGCGCCCATTTTTCCGATCAACTGCCCGGCCTTGACATGATCCCCCATGGCAACATAGAACTCTTCCTGGTGGTAATAGGCGCTGAAAACTCCCTGGCCATGATCGATGATCGTGGCATTCCCGCGCACCGTCTTAAGCCCGGTAAAGACCACCACCCCGTCTGCGGCGGCATAAATATCCAGTGGATGAGCTTCCGAGCAGACCCCGAAATCGATGCCAGTATGAAAACTATGCAGAGCCCCACCGTTATAGGAGCGGCGATCGCCGTACCCTGAGCGGATGCAATACTGGCTGCTGTCAACCGGAAACTGGAAGACGCCGTTCCAATATTTTTCGGGCGTTACGACTGAGGTTAAGGAGAGCAACCATTGATCTTCCGGACCAGTCACAGCCGGGTCAATCGTGGACGGGTCAACTTCCAGGGCCGGATCGTTGGGGAAATTCCCTGACTTTATCAGTACCATTTGTTCGAACGATTGGACCGAGCCATCCGGCCTGGTGACATCCAGCCGCAGCGGATACAGTCCCGGATCAAGCATGGCATGGACACCCTGAAGTGCCACCTGGGTGTTGGCTTCCGTTGTGAAAAAGTTTAATGGCTGGTCAACCAACAGGCCCCCCAGGCTTACCGTTTGTGAAGTAACGATCTTGATCTGTGCGGTTGTCCCCTGGGAGAGCGGCAGTGGATCAACTTCGGCGGAAACGATGGCAGAAGGCAGCCCGGATGGGGCGACGGTGGATGTGCCGGAGGGAAGATAAAGGACATCACCTGGCAGGCTGGTAGCGGGCCCGCTCAGAGCGTTGATCCCAGCAATCGTCCAAGGGTCACTGTTTGCTTTCACCGCCAGTTCCAGCATGGTTTCACCTGGTTCGAGACTGGTGCGGGCATTCCAGGCCGGTTGGTTATCCTGCTGCAGCATAATGAGATCAGCGCCTGCATATAGCTGGGTTGGACTGATGATGTGGTTGAGCCGGCTTAGAACGGCCGGGTCAAACCGGTATTGCCGGCTCAGGCTTGTCAGAGTCTCGCCAAAAGGTACCGGTATGGTGATCAGCGTCCCGCTTAGCCCCTCCAGTCCGGGAATAACCAACCGGTCGCCAGGAAAGATATTGCCTCCAGTCAGGTTGTTGGCGGCCTGGAGGTCGGCAACGCTGACGTAAAACCGGATGGCAATATCATAAAGCGTATCACCTTCCTGGACGATGTATACAGGACCTGCAGGAGGAGGGGTGGATGTTTGGGCAGAAACCGGGATTGCTGAAAGACACAATAAGAACGCCAAGGCGCATGCGGCGATACGTCTATGCATTTGGGAACTCAACCTGATCCCCGATTTGGAATTCCTTCAATCGGCTGGGATGGATCTCCAGGATGAATTTTGCTGCCCGACGTGGAGCATATGCAGGACGCCAGGAGCGCGCCAGGACAGTATCCACAACCGAATATTCGGAATTGATCCAGATTACCGCCAGGTCCATGGGCACAAACAACATATGGATGGCTGTGTCCAGACGGCTGTCACGCGCTTCGACGAGCAACAGGCCTTCATCATTGGCGAGACTGGACCGAAACATCAGGCCGCGCAACCGGCAAAGGAAACTTTCACAATAAATTGCCTGCAGAGGTGCAGGCAAAGGGCGGGTCTTATTTACGAGGTGGATGATCTTCATAAAGAAATAAGGAAACGGGGCGAATGTTCGCCCCGTCTTGGAATGGTCAGGATCAGGCGTTCTTCTTGCCAGCGAGCACGTTGTCTACACTGTTTAAAAGTTCCTGCGGGCTGAAAGGCTTTGCGATGTAATCATCCACTTTGGCGATATGCAGGCCAAGAACTTTATCTATGCTTTGCGCCCTGGCGGTAACCACAATGACCGGGATATTTTTGGTTGTCTCGTCGGATTTCATATGCTGGTACACTTCCCAGCCATCCATATCAGGCATCATTAAATCCAGCAATACAAGGTCAGGGTGATCATTTTGAATGATCTTGAGTCCTTCCTCGCCGTTATTGGCTCCGCGGACATCAAACCCACGCCGCCCAAGAATCAGACGGATGAGATCGATCATTTCTTGTTCATCTTCGATACACAGGATGACTTTTGAGTCTGAAGCAACCATGGCCTACCACCTGAACAAATCAAGTTTACCACATAAAATACGGCGGGGATGGAAATTATACTGGAGCTGTAATATAAATATCCACCAGTAAGTCACGCGGACACGAGGATGATGAACAAAATCAGCTGAATGAATTGGCATATTTACTGATTTAAGTCGAATATATTAGAACTTTGTATAAGATATTGCCGGAATCTGGTATAGAGGTCTATAGGTTGGTATAATCTATTCTTACGGACAGGAGGTCCAAGTGAAATCACGTAATCAATCTTATATTATCTATTTGCTGCTATTCATCGCAATAGTGGCAATGGTCTATTTTAATATTCAGAAGCAGCCTAGTTCCGGGGGGCCGTTGACCATCAGCCAGGTTGCCCAGCAGGTTGAATCCGGCCAGATCGCCCGAATTACTGTTAATAATGACAATAGCTTAACAATAGTTACAACCAGCGACAGCACGATCGAGCAGACTGCCCGCAAAGAACCTGAAACTACATTGGTCTCACAGCTAATTGCCCTGGGTGTCACACCAGACAAGCTCTCGAAAGTCGCCATCGTAGTCAATCCACCCAGCCCCTGGGCCGGTTTGTTGACCCTGGCATCCTACCTCCTGCCGGTGATCTTGTTTGGCGTTCTATTCTGGTTCATCTTCCGCCAGGCTCAGGGCAGCAATAATGCAGCGATGGCCTTTGGCAAATCGAAGGCGCGCATGTTCAGCGGGGAACATCCCACGGTCACTTTTGAAGATGTGGCCGGGATCGATGAATCCAAGGATGAGCTCAAGGAAGTGGTTGAGTTCTTGAAAGAGCCACAGAAATTCATCCAACTGGGCGCGCGCATCCCAAAAGGTGTTTTACTGGTCGGCCCTCCCGGAACAGGCAAGACGTTACTTGCCAAAGCTGTCTCCGGCGAGGCGGGCGTGCCCTTCTTCTCGATCTCCGGCTCGGAATTTGTCGAGATGTTCGTTGGCGTGGGCGCCAGCCGCGTGCGCGACCTGTTCGACCAGGCCAAGCGTCATTCGCCGTGTATCGTCTTCGTGGATGAAATTGATGCAGTCGGCCGCCAGCGTGGCGCCGGTTTGGGCGGTTCGCACGATGAGCGCGAACAGACCCTCAACCAAATGCTGGTCGAGATGGATGGTTTCGACACGGATACCAACGTTATCGTTGTGGCTGCCACCAACCGGCCGGACATCCTCGACCCAGCCCTGCTGCGCCCCGGACGTTTCGATCGCCGTATCACCCTCGACCGGCCTGACATGCACGGGCGTGAGGCCATCCTGAAAGTCCATGCGCGCGGCAAGCCCTTCGATCCAAGCGTGGACCTGGGTACCATTGCACGCGGCACTCCCGGTTTTGTGGGCGCTGACCTGGAAAACCTGATCAACGAAGGCGCCATCCTGGCGGCCCGCCGCAACAAAAAGGCCATCGGCCAGCCTGAATTGGAAGAAGCCATCGAACGGGTCGTGATGGGCCCGGAGCGCAAGTCGCGCCTGATCAGTGACGAAGAAAAACGCATCATTGCCTATCACGAGGCCGGGCATGCCGTGGTGGTGACTGCCATCCCGGAAGCCGACCCTGTGCAAAAGATTTCCATTGTCGGGCGCGGGCAGGCAGGTGGTGTGACCTGGTTCCGCCCCGAGGATGACCGTGTTTTGACCTCGCGCAAGAAGCTGGTTGCCCAGCTGGCCGGCGCACTCGGCGGACGGGTTGCCGAGCAGATCGTCTTCGATGATATTACCTCGGGCGCCTCCAATGACCTGGAACAGGTCACCCGCATGGCACGCGCCATGGTCACCCGCCTGGGTATGAGCAACGAACTGGGTTCGATGGTCTACGG
>JADGQB010000142.1 GCA_017882145.1 Anaerolineales bacterium
CGTGCCAGCACACCTTCCCCCGGCTTGCATACCAGGTCGACGGACATGCCGCCCGCCTGCCCTTCGGTGGGAATGCCATGCTCGGCAAACCTGGCCGGCCCAACCCGGCCCGCCAGCGAAGGCGGGCAGGCGCCATCGCCGATTATCTTGATTTCACGGGTGGACTTGTCAATGTGCTGGAGATCGCCATAATAAACCGGCTCTACACTCAGGTCTGTCAGGAGTTTGACTGTCATCAGGGTGTTGAAATCGCTGAGTGTCGAGGTACCGACATGCTCATCCAGCATCAGGCTCTGAGCCAGGCAGGTGGCGCTGTAATCATCGCTTAGTCCAGGGAAGGACTGGATGGTATAGAAATCCCAATTTTCCTGTGCGAGTACTTTTTTGATCGCCGCATACAACCGCAGCGAGCGGTCTGCCATCTCACCTGCTGGAATTGGAACTGAGAAAAGCGGCTGGATTGCCGACCGGATCTTGACCAGCTCCTCCGCGCTGACTGCCCTGGCAGTTTCAAGCAGCATGCTCGTATCGCGCGAGTCGATGTCCACCCCAAATACCTTCATCCACTGGGAAGGATCGGCCACTCCACAGGTCTGGCCCATCCCCCGGCCGCCAAACACACCGGCTGTACTCATGTTCAAATGGTTCTTCTCGTGGCTTGCCCGGCAGTAAGCCAGGATGCGTCCGATCGTCCCTGGATCGTCGTAACCACCATAAACGAAACGATGCTGGATCCCGAGCTCCTTGAGGCCGCCGTGCATGACCAACCCGCCGACCGGTCGCCAGCCCTGTGAACCCGGGTTGGTCCAAAGCAGGATGGCCTTCCCCGAGCAGGAGAAATCCCTGAGTGCTGGAACCAGATGGGCCGCCCACACCCAGGTGCCCGAGAACAGGATGACGGCATCCAGATCGTCCATCTTCTTGAGCTTTGAAAAACATGTCCGGGCTTCCTGCTTGCTGGCAATGACCAGGTCCTCGGTCACAAGCTCCAGACCGGCATCCAAGAGCGCCTTTTTGGCTTTCTCGATGACCGCGTTGTCGATGAAAGGCGTTCCCATGGGATCCTTCAGGCCATCCTTGTGAACACCGTAAACCACAAAACCTACTTTTGGTCTAAGCATTGGCACTCCAATCTAATTGTTTTTATATCGTTCATACCGGATCAAAAAATTTGCTCGCATCAAAATAATAGATCACTGCGCGGCTTTAAACCAGGTTGAGATAGCCAGGCTGGTGCTGGATCTCGTCAATAAACGCCAGCATATTTTCCAATGGGACATCCTTGGGGACATCATGGGCGGGTGAAAAAATATACCCGCCTGTCTGCCCCAGCTCCAATAAATGCCGGGTCTCCCGACGCACATCCAGGACATTGCCATAGGGCAGGGTCTGCTGCGTGGAAAGTCCGCCGTAAAAGGCCAACCGCTGGCGGTACTGGGGGATTAAAGCCGAAACATCCATCACTTCCGGCTGGAAGGGATTGAAACAATTCAGCCCGATCCCAACCAGGTCGTCGAAAAGTTCATCGACGTCACCGCATGAATGGATGAACACCTTCTTGCCGGCCCTGACAACCGTGGCGTACATTCGTTTTAATACCGGGTAAATGAATTCATGCCACAGCCTGGGTCCCATCTGCAACCTGTGCTGCTGGCCCCAATCATCCCCGAACATGACTGCATCGATGTCATATTTCAAGATTGCATTGATCTGGGCGATGTTGTAATCTGCAATACTGTTCAAAAGCGCGTGAACGAACCGGGGGTTGTCATAAAAATCTGTCATCAGCGTTTGCAGACCCCGCATGGTCCAGGCGCGCTCGTATAGTGAAAAACCGATCCCAAATATGCGATAGCGATCCCCATATTTTTTCAGTTGATCATCGACATTTGCAAAGACGTATGGCGCAAGCGGATCCGGGAAAATATAACCCGCCAGGCTGGGTTGTTCCAACAGCTGACCTTTGACAATGCCAATATCCAGATCAACACTCCGATCCCAGACCACGCCGAAGTTATCCCGAACACAATCATTCCCGATATCTTCATAAAAGTAAATATCATAGCCGACGTTGACCATATGGTTTTGAACGACATCTTCGAGGTCCCTGCCGGGATAATAGGCCTGAAGTTTTTCCGTCGCCGGTATGGTGAAATTAATGTTCCAGGGAACATACGGCGGATTTTCCCACTCCAGCGCCAGCTTCATTACCGTTCTTTTATCCAAGTTCAAGCTCCTTGAACAAACGCAGGCGGAGAAACTTTGGCGCTTTTACGCCGCTTTTATTAATTGGTGCGCCAGGGTAACCGCTTTGCTCGCGTCCGAGGCGTACCCATCTGCGCCGACTTGCTGGGCAAATGTTTCCGTCACCGGCGCGCCGCCAACCATGATCTTCACATTCTGTCGCAGGCCGGCTGCGATGATGGCGTCGATGATAATTTTCATACTGGGCATAGTGGTGGTCAGCAAAGCCGAGAGTGCCACCAGGCATCGTTTTTCCGAACGGATAGCTTCCACAAATTTATCGGGCGTCACATCCGAGCCCAGGTCGACGATTTCGAATCCGGCGCCTTCCAACATGAGCGCCACCAGGTTCTTGCCGATATCATGCAGATCACCCTTGACCGTGCCAATGACTACTTTGCCGGCCGACTTGACATTGCTCTGTATAAGCTTGGGTTTAAGCAGGACCATGCTGGCCTGCATGGCGCGCGCCGCGATCAGCATTTCGGGCACATAAAATTCGCCCGCTTCATACAGCCGGCCTACTTCCGACATGGCCGCCACCATGCCGTCATTCAATATCTCCCCTGGATCGATGCCGGCATCGATGGCCGCCTGAACATGGGCGGCAGCCGCGCGTTGATCACCTTCGAGAATGGCATCGAAAAGTTTCTTAAGTGTCTCGTTCATTAATGGGCCTCCACGAATATCATGGTTAGAGTAAGGATAGGTTTGGATACTACAATAATATGACAGCGGTGTCAATGTTCTTATCATAAATGCTCCATTGATTGGACATGCAGCATTGGTCTCGGAAGAAATACTATCCCCTTCAGGAATGATATAATCCCGCCTGCCATGGACCTGAATGTAGCTGGACACCAGACCGGCGGATACAACGTCGCCATTCCCGTTTACGCGGGACCGCTTGACTTGCTCTTGCAGTTGATCGAGCATGCCGAGTTGGATATCACCGCGGTGTCGCTCGCCCAGGTTACCGACCAGTACCTGGCCTACATCCACCAGATGCAGGTGCCGGCGGACGAAATCTCGGCTTTCCTGGTGGTGGCAGCCAAGTTATTGCAGATCAAATCCGAGGCATTGCTCCCCCGGCCACCCGTCCGGGAAGCCGGTGAGGAGAATCTGGGGGAGGCGCTGGCCCGCCAATTGCAGATCTACAAACGCTTCAAGGAACTGGCAAGCTGGCTGGACGAACGCGAGACGCGCCATCTGCGCACTTATCTACGGGTGGCCCCGCCTTTGAAATTGGAAGGCCGCCTGGACCTTTCAGACATCACGCTGGCCGACCTGCTGGCGGCTGCCGAAGGCATCTTCGCCGAGGAAGCTGAAAAGGAGGCGCTGGGGACTGTCATCTCGGCGCCCCGCATCACCATCCGCGAGAAAATTGCCCTGATCGCCGAACGGCTGGGACGCAATCCAAATACCACCTTTAATAGTTTGCTCGGCAGGAAGCCAACCCGCCTGGAAGTGGTGGTTACTTTCCTGGCGCTGCTCGAATTGGTCAAACGCTATCGCGTTTCCGCCCGGCAGGCCGGGTTATTTTCGGATATCGAGATAGAGAAAATGGAAGATTGGGGAAAAGACGAAGAGTTGGAAATAGAATTCGAATGATTTCTGGAATAATCAGGAATCTATGTTAAACTTGGATGTCTTGATGAACCAGGGAGCCGGCAAGCTCCCGGTATTATTGAGAGGACATCTAAACTTGGGCAATAAAAAAGGAGTTAGAAATGAATATGGAAACAAATGAGATGGTCGAACTGGTTGAAGAGAAAGAACCCGTCTATTTCACCCCGAAACGCGTCAGCCTGGTTTCGGATGTAGCCAGCATTTTGTCCTGGGTCGTTCTGGTCGGATTCCTTGGCGATATCGTCCTGCAAGTCATCAGCCTGCAAGCCCAAATGAAAACGAATAACCTGGTTCTTGGGACTTTGCTAAAAGATCCTTCCTTCTTCGGCTATCTTTTTATTAACTTGATCGTCCCGCTTTTGACCGGTCTTGGGCTGTTCGTGCTCTTACTGGCGGCTGCCAATGCCTTGAATATCCTGCTTGAAATGGATTACAACGCCCGCGAAGCCAGAAGCAAGAAAGCCTAACCAGGGCAAATTTCGCCCCAGGCCGGGGCATTTATTAACTTTTCTACAAATATTAATAAAGACTACGAATGGCGCAAGCTGATTTGCGCCATTCGTTTTTAAGCAATACCCTTTTTGCCCCGGCGCCAATATGCCAATGCCAGAGCGATCGAGGCGCCGCTGGCATCGATGATCAACGCATCCACCCAGCTGGGATGCCGGCCGGATACAAACGACTGGTGGAATTCATCAGAGAGGGCATACACAACCGTCAAAAGCAGCGCCAGCCACCAGGAGCGTTTCTCAAAACGCAAACCGTACCAGTATGTCAACGCCAGCAGAGCATACCCCAGCATATGCCCGCCCTTTTTGACGAACAGGTCCGTTGAACCGAAATTCGGCATGATGCTGGACGGGATGGAGGAGAAGCTGAAGATGGTTGCCATTACCACGAGGGCGGGCAGCCAGCGAAGAAACGTATTTTTTATCATAATGGCAGAAGTATAATCGAATAAAACCATCCTTGAATAAAAGAGCAGGCAATGAACAAACTTGATTCCAACGTTGTTGTCCAAATCGGTATTATCGTCAAAGATGTCGAGAAGACTGCCAGCGCCTATGCCGGGCTTTTCGGCATCCCCAGGCCGGAAGTCGTCCCGATTGCGGACGATTCTTTTGCCAACACCACCTACCACGGCCAGGCTTCCGAAGCCAAAGGCAAGGCCGCCTTCTTCGACCTGGGTCCGGTCCAAATGGAATTGATCGAACCGCTGGGTGCACCCAGCACCTGGGAGGAATTCCTGCGGACGCGCGGTGAGGGCATCCACCACATCGCCTTCAAAACGCAGGATATGGGTGCTGCCCGGGAATTCCTGGCATCCAAAGGTATGGAAACCGTCCAGCAAGGCGGCTGGGACGGCGGTCAATACGCATATGTGGATAGCTCGAAGCAGTTGGGGACGATCCTGGAGCTGTTGCATTTTGACAAGTAGGGGAATATCTACCGGAGATGAACGGAGATAAACAGGATTTAAAACCCCAAAGACCTTAAAAACCTACCCAATAATTAAACACAACGGAAAAGAAAAAGATTGTTTATCAGACAAAAAACGTTTATCGTATTTATCTCCGGTTAAATTTCAGAATTTTGGGAGTTGGGCCAATTCAGACTCGCTCAGGTCCATATCTGCAGCGGCCAGATTATCGGCCTGGTGCTGTGGATTGAACGACATGGGGATGGTGATCACACGCGGCTGGCGCACGAGCCATGCCAGCGCAAGCTGCTGCGGCGAGACTCCACGTGCCCGGGCAAGCGCCTTTAAAGGATTATTCCCGCTGATATACCTGCGCTTGACGGGTGAATAAGCCGTCAGCAGGATATCGTTTTCCTGGCAGTACGCCAGAACCCCATTCTTTTCATACTCACGCTCCGGAATACTGTAGGGCACCTGGTCCGTGATGAGTTTTGTTTCCGATAAAGCCACCGATTCCTCCAGCAGCTTAAGGTTGAAATTACTGACTCCCAGGTGGAGGACCTTGCCTTCCCTGACCAACTGGTTGAGGGCGCGAAAGGTTTCTGCCAGTTTCATCGCGTGCCTCGGCCAGTGGATCAGGTACAGATCGATGTATTCCATACCAAGATGGCGCAGGCTGGCTTCACAGGCGTGCAGCACGTCGGTGTAGGCCAAATGCTCTGCGTTGACCTTGGAGGTGATAAATAGCGCCGCGCGCTCCACCCCGGAGAGGCGCACAGCCTGTCCCAGCAGCTCCTCGGCGTGCCCGGCAGCATAATATTCAGCCGTATCAAAATGGGTATAACCCAATTCCAGTGCCGAGCACAAGGCAGCCATGGAACGCGCATCCTGCCCGGGATCCGGGCGTGTGTCACCGCCAATCGTCCAGGTTCCAAAACCAATTTTTGGGATGCGTAGATCATGAATGATTTCGTATTTCATGGATGGAATTATAGCATTACGCAAAAAAATTATTGATGAGGGTGGGGGCATCTTGAAATTCAAGAATTAACCGGAGATAAATGGGATAAACGGGATGGTATTGATAAATCTACTCCCGGCGCTATAATCCCCCCGCCGAAAGGCGCGGAACAATTCGCGCGATATCTACGTTAATAATTATCAGGAGATTATTCCATATGAAAACAAAATTACCGAATAACGTTTCTCGAAAACCAGCCGTTGCCACCAGCCTTGCAATCCTGCTGGCTCTGTTAGCCGGCTGCAATCTGCCCAGCCGGCAGACACCCACGCCACTGCCCACCGCCACGCCACCCCCGGCGCTCAATACGCCCACCCCGCTCCCGCCGACTTTGACCCCGGCTCCAAGCTCCACTCCCCAACCCAGTCCGACTTCTACTACACCGGCACCGGTAGATATTGCGTTTTCGAGCGGCACGACCGCCGCAGTGGTATACGGCACCATCCAGCCCGGTCAGGTGCAGGCTTATACGCTCAGCGCCGGACAGAACCAGCCGATGGTCCTGATCCTCAATTCGCCCAATAATGACGTTTATTTTGGGGTTTCTGAACCCAATGGCAACCTGCTGCTCGACCCCGCCAAAAAATGGACCGAGTGGCAGTGGCTGCTGCCCAAGACCGAAGCGTACACGATCAAGGTTTACGGAGGCAAGACCGCCCAGGATTACACGCTGACGGCCAAGGTTGCCAAGCTGGTAACCTTCGCATCCGGCAGCGACACGCTCACCTTGAGCGGATCCACACCGAAAGGCTATGTATTTTCCTATGCCCTGGCCTGCCAGAAAGACCAGGTGATGACCGTCAGCCTGACAGCACCCGCCGGCTCGGCCTGGCTGGATATCTTTGGACTGGCCACCGGAACGCTCTTAAGCTCTTCGAGCAAGTCCGTTACCTGGACTGGCACCCTGCCCTCCACCCAGGATTACATTATCGAAATCATCCCGAATGGGCAGGTCGTCAACTATACGCTGAAGGTGACGGTCAAGTAAATCTTATTACCCCAGACACCACAAAATTATTACGGGCAGCCCTCTGGTTGCCCGTAATTTATTCTCTCAAAAAGTCCAACAGGGCCTGGTTGAATTTCTCCGGCTGATCGATCGAGACGGCATGACCGGCCTGCGGGATCAGCACCTGGCAGGCGCCCGGGATGCCTTCCGCCAGTAATTTCTGGCGGGCCGGAGAGACCGTGTTGTCTTTCGTGCCGGTAATTACCAGGGTGGGGACCTTGATCAGTCCCAACCGTTTCCTGGAATTGAACAGGCCCAGCGCCAGCATGGCCTGGCGATACGCGCGCGGGTTGGCGCGGCTGATCACCGCCAGATACATGCTGCGCAAAGGCTCGTCCTTTGGGTCCGGGAAGAGCCGCCGGGCGACCACCTGCGCCTGCGCCTGCATTCCCAACGTCAACACTGCCAGCGCCCGGCGAATGAAATACGCCCAACCGCTGAGATCCTCCGGCTGCAGCACGCAAAAGGTGCTGACCAGCACCAGTTTTCTGGTCAATTGCGGGAAATCCAGCGCCAGCTGCTGGGCGATCACCCCACCCATCGACAGACCGACTACATCTACAAGCCCGGTCCCCAGCTCTTCCAGCAGACTGGCCATTTGAGCTGCCACCCGCCGCACACTCCAGCCGTGCCCATCGTACGGCGATCCGCCAAAACCGGGTGCATCCGCGGCCAGCGGGCGAAAGCCTGCCTGGCTCAGCGCCGGGATCTGCAACGTCCAGGAGTTGGCATCCGCGCCCAGCCCGTGCAGAAGCAGGACCGCCGGCTTCCCGCTTGGGTTTGGATCCAGGAAGTGCAAATCCGTCATGCCCGGATCGTCTTCCAGGTTTGCTGGACGTGCGCCCGGTCATGGCCGGCCATAAACCCAACCAATTCCTGCAATGTGGTCGGGCCGAAGATGGCATGCCGGGCCGGACGCAACCATTCGGACTGCAGGCCGTCCAGCAGAGCCAGGGTTTCCTTGCGTGCGGCGGTGAACTCGACCAGCGCCTGGGGGCCGTCCTGGTCTGCACAATGCCGTTCCTTCACCCACACATCCGTGACTTCCCCGGCCAGGAATGGATTCTGTTCCGCCAGTACTTTGCGGATGCGCGCCAGGTTCACATCCCGCTCCACGTCCCGCAGGTGGCAAATGACCTCGGTCAGACTCCATTCGCCCGGGGCAGGGAAGCGTTTCCAGGCCTCCGCAGGCAGGCCCGCAGTCAGGGTGGCGAGGCCACCGGGGGTCGAACGCAGGGTCGCCAGCAGCGCATGCGGGCTGTCCAATACGATCTTGAGCGCAGCCGGATCCGTTTTTTCCAGCCAGCCGCGCAGGGCTTCGAGCGTCCCCTGGGGGATTCCGTCCGGTTCCGCAGCTTCTTCACCCAGTTTGCGTACCCAGAAGACCTGCAGCCCGGCTGCCCGGGTGGGCTTGACCTCCCTTTCGACATCATCGCCGACCATCACGGCCGGGTCATCCGGCCAGCCCAACTGCGCCAGCATTTCCGGGTAGTAGGCAACCGTTTCCTTGGTGAAGTGCATATTCTCGTAGGAAGTCACCAGCGCAAAGGGATACTTCTCCGGGGGCAGGCCGGCCCAGCGCATGCGGTGTTGGATGGCTTTCAGTGGAAAAAGCGGGTTGGTGGCGATCACCACCCTGTGCCCCTGCTCGAACGCCCATTCCACCAGCCGGACGGCTTCCGGGATGAGGCTGGTCAGAGAGCCCAGCTTCGGAAATTCTTCGTCATAGAATCGATCGATGCGCGGCTGCAGGTCGTCGCGGTCCATGTTCAGCATGGGAAAGAAATGAGCGTCGAAGACCTCCCGCAAGGTCAGCGCGGGATCCATGTTGACCATCATGGCTTTCGTGCCCGCCATCAAAGCCGGCAGCATCACTTGCGGGGCAACCTTATCCGCCAGCGCACGGGATAGCGCCTGGAAGTAAGCCGGGATAAAAACATCCATGTTGGTATTCAGCAGGGTATCGTCGAGGTCGAGCAGCAGCGTGATGGGCATGCAAAAGTCTCCTGCACGGACAGGGTTATCCCCCACCGGGCAAAACTTATTTTTTTACTTCAAATATGGGTGGAATGGGATGGCAATCACCGCAGCCGATGTGTGGGTCGAAGCCTGAGCGTCCGGTTTTCTCACAGTATGGAGTCACCTTGACCCGCCGCTGAAAAGCCGCCCCAATCGGGCGTGTCACCTCGCCGCGCAGCCGCATAAATTCGCAGGCGTTGGCCCGGTCTATGCCCGGCACCGGGCAGGTGCTGCACAGGCTGCGCGTCCAGGCCGGGCCGAGCAGCTGGCACTCTTCATGGCTGCGGCCGCGGTAATAGTCACCAAAGAAATACTTGCATTCGGAACCGGCTGGGGTTTTCATATTTTGATTGAGAAGCTACGTCCCGCCTTGTGCGGGACGTTTTAGGGTTACACACGCGTGAGATAGTTGCCGTCGCGGGTGTCAACGCGGATGGTATCGCCTTCTTTGACAAAGTTTGGCACCTGGACTTCAACACCCGATTCGAGTCGCACTTTCTTGGTAACGCCGGTGGCGGTATCCCCGCGCACCGAGACTTCCGCATGGACGACCTTCAAATCCACGCTGAGCGGCAGCTCCACATCCAGGGG
>JADGQB010000143.1 GCA_017882145.1 Anaerolineales bacterium
TATTAAAGAGACCGTGCGCGGCTTCCGCGAGGTCCTGGACGGGAAATGCGACGATCTGCCGGAACAGGCTTTCATGATGGCCGGTACGATCGATGATGTTCGGGAAAAAGCCGAGAGACTTGCCCAGAGTGCCTAAGGAAGTATCACGTGTCTTAGAGTCAACTGTCATGTCTTTTGACGCACGTGACACTGGAACACGTGACACAGGAGAACAGAAGAAATGCCCATCCGCTGCGAAATCGTCTCACAGGACCGCATCGTTTACCAGGGTGATGCAGATATGGTGCTCCTGCCCGGTACGGACGGGGAGATGGGCATACTGCCGCACCACGCACCCCTCCTGACCACCCTTAAATACGGTATTATCAAGGTGCGTTTGCAAGGACAGGAATCCATTTTCACAGTAGCCGGTGGAATTGCCGAAGTTCAGCCGGATATCCTGACCATCCTGGCAGATTCGGCCGAAAATGTTGAGGAAATTGATGTTCAACGTGCCGAAGCCGCCCGCAAACGCGCCGAGGAAAGCCTTGCAAAAGGTATTCCGGCCGACTCGGATGCCTATTTGAGAATGGAAGCCGCCCTGCGTAAATCCAATCTGCGACTGGACGCGGTCAGGCGCTACCGGCACGGACCGGCCAGGCCGCCCCGCCAATCCGACGAATCGAGATAACATGCCCTCTTTTTCGAAGAACCTGGGAATAGATCTTGGTACAATCTCGACCCGTATTGCTGATTCCAGTGGCATCCTGATGGATGAGCCTACGGTGGTTGCAATAGCCATCGAAGAGCAAAAAATGGTCGAATTCGGGAAAGGTGCCCGCGATATGACGGGTCGTGTGCAGACCGAGACCATCGAGGTGGCTCATCCCTTGCAGAACGGTGTTGTAGCCGATTACGAGATTACCGAAGCATTGCTGCGTTACCTGCTGCAGCACGTCAGCGGGCCGATGCGTTTCTTCCGGCCGCGTGTCATGATCACCGTGCCTTACGGCGTCACCAGCGTGGAATCGCGCGCCGTCCACGAGGCTGTGCTCCAGGCCGGCAGCCGGGATGCCTACCTCATCCAGCAGCCTTTGGCAGCCGCCCTTGGCGTGGATCTGCCGATCAGTTCGCCTTCCGGAAATATGGTCATTTGCCTGGGTGGTGGAACCACGCAGGCGGCCGTTATCTCGATGTACGGAATCGTCGCTGCCGAGACAATGCGTTCCGGTGGCTCCTTGCTTGACGAAGCCATTGTCGGCTATGTGCGCAGAAAATACGGGGTTATCATCGGCCCTGGTACAGCAGAACAGTTGAAGATCAGGATTGGCGCAGCCGTCCCGCAGGATAAAGAGGAAAGTCTGGAAGTGCAGGGCCAGGACCAGGTCAGCGGATTGCCGAGACCGGTCACCCTGACAACCGGCGAAACGGTCGAGGCACTCGAGGAACCGCTCAAGCATGTCATTGAAACCTGCCGGCGCGTCCTCGAAAAGACTCCACCCGAGCTTGTCTCGGATATTATTGATCGGGGTGTCGCCCTGTGCGGCGGCGGAGCAATGTTGCGCGGCGCCGATAAACTGTTGACAAAGGCCCTCGGCATTCCTGCTTACCTTGTAGATAACCCTGCCACCTGTGTGGTGGAGGGGGCAGTCAAAGGCTTGGGGTTGTACCCCATCCTTAAGCGTAATCTTCCGCCTGTTTAGGCCATTGACCGGGTTTTCCCCCGGTCTTTTATTTAACATCCATGGGAGTCTCTTATGGACGAACCTCAATTTCCCGAAGCCTTTGCCTCTATGGTGGTGGGTCTTGGCGCACCCAGGCGCTACTTCCCGGTGAAGACCTCGCGCCGGATTGGCAGCCTGGTCATTGCACTGATACTCGCGGCTGGTTCGGGATTGGTATTTTTCTATGGTCTCTATGTTTCTTACCTGGATTATCAGAATCATGGCCTGGTTATGACCGAGGCCAGGTTAACCGGGCCTGTGATTATTGCTTTTGTGCTGTTACTGCTGGCGATTGCCGCTGGCTGGTGGGCGTACGCCAATTGGAACAAGGGTGCGGCACTCTATGAGCGCGGTTTAGCCATCCGCAGCCGCAAAGGCCTGCAGCTGTGGAGTTGGGAGGAAATTGTATCAATGACCGCCGCGGTCACCCGCCACTATACAAATGGCATCTATACCGGGACAACCCATGTTTACACATTGATGGATCTCAAAGATCATCGATTCGTATTGAGCGACGTTTTCTTCAAAGTGGAAGAACTGGCGAAGGCCATCCAGGATGCCATCTACCCATTCTTGTATGAGCGCGCTGCACAGCGATATAACGCCGGTCAGATGCTTACCTTTGGACCGGCTGTGATCAGCAAGGATGGTTTTCAGATTGGTAAAAAGACCTATCCCTGGAGTGAAGTCCGGCAGGTATCGATCCGCCAGGGGATTTTAAAGGTTTCGAAAATCGGTGGTGGCTGGTTCAGCGGGTCGAGTGTCTCGGCTTCTGTTGTTCCCAACCTGAACGTGCTGCTCAACCTCATTTACCAGGTGGTTGGCCTTAAGCTGGAGTAGCAATAGTTGCTGAATCAAACAAAAAGCGATGGGCAGTGATTAGACTGCCCGTCGCTTTTATTTTTTATGCCTTATTCAAGCGGAAGATCAATTTGGTTAGCTCCTCGGATAGCGCTGGAACACACGCCAGGCTGAGGACGACCACCCATTCCCGCAGGCTCATGAAATGGGTATTGAAGATCCCTTGCAGGAACGGCACGGTGCATACCAGCACGAGCAGGAGAATGGAAGATCCGACTGCCAGCTGCATCCACTTGTTTGAGAAGACGCCGATGCGGAAGAGCGAGACCTTCTCCGAGCGGACGGTGTAAGCACGGAATAGTTCACACAACGAAAGGGTCATGAACGCCATGGTTTCCGCAGTCCGGACATTCTCCAGGTTAACCGAATGCCAGTCGAAGTTTATCAAGTAAACCAACGGGTTGCTGCCTTGCGGCAAACCATGTCCAAGGATACTTAGCTCCCACAGGAGTCCGAGGGCGAAAGCAGTCAGCACTGCGCCGGTTTGGGCGATGGTCTGGATGATGATGCCCGTGCGCATGGAAGCATTGATGATCGCCTCATTCTTTGGACGAGGCTTGCGTTCCATGATATCCGGGTCGCCCTTCTCCATCGCCAACGCCAATGCTGGCGCGCCATCGGTGATCAGGTTGAGCCACAGCAGTTGGATAACGGTCAGCGGAGAAGGCAACCCGGCCAGGGTCGCCAGGAAGATGACCATGATCTCGGCCACGTTGGATGAAAGCAGGAAAAAGACGAATTTGCGGATGTTATTGTAAATGATGCGTCCCTGCTCAACCGCCGAAACGATGCTGACGTAGTTATCGTCGGTCAGCACCATGTCGGCAGTTTCTTTGGCCACATCCGTGCCGGTAATGCCCATGGCCACGCCAATATTGGCGCGCTTGATGGCGGGCGCGTCGTTAACGCCATCACCGGTCATCGCAACCACTTCGCCGTTGGCCTGCAGCGCATCCACAATGCGCATCTTATGTTCTGGCGAGACCCGGGCGAAGACATCCACCTGCTCGATCTCATCTTTCAATACATCATCGCTCATCCGGTCCAGATCCGCGCCGGTTAGGACCGTGTGCCCGGGCTGTAAAAGCCCGATTTCCTGAGCGACTGCCCGGGCCGTATTCGGATAGTCGCCGGTGATCATGACCGTACGGATGCCGGCATGCGCAGCGTTCGCCATGGCCTGCTTGACTTCCTGGCGCGGCGGATCGATCATCCCGACCAGGCCGACGAAGACCAGGTCTTTTTCCAATACGTCCACTGCAACAGACTCGGCCTTGGGGGCTTCCCTGACCACCCGGAAAGCCAGTCCAAGGACACGCAGGGCATCCCGGGTCATGGCGTTGTTGGCATCCAGGATACGCTGGTGCGTGTCCGCATCCATCGACTTGGTTTTATCATCAATTGTCTGGTAGGACGTGCACAGCTCAAGGATCAGGTCGGGTGCGCCTTTGACGGCGATCACATCCCAGCCGGTCAATTTGTTGTCCTTGAACGGAGAAACGTCCGTCGGGTTGGGACTCCAGATATCATGGATGGTAACCATGCGCTTGCGTTCCGAGTCGAATGGGACTTCATCCAGTCGGGGATAGGCCTGGTGCAGCTCTACATTGTATGTATCTGCCTTGGCAGCGGCGATCAGCAAGGCGCCTTCGGTCGGGTCGCCCACGATCCGGTATGAAAGTTCGTCGCCCTCGACCGCCTCAAGTTGGGAATCGTTATTGAGCGCGCCCACCCACAGAGCGGTCCCAATTCCCGGATATTTATGCCGGTCGATGGTCTTGCCATCCACCTGGAATTCGCCCGCCCGGGAGTAGCCAGTGCCGGTCAAGCTGACAAACTGCCCGTCCACCCAAACCCGCGTAACGGTCATCTCGTTCTGGGTCAGGGTGCCGGTTTTATCCGAGCAAATGACGGTGGCCGAACCGAGCGTCTCCACCGAAGACAGCCGCCGGATCAGGGCATGCCGTCGAATCATTTCATGCATTCCCAAAGCCAGCGTGATGGTCACCACGGCCGGCAGACCTTCAGGCACGGCGGCAATTGCCAGGCCGACGGCCAGCATGAACATCTCGACGATTTGGGTTTTTGCCGCGCTTAGATAAGCCAGGAGTCCGCCGCCTGGTGCAGTCAAAATGTTCAATTCCGTGCCGCGCAAAACGGCCACGACAAAAACCAGACCGCAGATTGCCAGCGCACCGATTCCGAGGGTTTTACCGAGTTGGTCCAGGCGCTTCTGCAAAGGAGTCTCCTCCTGGTCCACCCCCTCCAGCATCTTGGCGATCAGGCCGAGCTGCGAGCGCATGCCTGTCCCGATGACGACGCCGCGCCCGCGCCCGTAGGTGACCGTTGTCCCCATAAAAGCGGTATTCTTCCGGTCGCCCAGTGGAATGTTCGCTTCCAGTATCATGGCGGCATTTTTTTGGACAGCCAATGACTCGCCGGTCAGGGCGGCTTCTTCTACCTGTAAGTTGAATGCCTCCAGCAGGCGTACATCCGCTGGAACGTGGTTGCCAGCCTCCAGGAAAACGATATCACCTGGTACGAGATCCCGCGAAGAGACGGTAACGTGGTGTCCATCCCGCATGACGCGAGCTTCCGGGGCAGCCAGGTTTTTGAGGGCGGCCAACGCTTCCTCCGCCCGCTTTTCCTGGACGATACCCAGGACGGCGTTCAAGACGACGATGGCGATAATGGCCGATGCGTCCACCCATTCACCCAGCAGGGCGGAAATGATGGAAGCCACAATCAAAAGCATAACGATAAAATTATTAAATTGCTCCCAAAGAAGCTTAAGGAAACCCGGGCGCGCGGCCTGGGTGAGTTGGTTCGGTCCGTACCGGGTCAACCGTTGGGCTGCATCCGAACTGGTCAACCCGTTTTCGCGGACTCTAAGATGCTCCAGTACTTCTTCGGCTGACAGCGCGTGCCAGATTTCGTTTTGTTTCATTACAGGGGCTTCAGTGTTCTGAAGAGCGGTTTTCTTCATCAGACATGGTTCTCCGATAGGGGATTTGGCAGACCTTCCGATCTGCAGTGCTCAAAGTTTCTCGATCTCGATGCAGGTACCGGGCGGCAGGCTGGTATCCTTCGGGACGACAACAATCCCGTCCTGGACAGTCCAGTTTGGGGTGCTGATATCTGTCCCGCGCGGGAATGGGAGGATGACTACGTCTGCACCGATCCGGGCATTCTTGTCGATGATGGCGCCTTCAATGTGACAATTCGGGCCTATACCAATCGGCGGATTTCCAGACTGTTCGATGGAATAGTAATCCGCCCCCATGATGACGCTGTCTTTGATGACCGTACCGCTGGAAATGACGCTGCGCACGCCAATGACCGAGTGAGTGATCTCAGCTTTCTGAATGCGGCAGCCTTCAGCCAGGAGTACATCTTTCAGCAGACTATCTTCCACGGTGGAGCCCGGCAGCAGCCGGGAGTGAGTGTAGATTGGATTTTTCGTATCGTAAAAATTGAAGGCCGGGGTGGGACATGCCAGGTCCAGGTTGGTTTCGTAGAAGGAGCGGATGGTTCCGATGTCCCGCCAGTAGCCATCAAAATCGTAGCCATAAACGGAGCGGTTTTGGATGGCATACGGGATGATATCTCCGCCGAAATCATCAAAACCGGGATTATCGGTTAGCAGTTCGATCAGTGCTTCTGTTTTGAATAGATAAATACCCATCGAGCACAGGAAGGGACGCTGCTCGTCGGCACGGCTGACAAATTTGGACAGGATGGCGGGTTCTTTGGGTTTTTCGACGAAATCAGTGATACGGCCATCCTGGCCCCGTTTTAGGATACCCAGATTGGGAGCATCCTCGCGCCTGACTGGTTGAACCGCAACCGTGATATCAGCCTCATTCGCCCAATGGAACTGGGCCATTGGACCGTAATCCATCCGATATAGGTGGTCGCCGCTCAGAATAAGCACGTATTTGGATCGCGCAGAACGCAATTGGAATATTTGTTTGCGCACAGCATCGGCATTGCCCTGGTACCAGTCGGTGGATTCGGGGGTCTGTTCGGCCGCCAGGATCTCGACGAATCCGGTGTGGAAGGTATCGAAGTTGTAAGTTTGGGTGATATGTCGGTGGAGGGAATGCGAGTTGAATTGGGTCAGCACATCGATCCGGAAAAGCCCTGAGTTTATGCAGTTGCTGATTGGGATATCGATCAGGCGGTATTTCCCGGCGATCGGCACGGCTGGCTTTGAACGGAGTTTATTCAACGGATAGAGACGTGAACCGCGTCCACCCGCCAGGATGAGGGCCAGGATATCATTCATGCCAGGCATAATTATTCCTCCGTTTACTTCGTTATAACCGGGAGAGGTACTACGCTATATTTTATCCCATCTGCATCTGGAAAAGCTTACGGGACGCTACCATTTACAAAAAGTATAAAAAACGCGAGACCACCTGAATGGCGGTCTCGCGAACGCTGGAAAGTACCCATACTGGGCACAGGCGCACAGGCGACCGGGAGTGTAACTCCGTCTTGACGATCAACCTGCCCCGCGATTGCGGGCGCTACTCCCCGACAAAGGGAACTTTTATTGATATAATGCCGAAGGTGGGAATTGAACCCACAATCCCGTAAGGGAACACGAGTTTGAGTCGTGCGCGTCTGCCAGTTCCGCCACTCCGGCTAACGCCCCAGATTTTACCACAACTAAAGGTTAACGATGAAATTAGGAATTATCGGCTTCCCCCAGTCCGGCAAGACAACCATCTTTAATGCTCTGACGCGCGGCAATGCGCCGACCACCGCCTCGGCGGGAAGGATTGAAATCCATACAGCAGTAGTGGATGTACCCGACACGCGTGTAGATAAGCTCTCAGCCATGTTCAAGCCCAGGAAAACCATTTACGCCAAAGTAACTTATGCCGATATCGCTGGGCTGGATAGCGGCTCGGCCAAGACCGGGTTCGCTGGTCCGTTGCTGAACCAGTTGGCTCAGATGGAGGGACTGATCCACGTTGTTCGTTGTTTCGTTGATGATAACGTCCCGCTTCCCTCCGGAAGCCTTGACCCAGCCCGTGACATTGCCTCGATGAACGGCGAACTCCTGTTAAACGATTTGATTGCCGTCGAGCGCAAATTGGAACGACTGGTCGAGGAACGCAAAAAAGGCGGCACGGACAAAGTTTTGAATGAACGTCAGACGGCTTTGTTCAGCCGATTGCATGAGGTTTTGTCAGCGGAGAAACCCCTGCGCGGGGTGGAGATTTCCGCCGAGGAGGAAAAACTCCTCTCCGGATTCGGGTTGTTGACGCGCAAACCCATCCTCATATTATTGAACATGGGGGAGGGGCAGGCACAGCCTGATATTCATGTCGGAGCGCCGGTGATAGGTCTGCAGGGTAAACTGGAGATGGAGATTGCCCAACTCCCGCCCGAGGATGCGACAATGTTTATGTCCGAATATGGCATCACCGAGTTGAGCCTCAACCGCATGATCAGCGTCTCCTATGACCTGCTCGACCAGCAATCCTTTTTCACTGTCGGCGAAGACGAGGTGCGGGCCTGGACGACCCGCCGGCATGCCACGGCAGTTGAAGCAGCTGGCGAAATTCACACCGACCTGGCGCATGGATTCGTGCGAGCCGAGGTGGTCGCCTACCAGGATTTGATCGATTTGGGCGGAATGACCGAAGCCAAGGCCAAAGGGAAACTGCGGCTGGAAGGGAAAGAATATATCGTCAAGGATGGCGATATTGTCCATATCCGTTCTAGCCTGTAACCGAAATAAAAACACAGGCGTGGATGAGGCAATTTTAATGATAAAGAGAGAAGCGCATCTTGCGGAAGCAGAATGCGCTTCTTTCTTTTATTTTGTACTGATTACGTAATATTCTTCTAGCCACCTGACAGTTTCGTCAAAAAGGTGTTGATCGGCACGAATTCTCCAATAGAATCGGTTTTGCGGAACCATTCTAGCAACGGAGTAACCCAATGCCGACCAACGATCTCTATCATAACTGGATGCGACAAATTTGTGAACTGCGACCGAACCAGAGAATTACACAAATACGGAACTTTGTCTGGCTGATGATTGGTATCTACCTGAGTCATTCGGTTACCTTGAGTAAGATTGCAGGAAAGATTCCTGGTCCAGCGAAGTTAGTGAGCATGACCAGACGATTGAGCCGTTTTCTGGATAACCCAGCTATCCGAGTGCGGGAGTGGTACAAGCCGATTGCACAGAAATGGCTGCAAGCCCAGTGGCGTTGTCTGGGAGAGATCCGTCTGATCGTGGATGGAACCAGGATTGGTTTTGGACATACGTTGCTCATGGTCAGTCTGGCATATCGGAAACGGGCGATCCCGATCGCTTGGACCTGGGTCAAACAAGTGCGCGGTCACACCAAGGCGTACAAGCAATTGGCATTACTGAACTATGTTAGAACGCTTTTACCCGTGCATGCAGCCGTTTTTGTGGTCGGCGACAGCGAATTTGGCTCGGTGGAAGTCCTGAAATGGCTGGATGAATGTAAATGGAGCTATGTTTTGCGCCAAATATCAAAGATCTGTGTCAGATTGGAGCAATCCGCCGATTGGCTACCTTTTGGCTGTTATGTCCAGAAAGCAGGTGAAAGCATTTGGCTCGGTCACGGCTACCTGACCGCAAAAAATGCCTACCCGACCAACCTGCTAGCCCATTGGCAGATCGGCGAAGAGGAAGCTTGGTATTTAGCCACCAACCTGCCTGACCACACGCAGACGTTGAAGTATTATCAACGCCGAATGTGGTGCGAAGAATTACACGGCGACTTGAAAAAACATGGTTTCGATTTGGAAAGTACGATGTTGCACGATTTCTTGCGGCTCTCTCGTCTGACCCTGGCGGTTGCCATTTTATACGTCTGGTTGATCTCCACCGGTGGGCGCACTATTCACCAGGGACTGCGCCACCTTGTTGACCGCAATGACCGTCGCGACCTAAGTATTTTCCAGATTGGTCTGCGTTTCATCGAAAGGAGATTGACGAATGAACTTCCGGTCCTTATTCCACTTTTTATCTACCTATGACACCAAACTGTCAGGTGGCTAGATATTCTTTACGCTTCGTAATCGCCTGTTTCCTCTTCGATCGTTGTGACTGGTTCTTCCTCCGGCTTGCGATCCAGCATCTGCATGGACAGCGCCACCACCTTGGTGTAATATTTGCTACCACCGGCTTTGTCATCGACTTTGTCGGTTTTCAAGCGGCCTTCGAGAAAGACCAAGCTGCCTTTGTGCAGGTATTGCGCGCAGATCTCGCCCAGCCGTCCCCAGGCTTCGATATTGACCCATTCGGTGGATTCCTTGGTTTCCCCTTCGGCAGA
>JADGQB010000144.1 GCA_017882145.1 Anaerolineales bacterium
CGCGGGCAAAACGGAGATAACAAAACGCCTGCTTGAAGTATTTGAAAAGGCCGGCAGAAAATCCACCACGATTGAGGTGGATAATTTCCTGCTCGATATGGAATATCGTGATAAAAGATCGATGGGAAAGGAATCGACGCATTTTGAATTGTTCCTGCATAGTCTTGAGATGATTCTGCAAGGGAAAAAAATCACCATCCCCAGGTATGATTTTATCTACGCCACTTCCAGTCACGACCTGGATGGTAACTTGAAACCAGGTTGCATTCCTATTGAAATCGAGCCAGCCGATATTATTTTTATGGAAGGAAATTTTCCATTCCATATGAAGGAACTTTCCAGCCTGATTGGGATCAAAGCCGTGTATTTAACCGACGATCCCATCCGGCTGAAACGGAAATGGAAGCGCGATATCGACTACAGGAAAAAATACGATCCAGCCTATTTCAGGAACAGGTTCTTCCGGACCCAGTTCTTAAGAGCCGAGGAATGTTACCGGCCTTTGCTGAAAGTCTGCGATCTTGTCGTTGATACCACAAACGCTGCTCTCTGGGCAACACCTGAGATAATTGGAATTCTAGACCTGGATTAAGAGAAAACATGGTGGTTTCGGTGGATGGACTCTCTAACCTCGAAGCGATTCTTTTCGATATGAACGGAACACTGCGGGTACGGGAACCTCACGCACCAACCCAGCAAGCGGCCTTCGAACGGATGCTGGATATACTAAAAATATCCAATCCATCCGATGCTTTTTGGGAAACATTGGCCGGTCGTTTCAAGGCCTATGGCCACTGGGCGCAAGAGAATTTGGTTCAATTATCTGAAGAAGAGATTTGGACCCGTTGGATCTTACCGGATGTTCCGCCTCAGCAAATTGAACCCTTCGCGGCTGAATTATCCCTGGCGTGGAGCGAGCGCAAAGGACGCACGCTCCCCAAACCGGATGCTGAGGAAACACTGCTCGAATTGAAGAGACGCGGTTATCGTTTGGGCGTAATCAGTAACAGCATGTCAACGCTGGATATTCCACATAGTTTGGCAGCTTTTGGTTGGAATGATCTATTCGAGGTTGTGGTTCTGTCTTCGGGAGTGAAATACCGCAAACCTGCTCCAGAAATATTCTGGGAAGCCACGTCCAAAATGAACCTCGCTCCGGCGCATTGCGCCTACATCGGAAACCGGATTTCACGGGATATAGTTGGCTGTCGGCGCGCTGGCTTTGCACTCGGAATGATCATCGGACCTGTAGGCAAACCTCGCCCGGATGAAAAGGATCAATCCGTCCAACCCGATGCGGTAATCCATGCCTTGAGTGACCTTCTCTCAATATTCCAGACGCGTGAATTATTTGGGTCGAGGGTTTAAATATTATCATGATAATTCCTCCTGCCCTCAAATCCAGGCAGTTCCTGATGTACTGGATTGGTCACCTCATCTCCATTGCTGGATCACAGATGCAATTGTGGGCTCTGTACTGGCATCTCCGTACTTTGTCTGACCAACCCATGGTTATCAGCGGTATTGGCCTGGCACGCTTCCTGCCGGTAATCCTGCTCTCCCTGGTAGCCGGAGTAGCTGCAGACCGGTTCGACCGTCGCAGAACGGCCATCTTCACCCAACTGGCGCTGGGGGCGGTTGCCTTGATCCTGGGCTTGACCACCGCCTGGGGAGTCGTGTCTTTATGGATGATCTTTGGATTGGTGGTTATGCAGGCGGTTGTGGTGGCGTTTGACGGGCCGGCCAGGCAGGCCCTTATCCCCTCACTGGTACCGCGCGAGAACCTGGCCAACGCCTATAGCCTGACCTCCATTGCCTCAAAAGTAGGCGGGATTGTGGGCCCGGCAATCGGCGGTATTGTGATCGCCTTTTGGGGCCTGCAATGGGCGTATTGGTTTAATGCTGTTTCCTATTTGGCGGTAATTGTCGCTTTGATTGCGATGGGGAATGTTCAAACAGAAGTCAAAAAGAAGACTTTCGAGCTGCGCAGCACTTTTCAAGATATCCGGGAAGGGATCGAATTCATCAAAAATTCCCCGATCATCTTTTCGGTCATGTTCTTGGATTTCTTTGGTACTTTCTTCTCCTCGGCGAACACCCTGCTGCCTTTTGTGGCACAGGATATCCTGCATGTGGGTCCGATTCAGTATGGCTGGTTGTCTGCCTCCCAGGCAATCGGTACCTTGATGATTGGGTTGTATCTTTCGCAGAAGTCCAAACTCCTTCGCCAGGGAATGTTGATTTCCATTTCTATCGCAATGTTCGGCTTTGCTACGATACTATTTGGAGTATCGACGTGGTTCTGGGTGACCATGCTGGCGCTCATCCTGATCGGCGCTTTTGACGGGTTAAGCTCCATTATTCGCAATACCGCGCGTCAGTTACAGACACCGGACTCGATGCGAGGCCGCATGATGAGCATCACCCAGATATTCTTCAAGGGCGGTCCGCAGCTTGGAGAAGTGGAATCCGGTCTGGTGGCTCAGTTACTGGGGGTCCCATTTGCGATCATCTCGGGTGGGGTGGGTTGTGTGCTGGCCACCTGGATCGTGGTGAAAAAGATCCCTCAGCTTTGGACCTATAATGGGGACGAAGCTGTTGCGGGCGAAACGATTGCTGGTTGACACGATTCAGGCTGACAAAAAGCACTAATCTTTGAAAGGATACTTGCATTCTTGTTGATATTGTTGTATTATATCCAAATGAAAGTAAAATTTCAAAATTAGGATTATTGAAAGTTCAAATTATCTCAAATTGACCAAAATAGGTAATGCGATGAACCCGGAAGTACAAAACCCAGTTGGATTTAGCCAATTAATTAGTGAATGCTTCACTCGCCTTACGAAAAGCGAGAAGCGTATTGCCAATTATCTTAATCAGAATCAGGATGAGGCGGCTTTTCTCTCCGCAGGTGAAATAGCCGATCGGCTTCAATTGAGCGAAGCCACCATGGTGCGCTTTGCCCGTACCCTTGGGTTTGATAATTACCCGGCCATGCGGGTGGCTTTACAAGATAGTTTCCGTCACCGCTTGACGCATTCTTCCCGGCTGCGCAGCCGCCTGGATGATTTGCGCTCGGATGGCGATATTCTTGAACGGGTTGTGGCCTCCGAGATCGATTACCTGACAGAAGCCCTGCAAACCCTTGACCGGAAGGCCTTTAACGCAGCCGTTGAGTTGATCCGTACTCACCAGCGCGTTTTTGTTTTTGGCCTTGGACCTTCCCTTTCCCTGGTGGATCTGCTGGAGATCCGTTTGACCCGTTCCGCCCGGCACGTGATCCCGCTAAATAATTCCGGACGGGAGATGATAGAGCCCATGCTGCTCATGAAAGAGACTGACCTGCTCATCGCCATTGGCTTTTTCAACCTGACTCCCAGCCTTCAAATGGTGTTGGATTATGCGAATCAGAATAAGACACCGGTCATCCTGTTGACCGACACCCTTGGCCCGATGGTGGGGGATAAGGCAGATGTGGTGCTCGCAGCCCGCCGCGGACCGGTATCTGCCTTCCATTCTTTGACCGTCCCGATGACGATCCTCAATGCACTGCTCCTGTCCCTTAGTTCGTTGGAACAGGAAGAAGTGATGACCAACCTCGACAAACTTGATCAATTGCGCGAGCGCCTGAAGAAAACGAATGGCGCACGTGCGTAAACAGACCTTCTGAAAAAGGAGAACGATCATGGCTGTTCCCGCAATAGCTGCCCAAACCTCTTCCCAACGTCTGCTGGCCAGCACTCGAAGATTTTCACGTTGGTTAACGAGTACAAGGGTGGTTCTTTCTTTGGCCATGCTGGCCGTAATGTTCGTCATGGTCGTTATCCCTCTCTATAAACTGGTTGAGATCACGGTGACCTGGCAGGCTCATGACCTCACCCGCGTCCCGACTGCTGTAGAAGGCGAATTTACTACTTTCCACTGGGTCAGGATGCTGACCGGCATAATAGGGAAAATTTACACCTATACTCCGCTGCAGCATTCGATGACCATTGCTGTTGGCTCCACCCTGCTGGCGCTGGTGATCGGCGGCTCCTTGGCCTGGTTGGTGGTGCGCACCGATATGCCCGGCCGGAAGCTCGTCAATCAACTGGCGGTGCTGCCCTACATCATGCCCTCCTGGACCCTGGCCCAGGCTTGGCTGGTATTTTTCAAGAACAGGACCACTGGCGGAACGCCGGGAGTATTTGAGTTCCTGGTGGGACAGGCGCCCCCGAGCTGGCTGTCATACGGGCCGGTGCCGATCATCATCTGTAGTGCGCTGCATTACTACACCTTCTTTTTCCTGTTCGTGTCGGCCGCGTTGATCTCGATCGATTCCAATCTGGAAGAAGCCGGCGATCTGATGGGCGCCAGCCGCTGGCGCATCCTGCGCAAGATCACCATGCCGCTGGTTCTGCCGGCGATCCTCTCGGGTGTCATCATGACCTTTTCCAAGGTGATGGGTACCTTCGGCGGGCCGAACATCCTGGGCTTACCGATCAGGTACTACACACTTGCCACCATGATTCGCGGTAGTCTGGCGGCGGGGGAGGGGGGAGACGCCTTTGTACTGGCGATCGTATTGATCTTGTTAGCCATCACAACCATTTACATCAACCAGAGACTGGTCGGCACGCGCCGTAGTTATGAAACCATCGGCGGGCGCGGTTTTGTAGCGCAGGCGAGCAAGCTGGGGAAATACAAACGAGCCTTTCAAATTGCGGTGATTATTTTTCAGATCCTGGTCATCGCCGTTCCGATTGGCCTTCTGCTCTGGAATACTTTGATGTTGATCGATGGGAATTACAGCCTGAGCAATTTCACACTGCAGCACTGGATTGGAGCGGCAAATACCCATTACAATAGTGGCGAGCCGGGGGTTCTGCTCAACCCGAAGATCTGGCAAACCGCCTGGAACTCTATCAAGTTATCGCTTTTCACGGCCTTTTTCACAGCTTTGCTGGGAATTATTCTCGGCTATGCTATTGTCAAGGGCCGCGGTACCCGTCTTTCCAAGCTGGTGGAACAGCTGGCTTACATCCCGTATGTCATCCCGGGCATCGCCTTTGGCGCAGTCTACATTGCCATGTTTGCCAGAAAGCTGGGGCCAATCCCGCCATTATATGGGACCTTCGCCCTGCTGGTGATCGTCTCGGTGTCCAAGCATCTGCCCTATTCTTCACGCTCTGGTGTCTCGGCCATGATGCAGGTCGGGCATGAGCTGGAAGAGGCCGGCATGGTGGCCGGCGCCAATGTCTGGCAGCGTTTCAGTCGCATCATCTTTCCATTGACGAAAAGCGGATTTATGTCCGGTTTTCTGATGACGTTCATCACCACCATGCGCGAACTTTCTTTGATCATCCTGCTGGTCACGCCCGCCACTCAGCTGTTGGCCAGCCAGACCATGTTCTATACCGAAAATGGAGACGCCCAGATGGCAAATGTGGTCATCCTGATCCTGATCGCCATCGTCGTGGCAGGCAATTTCATCATCGGAAGGTTCAGCCGGGGCGGCAGCCTTCGAAAAGGCCTGGGAATGTAACGAGAGGAAATCATGAGCACAACCATCACAATTAAACATCTCAGCAAGCATTTTGGTACCGTCGTTGCACTTGACGATGTCAGCCTGGTGATCGAACCGGAGACCTTCGTGACCCTGCTGGGTCCCTCCGGCTGCGGCAAAACCACCCTGCTGCGCTGCGTGGCCGGGTTGGAAGACCCGGACGGCGGCGAGATCTACGTTGGCAATAAACTGGTATTTTCCCACCCGCAGGGTATATCGCTGCCCCCGGGCCAGCGCGAACTGGGGCTGGTCTTCCAGAACTATGCCTTGTGGCCGCATATGAAGGTGGATAAAAATATCACCTTTGCCCTGGAGATCCAGAAGATGCCCAAGGTTGAAATGCAAAAACGGGTAAAAGAATCGCTCCAAGAAGTGCAGATGGAAGGCTACGAAGACCGTTATCCGCGTGAAATGAGCGGCGGGCAGCAGCAGCGTATCGCCCTGGCGCGCATGCTGGCCTACCGTCCCAAGGTCTTCCTGATGGATGAACCGCTCTCCAACCTGGATGCCCGCCTGCGTATGGATATGCGGGTGGAGCTGAAACGCCTGCATCATATCTCCGGGGCCACCACCATTTATGTGACCCATGACCAGGTGGAGGCTTTGACCATGTCGACTACTATTGCGGTCATGAAGGAAGGCCGACTGCAGCAGTTCGATACCCCTGACAAGATCTACCATTTCCCCTCCAACCTTTTTGTGGCGGATTTCATCGGCAACCCAAAAGTGAATCTACTGGATGGTGTCGTAAGTGGTAAGAATTCAGTAGATCTTGGAAAATTCAAGATCCCGATCAATACTTCCTATGCAACCGGCAAGGTGGTGGTCGGCATACGGCCGGAAGATATCACCATTTTTGAGCGCCCTGAACCTGGGGCAGTGGAGTTTAGCGCCTATTCCGTCCTGCCCGCGGGGGCTGACTCGACCATTATCGCCCGCCTGGGTGAGATGGAACTTACCATCCGGGTAATGGGCATCAGCAAGATCAGGATGGACGAAAAGATCTGGCTGAAGTTCGACCCACAAACCCTGAACCTGTACGACAAGGAAAGCGGTCTTCTGATTGCATCCTGAAAACGACCGGAGCAGATGGTTTTTTTCGTCTCCGAACTGCTTATATGACGATAAACTTGTGAAAGGAGGCGCGTTAATAGATCAGATATTCAAGGAATCTGGCCCGTTTCTTATCCAATCCGTTTCCAACTATTTTAGGAGGAAGAATGAAAACGTTCGTAAAGTTAATGACCTTGATCGTGCTGTTCAGTCTCGTCGTCAGTTGCGGCGGGACACCGGCAGTGGCACCGGTCGCCACCCAGGCCCCGGCGGTACCCGTGCTGCTTCCCACCACAACCCTGGCTCCTGTCGCTGAACCGGTTCTCTCAGCTAACGAGCAGTGGGCCAAGGACAATGGTCTCGGCCCTTACCAACCCGCTACCGATGACTGGGCAGCCATCGAAGCCGCGGCAAAGCGGGAGGGGACAATTTGTGTATATGCCAACTCTTCTAAAATCACGAAATTGCAAAAACCCTGGGAGGCGCTTTACCCGGACATCAAGTGGGATTGCGGTGACACCGATAGTATCGACGTCAAAATGCGCGCTGAGCAGGAAGCCGGGAACGTCGTCGGGGACGTCTGGTTCAACAGCGATGGTCACATCCTGTACGGCGAATTTGTTCCCAATCAATGGCTCTGGTCGTTCGTCCCCAGGGATGTGGTGATGCCGGAGTTGACCGCCGAGCAGCCATTTGCGGTTGCGCGCCATGCCATCGATGTGTGGGGTTACAACGCGGAGATCAATAAAAACGGTTGCCCGCTCAAAAACTGGTGGCAGCTGACCGATCCGGCGTTGGAGGGGAAACTCTATACAGAGGATCCCATGACCGATGTCAGCACAATGGCCAAATGGGCCACAGTAGCTGAACACGGCGACGAAATGGCGACTGCCTACAAGACCCTCTACGGCAAGGATTGGACCACTGACCCGGCTGCTCAGAAGGATGCCTTTGGGCAGGAAGTTCCGAATGCGGGCTGGCTGTGGGTCAAAAAGATGGCTCAGAACCATCCCGTCGTTGTCGATGAGATCGACATAGCTTATGCGTCGGTAGGCATGGATCCCAAAGTAGAACCTGGATATGGCTGGACCGGCTGGAACAGCGTTGAGGATACCGCGGCTGGCGATATCGTCATGGCCCCCTGCCTGGAAATGGCACCGACCATTGGTATGGCGAAGACCAGCTACCTGGCCGTTGCCAATAAAGCCCCGCACCCGAATGCAGCCAAACTATTCATCAAACTTGCTCTCTCGCCGGATGGCTACGCACCCTGGGCTGCTATAGGCACTTACCCTGCTACAGCCTCTATTCCGCTTGAAGAAGGCGAAATGCCTTTTGATGAAATGCTGTCAAAGACTTGGCTCATGAATCCTATCTACGACTGGGAAAATGCCGCCAAAGTGCGCGACTTCTGGGCGATCAGCCTGCTTACTCCTAAATAAGAGTAAACCGATTTTTGTAGGTACAGAATGGGTTCCTTTGGACACGGACGCAGCTTGTCCGTGTCCAAGGACCTTCATGAAAGCGCAAGAATAATAAAAGCAATTTGAATAGCAGATGCCAAGGAAACACCCGGATTAATTGACAATGCCAGGTGTGATGGCAAGGTATTCTTATTAATGTGGAGGCAAGTGGTATGACCATCCGGGCTGTTTTCTTCGACATGGGTGGCACGATCGAAACCTTTGGATGGACTCCTGAATTACGCCTCCAGGAAACTGCTGGCATCCGGCAGCGCCTTGAGAGTGCCGGGATTCATCTGGGATTAACTGACCAGCAATTATATGTACTCATTTCCACCGGGCTTGACTCTTATCACCAGGCAAGCTTGCAAACCATGGCTGAATTACCTCCCCAACTCGTCTGGAACGATATCTTTGCAGGCCACCCCGTGAAGCAGGAAAGACTTGCGGCTATAGCAGAAGATCTGATGTTCTTCCTCGAAACCCATTGGTTCCGGCGCGCCCTGCGCCCTGAAGTTCCGGGAGTGCTGGAAGCCATTCATAATATGGGTTTGAAGATCGGCCTGATCAGTAATGTCAACAGCCGGGGGCAGGTGCCGGCCAACCTTGATCTGTATGGCATCCAACACTACTTCGACCCAATCGTACTATCCAGCGAATATGGCCGCCGGAAGCCCGATCCGGCCATCTTCCACTACGCGGCCCGCTTGGCCAATGTACCCACCAGCGAGTGCCTGTACGTTGGCGACCGTATTTCCCGTGATATCGTTGGTGCCCGTAAAGCCGGATTTCGCTTGGCTGTTCAGATCATTAACAATTTTGATCATGGTGAAGAAGACGATGGCACCCAGCCGGATGCTGTGATCACCTGCATGACAGAACTGCTGGATGTCCTTAAAGTGGAGATGGACCAGACAAAATCCACGAGCTTGCCCTCCATCCAGAATCAAAACAAAACGCGCGCGATCCTTTTCGATGCAGGGGATATTCTGTATTTTCGGCCTGAACGGGGTCAGAAATTTCAGGCGTTTTTGAATAAGTTTGGCCTGACGGATGTAAAGATCTCACTATCAAAATTGAATGCATTAAAGAGAAAGGCGTTTCATGGGTCGATTTCACAGGATCAACACCGCCAGGCTATTTTGAGCTTGTATGGAGTGAATGACCCTGAAAAAATGAGACTCGGCCAACAAGCCTTGGAAGAAGATGATAACAATATCCAGTTTTTCAACGGCGTGCGGGAGACATTGATTGCGTTGAAAGAGGGCGGATATTTGCTCGGAGTCATCACTGACACAGCTATGCCACTGCATATCAAATTGAGATGGTTCGAAGACGGCGGCTTTGTCCACGTGTGGGATTCGATCATTTCTTCAAATGAATTGGGCATCCAAAAGCCGGAACCTGAAATCTATACGGCCGCCTTGCAACAACTCGGGGTTTCAGCAGGTCAGGCAATTTTCATCGGTCATGATGCCGATGAATTGCAGGGGGCACACACAGCTGGGATGAAAACGATTGCCTTCAATTTTGGCGAAAGAGCCAAAGCAGATTTTTATATCAATGATTTTTCCGACTTATTAAGAATTCCCTTCATCTCACCAGAATGAAATCTTGGATAGGTATAACTAAAAATGCCTGAATACATTAACGCCATCCTTTTCGATATGGGCGGAACATTGCGGCGCGCCACTGATCGCGAGTTCTCCGAAAAAGTCCAAATTTGCAAACAGATCCAGGAACTCGCCGGGTCAGCTGCGGATCCGGAAGATTTTACACATTTGTTGACAACTCGTGCTAAGACTTACCAAAAGTGGGCGAAGTTGAATTCGAA
>JADGQB010000145.1 GCA_017882145.1 Anaerolineales bacterium
CGCATCATTCGTACCTGATCTCGTCAGCGGTCGCCGTCATCCGCCGGCGGCGGTACGCCCAGCACATATAAGAAATGGTGACAAAGTAGCTGGCGGGCAGCCGGTGCATACCGGTTATTTTCGTCCCGAATACGGTCGTCTTGCCGCCGAATCCCATCGGGCCGATGCCCAGTTGGTTGGATTCCTCGGTGAGCTGCTGTTCGAGTGCGGCCAGCTTCGGGTCGGGATTGGTATCTTCCAGCTTGCGGTACAGGACTTCTTTCGAGGCGGTATAGCCGGTCCCGCGGTCGCCGCCGATGGAGACCCCCAATACGCCCGGGGCGCAGCCCTGCCCCTGGGCCTTTTGCACGGCATGCAGTACCACCTTGCGTACCCCCGCCAGGTCACGCCCTGCGCCCAGATCGTTGTAAGGCAGGGAATACTGCGCGCCGACGTTCTCGCAGCCCCCGCCCTTAAGCAGCAGCTCGATGGTCAGCGTGTTGCCATCCACTTCCTTAAAATGGATGACCGGGAAGTGCTCATCTCCCAAATTATTGCCGGTATTTTTCTCGGTCAACGCATTGACCGCATTGGGCCGCAGGTAGGAACGTTTGGTGGCTTCGGCAACGGCTTTTTTGATCGTCTCACCCAGCCTGCGGGTGCTCGTGCCTTCCGGATAACACACCTGGAAAATGGGGGTGCCGGTATCCTGGCAAATCGGGGTGGAGTTCTTGCGCGAAAGCTCGACATTTTTCAGGATCGTTTCGAGCGCACCCCGTGCGGCCGAGCCCGGCTGCTCTTGTTCGAACGAACGCCGTAAAGAGGCTTCGATATCCGGGGGAAGATCGGTCGAGGTGATCCGCACCAGTTCCAAAATGGGTTCGAACAGGTCTACCATGCCAACTCCTTTGATCAGTTAGTTTGGGCGCTGCATGCAACGTCCATGCGGGTTCACATTCTGGCTGGCCCGTTTTTTACTTTCAGATTTTTCCGTATTCAAACGGGAAGGATTTCGCGTTACCGGGCAGGGATTGTCTGCTCTACCGGTCATTATGGGCTAATTTCTTTGCAAATCATCCGACAATATTTTATCATCGGGTGAAGGTTTCCATACCCTGTGGAATGTGTACAGGTAAATAGTGTAGAAAGTCACCTTCAAAGTGACTGAGTCATCGATATCCACAACGTAGACCTCCGATTTCTCGAAGCTCGTAGATCTGTTAGTATCCGCCTCCAGAAAAGCACTGAGATAAATCTGGATCACTTTATTGGATTGTCAACGGGTTGTATAATTTGACCGTGCAAGCACTTGTATTCAATATAGGAAAAATAATATGATCACCTGCCCCTGGTGTGGTACCCATTACCAGACTTTTCAACCCAACTGCCAGAACTGTGGCGGGCCGTTGTCGCTGGTTGAGGAAGAATCCACCTCGAGCCTTCCCCAGGATGCCATCCCCACTCCCCCGCCGGCTCCCCGCCCGGTCCCCAAAAGTTATGTTTGGCGGCTCTTATTTACCGAAGGCTGGTCGATCGCGGCTTTCATCCTCGGACTCGTGGGGTTTATTTTCAGCCTGGTCGGAGCCGGTCTCACGATTGGCATCTTGACAGCCTTTGTAGGAATCACTTTTCTCCTGCTCGGCCTGGCACTGCTGGGAGCCGGGATCTGGGTGTTCGTCTGGCGCTATCAAAACGCGTTGAAAATCGTCAATGTCCTGCGGGAAGGCGAAGCGACGCGTGGGCAAATTACTGAACTGCAGGAAAACTATTCCGTAACGATCAACGGGCGCCATCCCTGGGTGATCCATTATAAATTTCAAGCCAATGGACAGGACCAGGATGGGAAGGTAACCGTCTTGAGCCAACCGGGGGAACAGTTCCAGGCCGGGAGAACTGTGTGTATCCTTTATCTACCAAATGCACCGAAATGGAGCTCCGTTTATCCGCACCCATAATTTACCAGGCAAAGCCCTCATTCCACCCACCTTGAATCCAACCTGAAAACGAGCTATTCTTATCGCAGGAAATATTCCAAATGGATGTCATTTACCGGGTTGGTATGACATCCCATCGCCCGGAATTCTACGCAGCCGATGGGAGATATAACGAGGATCTTATCCGGGGCTTTATGGAGAAATATCTCATATTCGCGATTAAATTCATCGAAAGTTGGAGCCATGACCAGGATCCTTAATCGAACCAGCCAGCACGGAGCCCTTTTCTCATCCGAATCGCGGGGAAATGAGCAATTTACGATTCAAACACCTCCAGGTGAAGTCTTTCACAGCAGTCGCCTGACCATCCTGGAAACCCACCTGGGCGCAGTTATAAGCATTACCTCGCAGCCCGCACCGGGAGCATCCGGCGATCTGACCGTGGTTACAGCATGGAATTGCAAGGGCAGTGCCATGGTGAAATACCAACTGGAGGCTTTCTCCGTTCCCAGCCTTGACTCCCCTTCCGCTGGAAATGGATCCCCCACCCGGCAGATGACCGATTTCCTGCCCAGCGTCCACGGTTTCCATTACGATAATCTATTCGAATCTGTGCCTCCGCTAAAACTCATCGGAGATCTGAGATATGGGGATGCTTCCAAAGGCCTGTGTGGAGGCATGGTATATGCAGCGCTGGACTACTTTATGGCGGGGTTGGATATCCCGCTGATCCCCAAGGAGGAAATATCGACAAGGTTCGGGACTCCTTTGCACGGTGTCATATTTGATTATCTCGGAAAAAGGCTGTTCACCAGTTTTGATGTGCCCACCGGCGTATGGAATTATATTGAGCTGATGCAGCCAAAATATCCCGACTTTCAATCGCGCAAGCCCGGTTTGGGCCTGGCTCCCCGCAGCCGGGCCTGGCGCATGGTGCGGCAGGAATGGCCGGTCATTAAGGCCAGGCTGGATTCCGGCCAACCCTGCCCGCTCGGCCTGATCTGCGTCAAATCAACCGATCTCAGCAAGCTGGGCGAGAACCATCAAGTCATGGCATACGGTTATGATTTGATTGGCGATGACCTTACGCTCTTCATTTATGACCCAAACTTTCATGATAATAATGACATGACCCTCAAGCTGAATATTCAGGATCCCGAACATGCCACCCCGGTTACCTATTCAGGCCCACAGACGGTCTACTGCTTTTTCCATACGGACTATACCTTTACAATGCCTCCCGGCACAACCACGGTTCCGGGTCGTATCATCCTTTTTGAGGATGAGAACTACTGCGGCCGGTCAATCGATGTCATCCACGCCAACCCGGACCTGGGTACTTTCAAGGAAGGCAATTTCGACGACCGTACCTCCTCATTTGTAATCTTGAGCGGAAAGTGGAGTTTTTACCGGCAGCCGGGCTTTGAAGCTCCCTTTATGCATGCTGGCACCCCCCTGGTCCTCGGCCCTGGCTCGTATGGACATGTGACCGATTTCGGCGTCCAGGATAATGACCTTTCATCGTTGAAAGAGGCGGCAAATCTAACAATAGGCAATCCATGACCGTCAGGCTTCTAGAGTGTCAGCGTCGCAATTGCAACCCCCACGCTACTCCGGACTGAAGCGTAGATTGATAAGCAATTAATTCACGCGCCCCTGAATAAAAGGCATGGTAAGATTACGTATGCTGTCCAAATGGTCTTCGTTAATTTGCAAGTGCCTGGGTGCAGCCGGCTGTTTGGCCCTTTTGCTGTTTGCTCTTCCAGCGCAGGCTCAGGCTCAGTTACATTTCACAGATGTAAAAATTAGCCTGCTGCCGGAGTACGACCAGCCATCTGTGCTGGTCATCTACCGGCTAAGTCTGGCCCCCGCTACAGCCCTGCCTGTCCAATTGAAGCTGACCCTGCCTGCCAGGGCCCAGGTATGGGCGGTGGCGGAGACAGATGCCAGCGGCACCCTCATCGATGTTGCTCACACCAGCCAAACCCAAGCCGGCCGGACCGTGCTCGCTTTTACATCGGATTCATTATCCGTGCATATCGAGTACTACGAACCCCTGGTGAAGAATGGCCTGGCACGCCATATCGCATTCGAGTGGCCGGGGGATTATGCTGCCAGTGCGCTGGCCGTGGATTTCCAACTGCCGGCTGGCGCAACCAATCTGGTTCTTTCGCCTCCGTCTGTCACGTCCGGAACCGACCAGGGTTTTACTCATTACCAGACCAGTCCGGTCAGCCTGGCTGCCGGGCAGAGCTTCAGCCTGACGGCCGATTATCAGAGACAGTCGGACGCGCTAAGCGCCCCAACTCCCCAGGCGCCGGCCGCTCAACCCCTTCCCCAAAACACACTCACGAAACTTTGGAGCGCCAACCAGACCAGCATCCTGCTGGGGTTATTGGGCGCGCTGCTGCTGATCGGCGGCCTGTCCAGTCTGGTTTTCTGGCGGAGAAGCCAGGTTAGGGGTACCTCCCGGAAGCGCCACACTCGGGCGGCTGCGGACGTGGAAACCTCGGATGAGGTCGTGTTCTGCAGCCAGTGCGGTACGCGTGCCCTCCCGGGGGATACCTTCTGCCGCGAGTGTGGTACCCGCCTGCGGAGATCCGAATGAGCCTGTATCCCATAATATTGGGAATGCCTGTTGAGCGATGAGGCTTGGCCTGTGAGCATTCCCTCCTTCATTCCGATTTATTTCTTCTACGGCCTGGCATTTTTTAGCATGGGCTTATTGGTGATGCTGGAGGGCGGGCGATCGTCAGATGTGCGCCTGCGTCGGGCTTTACGTCCCCTGGCTGCTTTTGGCTTGATCCATGCAGCCAATGAATGGCTGGAAATGTTCCAATCGGTGGCACAATATGGCGGGCATTTCCTCCCGGATTGGCTGATCGCCCTAAGGCTGGGAATGCTGGCGTTTTCTTTTGTTTCCCTGGCAGCCTTTGGTAGTTATCTCATGGTGATCTCCAGGAAAGCCTGGAGATTGATCCTCCTGGTTCCATTGGGCCTGGAAAGTTTCTGGGTCTTTGGCCTGATACTTCTCAAAGGCTATTATTCAACTCCAGTATTGTGGGACATCGCGGATAACTGGACGCGCTACTCCCTGGCAATCCCCGCCGCGATCCTTGCAGCCATCGGGTTGGTTGTTCAACAACGGGTTTTCCGCCGGGCGGGTCTGATATCCTTCGGGCGGGATGCCTTGTGGGCGGCGGTGGCTTTTGGTTGGTACGGGCTGGTAGGGCAATTGTTCGTTACATCCTCCGCCTTGCCTCCTTCCAACCTGATCAACCAGGAACTTTTCAACCATTTATTCGGTTTCCCGGTGCAGGCCTTCAGGGCCTTAATGGCGGGAGTGGCCGCCTTCTTCGTGATCCGCTTTTTGAGGGCATTTCAGGTGGAAACCGACCGGCAGATAAACAGCCTGCAGGAAGGTCGTCTGCGGGAATCCGAGCAAAGGGAAACCCTAAAGAGTGAGCTGTACAAGCGCATCGTTTCCGCCCAGGAATCTGAACGCCAACGCATCGCCAGGGAGCTGCATGATGAAACCGGCCAGGCGCTGACCGCCATCGGGATGGGACTGCGCGGCCTCGAAGGCGGATTGCAGACTTCCGAGCAGGCCGGCAGCATAAAAAATCTGCGCGAGTTGGAATCCCTGACAGCACATTCGCTGGATGAGCTGCAGCGCTTGATCGCGGACCTGCGCCCATCCCATCTTGATGACCTGGGACTTTCTTCCGCCCTGCGTTGGTATGCCGGCAGTGTTCAGGAACGCACCAAGCTGGAGGTTCAGGTTGAAACCCGCGGGAATGAACCCGGCCTGCCTTCGCTGGTCAAAACGGCGCTCTTCAGGATCATCCAGGAAGCCCTGACCAACGTGATCAAACACGCCCGCGCCACCCGGGTGCGTATTTTACTAACCTATTCTCCGCAGAAGATCCACGCCCGGGTTATTGACGATGGACAGGGCTTTAATCCGGTTACTGTTGAATCTGCCGGGCGGATTTCCTGGGGTCTGAAGGGCATGGAAGAACGCGCCTCACTATTGGGCGGCAAGCTCAAAGTCAGTTCGAAACCCGGCGAAGGCACCACTGTGGAAGTGTCCATTCCATACGTGCAGGAGGAAACCAGTGAAAATCCGGCTGTTATTGGTTGATGATCATCAAGTGGTACGCTCCGGTCTGCGCATGTTGCTTTCTAATGAAAGCGACGTGGAGATCGTCGGCGAAGCCGGGACCGCCCATGATGCCATGGATGCGGTCGATTCATTATTGCCTGACGTTGTCCTGATGGATATCGGCTTGCCGGACCTTTCGGGGATCGATGCCACACGGGCGATTAAAAGCGCCCACCCCGAGGTTGCCGTGGTGGCGCTCACCATCCATGAAGACGAAGAGTATTTCTTCAAGATGCTGGAAGCCGGTGCAGGCGGGTACGTTCCCAAGCGCGCCGCGCCCGAAGAATTACTGACAGCCATCCGCGCTGCCGCGGCCGGGGAAGTCTACCTGTATCCCTCCCTGGCAAAACTCCTGGTCAAAGATTATCTCATCCAGGAACATAGCAGCGAGGCGGGTAAAGTCCTGGATGGCCTGACCGAACGGGAACAGGAAGTGCTGCGTTATCTTGCCGAAGGGGTGGCCAACGACGGGATTGCAGAGGCGCTGGTGATCAGTGTAAAAACCGTGGCGCGCCATCGGGAGAATATCATGCAAAAACTTAGGCTGCACTCCCGCTCGGAATTGGTGCGATATGCCATCCGCAAGGGCATTATCAAACCATAGCCATTTGGCCTGATTCAACGCCAAGCCTGCCGGTTCACCCGGCAGGCTTTTTTTTGGGTTGACTTCCACAATAATCACCCAATGCCGGCTCCCATCCATGGGATATGAACAGTACCTGGACCCTCTGAGCGCCGCTTGCATGGGGTGTCGCCCCCACGTCAAAGATTGGTAGCGCGCCTGATTGTATGCGCATGGCGATGGAAGTACACTGATAGTGAAAAAGAGCACAAGACACGGAAAGGAAGGTTTCCATGAAAAGCACATTGATCGTCACCCTCTTCACCTTTTTACGGTTGGGTGTTCCCTTTTTTACAATGCTGGTCATCGGCGAGGCAGTTCGACGTCACGGGTTGAAGATCCATAGATCACGAGGCGCCTGATGGATATCGCCATTACTTTTTTACTCGGCCTGCTGCTCCGCCTGGGCATCCCGATCGCAGTAACCGCCCTGCTGCTGGTGCTGTTACACCGCCTGGACAAGCGCTGGCAAAAGGAAGCATTGGCGCTGCCGGTGGTGCCTGCCGGGAAACCCTGCTGGGAGATCAAGGGTTGTCCGGAGCAGCAAAAAAAGGATTGCCCGGCTGCGCAGCAAACTGGAAAACCCTGCTGGCAGGTTTTCCGGGCTAAGGATGGCGTTATGAAGGAAGCCTGTCTTGGATGTGACGTATTCCGGCAAGCCCCGCTACCTGTTCGGGCATGACATACCCGCGTGGGCATGAATTACCCGTCAAAGGATAACTATTTTCGGAGGAGACACTAAATGAAGACGTTCCAGCGATTTCTCATTTCCATTGCCATAGCCCTGGTTGTGGCAGGGGCAACTTACCTGGTTGCCCAGGCGCGCGCCCACCCGAGTGTTGGAGCCACTCCTGTGCAGGCGCAGAAGCAAATCGAGTGTTCGGTCTGCCATCAGAAGTTCACCGATGCCCTGGCATCCGGCACCCATGGCCATTCCATGAGTGACGCCAAGTTCGACCAGATGTGGACGGACCAGGGCAAGCCCGGCGCTTGCCTGGTTTGCCATGCCACCGGCTATGACCCGGCCAACGGATCCGTCCAGATCGATTCGGTATCCTGCGCAGACTGTCACAATCCCATTCCGCCCAATCATTCCACCAGTCCCTCAGCCAACCCGGTGCCGGTCGACCGCACCAACAACCTGTGCGGGCGCTGCCACAGCGATGCCCGTTTCGGCCTGGCACAGTGGCAGACCAGCGCACATTACCAGGTGGGAATGACCTGCTCCGTCTGCCATGATCCGCATACGGCCGCTTTGAAGTCTGTAACAGGTTCAGAAGAAAAAGGCCCCTCGGCTTTGTGCCTGAATTGTCATAACGAAGTGGCCATGAACTTTCCATATTCCATCCACTCCAAGGCCGGGCTAAGTTGTGTGGATTGCCACCTCCTTCATCCCGAAGCGGCAACCACCCAGGATGTGCATGCCATGCCCGATCACAGTTTCACCGCCAGCCTCGCCACCTGCACAGCCTGTCATTCCGACCAGATGCACACCGAAGGCAGCGCCGCAGTTGCCACACCCGGCGCAGCCACTCCCCAGCCTGAAATTACCCCGACCCCCACCCTTGTTCCAGCAGTTGTGAATAAACCTGCGCCGGTCAGCCCGGCCGGTTTTTCGGGGTTGGCCGGCTTGCTGGGCCTCGCAGGCGGCATGGTTTTGCAGCCCTGGCTCGAAAAGTTCTATCACCGGATAAATACCAGGAAGGGGCCAAAAAATGAGCGGCAATAATCTGAAGCGTCGTGATTTCCTCAAGCTGGCCGCCGTTGGCGTGACCGTCCTGGCCGGGTCGCAGATCATCCGGCGGGCAGGCGCCTCCGAACCTGCTCCAGCCGGTGGACGCAAGTGGGCCATGCTGATCGATCAGTCCAAGTGTACGGGTTGCGGATACTGTACGCTGGCCTGCCGGGCGCATAACGATATTTCACCCGACATTTCCTGGAACGTGGTCACCAAAACGGGCCAGGTCGGTAACAAAGATGTATTCATCGCCCGGCCCTGCATGCAGTGCGCCCACGCCCCATGCGTGGAGGTTTGTCCTGTAAAGGCCAGCACCTACCGGCCGGATGGCATCGTCCAGATGGATTATGAGCGCTGCATCGGCTGCCGCTACTGTGAAGTGGCCTGTCCCTACGGCGCCCGCTCCTTCAACTGGAAACAGTTTGACGGTCCGAACCCGGCCGTGCCGGATTGGGGTCAGCCGGAAGTGGCCCGCCGCCCGCGCGGTGTCGTGGAAAAGTGCAGCTTCTGCTTCCAGCGCATCGACCGCGGTCTCGCCCTGGGTCTGACCCCGGGTGTCGACGAGGACGCCACCCCGGCTTGCGTAACGGTCTGTCCGGTGGGGGCGCGCCAGTTCGGCGATATCAGTGATCCCGACTCGAAGGTCAGTAAACTCCTGCGCAGCCGCGCCTCGTACCGGCTGCGGGAGGAGTTGGGCACTTCCCCGCGTGTCTTCTACTTGTCTGCCTCCCAGGAGCCGCTGTCATGAAAAAGAAAATCAGACTCCCCAAAGTCTCCATCCCCAGGATCTCACTGCCGAGGATCACCCCCTGGATGATCTGGGTGGGCGTGTTATTGATCTTTCTGGCTGCCGGCGCAGCTGCCGGTGTGCTGGTGCTTTGGAAAGGTCTGTCGCTGACCCACCTGACCGACCTGGTACCCTGGGGCTTGTGGATCACGATCGACCTGAGTTCCATCGCGGTCAGCGCCGGTGCATTCAGCCTGTGTGCGGTGGTTTACCTGCTCGGGATGAAGCGTTTTCAGCCGGTGGCCCGCACCGCCACGTTTATCGGCCTGCTCGGCTACACCATGGCCATCCTGACCTTGATGCTGGATATCGGCCGCCCGGACCGGTTCTGGCATTCGATGGTTTTCTGGAACCAGCACTCCCTGCTCTGGGAAGTGACCATGTGCGTAACCCTCTACCTGGGCGTCTTGCTGCTGGAAGCCCTGCCCATTTTTGCCAATTTCGAATGGCTGCGCTCGCGCTGGCCCAAATTGGCCGGGATGATGGCGAATGTGCATCATCTCGCGCCTGTCCTGGCGATCGCCGGTCTGGCGCTGTCAATGCTGCACCAGTCCTCGCTCGGGGCCCTTTATGGTGTGCTGAAAGCCCGCCCGCTCTGGTACCGTCCGGATATCTCGGTCCTGTTCATTATCTCGGCTGTGGCAGCCGGCATGGCTCT
>JADGQB010000410.1 GCA_017882145.1 Anaerolineales bacterium
GAAACGAAGGTGAATTTGATCGGTAACGGCATGCTGGTACTGATGCAGAACCCCGAACAGCTTGAACGGCTTAAAAATAACCCGACTCTGATCAAGCCGGCGGTGGAGGAAATCCTGCGTTACGTGAACCCGGTGCAGATCGTAAACCGCAATGCTGCCGAGGATCTGGAAATTAAAGGCCAAAAGATCCCGCGTGGCAGCCACCTGCAGTTGGTACTGGCAGCCGCCAATCACGACCCGGCCTATCTTGCCGAGCCGGTGAAGTTGGATATCACTCGTGAGGAAACCAGGCATGTGGCTTTCAGCCAGGGAATTCACTACTACCTGGGTGCGCCTTTGGCGCGCCTGGAAGGTGAAATCGCCTTTACAACCTTATTAAAGCGCATGCCGGGCATCCATTTGGAGATTGCGGTCGAACGGTTGGAATGGCGCCCCGCCTTCGAGTTGCGCGGCCTGCAAGCCCTCCCGGTTGTTTTTTGAAGAAAACAGCGCGTAAAAGGAAAGAGAAAATATGCATGAATAAAGTTCTTTCGATAGTACAGGAAGAACTGACCGCCAGGCACACAGGCTTAAGTGCCAGTCCTTTTGATGGTTTCGAATTGTGTAAGGCGCTGCATTTGCAATGGCATGATCTTGATAAACGGGCGTGTCTTTTTTATCATACAAATGGCTTCATCTAGGGTGGCACCCTGGTCGATCAGGTATGCGGCCGTCATGGTTGGAGCGCGCCCAATCCCGCCACGACAATGGATGTACACACATCCACCTAGGCCGACGATTTGTTGGATAAATTGGATCCCCTGCTCCAATTGGGCCAAAGTCGGGGCGTGGTCGTCCTCAGTCGGCAGATAACAGTGCTGCCGAAGCTCCAGGTGCCGGACCCGGTCGTCAAACTCCGCCCTCAAGTTGAGACTGGCGCTGATCCTCAAGGCTTCCAACCTGTGCTTCCCGGATTGACGGAATTGCGGACCGACGTAGATATTGGGGGTGATCCGGCTGTATTTCATGACCGGGATGCCGGTGAGAATTGGCAGTCCACGGGCATATAACCAAAGGAGAGTGACCCTTAGCCCCTGGGTTTGCAGGCGGGTTATTAAAGTCAGCAGGCCTTTCTTTAGCCAATTGAACAATTGCATGAGCATGCTTCTTTCGGTCTGCGATTCCCAGTAAATCGATCGAGAGGCTGGATTCTTTACCCGGGTTGCCAGTGTTTGAAGAACAGTTTTGTCCCGACCACCACTACAAACATGCCAGCCAGGAGCACGAAAAGGTTCAGGATCACCCATGGCAGGTCCGCCTGCTGGATGGAGCGCCACCGCCAGCCCCCCAGCTCGAACAAAAGCATATCCAGGAAGTTGGCCGCCGGGAAGGCGGCGATGAACAGCCCAAGGAAAACGCCGCCGAGGCCGTTGACATTATCGTTGCCGGTCAAGGTCGGGAGGAAATACACCAGAAGGTTGAAAGCCAGCGCCATTATCAAAAGAATCCATAAGACCGTTGGATGGCGCTTACGCAAGGAGCGGTTCATTTTCTAAATATTCCATAAAAAATAGCCTGGATGATTGTTTAGATCCGTAGTTACTCCAGTTTTTTGTGTCAGAAATTTAGCGGTTGTAACCCTTGTTGGTTTCATTCGTCGATAAGTATATTCTAAGCCGACGCGCCCGAGTAACGCCGCAGTCCGAGTTTCCAGATCAGGCGGGCCAGTGCGGCCAATAGAATCGCCAGCCCCAGCGCCCAAAGCAGGGTGGAGGCGTCCAGCCGCCCGGTGAGAGCTTCGGCGGGGATGGTGGTGGCAAAAGCCACCGGGATGACAAAGGTCAGGGCAAAGCGCAGCCAGCCCGGATACAGGCTGACCGGCCAGCGCCCGGCCTGGTAGACGCTCTGGAAGATCACGAGCAGGTTTTCCACTCTCACGAACCAGAACGACAGGCTGGCCAGGATCAGCCAGAAACTGTAAACGATCACGGCCCCGGCCAGCAGCATGCCGATGAAGGCAGCCGCCTCGCCGATTCCGATCGCATTCCCAAGCCGTACCAGGGCTGCCACCAGTACCCCCGTACCCATCAAAAGGTCGAGCAGGCTCCAGATGGCCACCCGTTGGATGGAGACCAGCAGTTGGGCATCCTCGGGTTTGGTCAGGGTGAAATCCAGCGTGCCATCCCGGACTGAGTCGATCAAGGCCGACATGCCGGGCTGGATCACCAGGCTGATGATGCCGCCCACCAGGAAGTAGACGCCCACCAACGCCAGCATCTCGTCCGGGAGCCAACCGCCCAGGGCATGCGTGTAAGAAAAGATGACTGCCAGTCCGGCCAGGGCAGTGCCCAGCTCGAGCAGGGATTGGAAGAACTGGATGAAAAAATTAACCCGGTAAGCGGTTTCATTGAGCACGCTGACCCGGAAGAAAATGTACATTAATCGCAAGGTATTCATGCCCGCATCACGCTCCCACCGCCGAGTAAACCCGCACGCCCGCCCGCCAGACAACCCGGATCGCGATCAGGCTGAGCGCCACCCAGACAGCCTGGGCTGCCAGCCCTTGCAGGGCCTGGGCAGGCGTCAAACGGCCGAGCACCAGCTCGACCGGGAAGCCCAGCATCCAGCGGAAAGGAAGGATGTCGGCTACGACCTGGATCCAGTGCGGAAAAAGCGTCAGTGGGGCGATCTGGCCGGCCAGGAACAGCATCAGCACAAAATAAACCTGGTTAATGGCGCTGACGCGCGTGGTCCAGAATGCGGCCAACGCCAGGGTCCATTCGAGCAGGAAGCGCACCAGGAAGGCCAGCAGCAGGGCGGGAATAAATGTCAGCACAGCCCACCAGTTTAACGAAGCGACCGGCTTGAAGATCAAAGCCAGCAGTACGCCAATTACCAGGAGGATCGGCAGGGTGATCAGCTTGGAGGACAGGTTGTCGGAGATATCCGAGTGGATCGGGTGGACCGGCTTGAGCAGGGCAAAGGAGAGCGAGCCCTGGCGGATGCGGTATTCATATTCCCACATGATCCAGGTATAGGTGACCTGGTTTACCAGCATAAAGGCAATATAGTAAGCCGCGAAACCACCGGCGGTGTAGCCGCCCACGCTGCCTCCCGAACCATTCGAAACGGTCGACCAGACGATCAGGTAGATAAGCGGCTCCAGCACGGAGCTGATCATCCAGAT
>JADGQB010000146.1 GCA_017882145.1 Anaerolineales bacterium
GGGGCCATCAACACCTACCAGGTCGCAAGCGGGAGGCTGATCCATCCCATGGAGGGACACGCCAGTGCGGTGAAGAGCGTGGCCTTCAGCCCGGATGGGAAGCTGCTGGCTTCCGGGTCGAATGACAACAGCGCGGGGCTGTGGCAATTCGCGGACGGCAGCCTGGTGCGATTCCTGAGCGGGCACAGCAGCTGGGTGAACAGCGTAGCCTTCAGCCCGGACGGAATGGTCCTGGCTTCAGGCTCGGATGACCACACGATTAAGTTGTGGCGGGTGACGGATGGGGAACTGCTGGAGACGCTGACAGGCAGCTCAGAGGCGGTGTTGAGCGTGGCATTCAGCCCGGACGGACGCCTGCTGGCTTCGGGTTCCAGCGACGGGACGATCCGGCTGTGGAGCATGAGGCAGTGAAAAGAAAACCCCCAAATTTCGGGGGCGAGACCCGTTTTTTCGGCCTGGGAGGGATCGTTTGTACAAAACAACGAAAAACAATTCGGGGAAAATGGAGAGCAGGAAGGAAAAAACCCGATCTATTGCAAATTTTGAGGTTTTTTGCGGTTTTCGTGAGGGTCAGCAGTTTTTTTGGAGGGGTTTAAGACGAATTGATCCACCGGAATCGGGGGGTTAATGGTCAGTTATGTGTTGTTTTTGAGCGAATTATGCGAATAATATGGTTCAAAAATCAGGTCCCGGAATGGAGAGGTAACGCGAACCCCCGAAAGACCCTGAAAGTGCCAGGGCAGGCGGGGACACGTGACGCGAAAATGCCAATACCCTAACGGGCACGATGTAACGCGAATTTTTATAAGACCTATCCGAAAATTAACTACAACCCCCAAGGCTGTGGACAGACTGGGCACGACCCCCATTGCTGGGGGCAAGCTGGACACAATCCCCAAAGTGCGGGGAGAGGCGGAAAAGAAAAAAATGGCAAAGATTCAAATTTATTGAGGCGGAGAGAGCAAAGTTGCAACGGTCTGGAGACTGACCAGCGAGGATTGGAGAGACTGGGGGTGACGACGGAATGCCATTCCGCCCTATATAATCCTGGCAGGGAAATGACATTTCGCCCTACTAATGCTGGATGGCGGGGGAATGTTATTCAGGCCGACTGTAATCATGGTGGCGGAATGCCATTCCGCCCTACTTTCATGACGGTCTCCCGAAAAATCTTGGGAGGCTGGAGCAATGACACCCCATCCATGAGAAAACCGCGAAAGAGGTGGCACTGACTCATATCCTCAGGACCGGAAATGTGTATAATTAATAGGACACTCTGGCTTCGAAAATGACTGCTCCGTGCAAAATTATCTGAACTAGTACAGCCAAAGATCATGGAAGAGCCGGCTATATTGTTTCAAAATGTAGGCAATAATCCGAACATGCTCTGCGCCGGATAAGGGATAATCGCAAGTCGTGAAACAAGGGCCCTTGCCGAAAACCAGCGCAGCCTGGCAAAATTTGATCGGTAACACAATAAACCCTGACGATCAATGGCCTGCGACGAAAGAGGAAACCAACAAAGCATTCAGCCTGGTGGCCATGGCTGCCTCGGCGGGTGGATTGGCTGCACTGAGCCTGATCCTGGCGAACCTGCCTGAGAACTTCCCGGCGGCGGTTGCCGTAGTACAAGTATGGGAGGCGACCGGCAAGGCATGGTGTTGCTAATGGAAGAAAAATGAATGAAGGTTGCAGGGCAAGCATGAAGCGTGCCCCTACGGTGTTATACAAGAAAAGGTATTCTATGGGACCAGGCATCGATAAAGAAGGGTTCGACCGTAAAATCGAAACCACCTACAAAAAACTGGAAGGGCTGCTGCAACGGATGAGCACTTCAAGTAAAGATGCTTCGATTGCAACTGAGGCGCTCGAAGAGCTTTCCACCACCCTGGAAGAGCTGCACGTGGCGAGCGATGAACAAAGCCGGCAAAATATGGAACTGGCAGCCGCCCACCTGGCGGCCCAGGCCGAACGACAGCGCTACCAGGATCTGTTCGATTTTGCTCCGGACGGGTACCTGGTGACGGACACTAACGGGGTGATCCGGGAGGCCAACCGGGCGGCAGCAGACCTGCTGCACGTTTCGCAGGAACGGCTGGTGGGGAAGCCGCTGGCGGTGTATGTGGCCGAAGCGGAGCGCAAAGCCTTCCGGGATATCCTGAGCACCCTGCTCAAGCGGGCAATCACGGGGGCAAACGAGTGGGAGATCGGGTTGAGGCCGCGCACGGGAAAAGAGCTGCGAGCCTCCATAACAGTGACGCCAGTGGTACCAATTTCAACAACCCAGCAGCCAGCTGGAAATGAGGCAACCGATGGGGTGGGCTTGCGCTGGAGCCTGCGCGACATCACCGAAATCAAGCGGGCCGAGGAACGCGAGCGCCTGCTGGAAGAATCCCACCAGGCGACCCAAGAAGCCGTGCAGGCCAACCAGTTATTGCAAACGCTGCTCGATACGATGCCGGTGGGGGTGACTGTGTGCGATCCAGATGGTACGATCCGGAGGATCAACCGAACCGGACAGGAGATCCTGGGTGGGACGGTGACAGGCAATGTACGCGCACCCGTGCGGAATTTTGAACTGTTTTATCCGGATGGCAGGCGCGTTCGGCCGGAGGAAACCTTGATGATACGCGCCCTGGAAGGCAAGGAGATCGTGCAGAATGCCGAGCTGCTCATCCGGCGGGCGGATGGCAGCCAACGCTCTGTCCTGGCGGGTTCGTCGCCCGTTCTGGATGCCGAAGGGCAGGTTGTTAGCGGCGTCTCCATCTTCCAGGACATTACCGAGCGCAAGCAGGCGGAGAATGCGCTGCGCAAAAGTGAAGCCGACCTGCGCGCCATCCTGGATGCAACAAAAGAATCCGTCTGGATGTTCGATCCAGACGGCAGCATCCTGATGGCCAATGAGACCGCCCTGAAGCGCATTAACCGCTCTGCCGAGGAAATGATCGACCAACCTTACAGCAAGTTTCTACCGGCGGAATTGGCCCAGGCACGCCAGGCATGCCTGCAGAAGGTGGTGGAGAGCGGACAACCGGTCGAGTTGGAAGATGAACGCGCCGGGATCATTTTCCATCACATTTTTTACCCGGTCAAAGACAGCGCCGGAAGCGTTGTCCGAATTACAGCGTTCAGCAAGGATATTACCGAGCGCAAGCAGGCGGAGCAGGCCTTACAGGAGAGTGAAGAGCGTTTCAAGGCGATCGCATCCAATACGCCTGACCATATCCTGGTACAGGACCGTGACCTGCGCTACACGTTCGTGGTCAACCCGCAGTTGGGCTTAACCGAACAGGATATGCTCGGAAAGACCGACCAGGATTTCCTTACAAAAGAGGATGCAGAGAACCTTACACAGATTAAGCGGCATGTATTGGAAACCGGAAAACCCATTCATCTCGAGGTGCCGCTCCTTCCAGTAGCAGGAGAAGCTCAATTCTTCGACGGGACGTATGTTCCCAAATATGACGCAGAAGGACAGATCGACGGCCTGATCGGATATTTCAAGAATATCACGGAACTCAAACGAATCGAGGCGGCGCTGCGGGCGAGTGAAGAGCGCTATCGAAACCTGTTCAATACGATGGATGAAGGCTTCTGTATCGTCGAAATGATTTTCGATGCCCAGCAGCGGCCGGTGGATTACCGCTTCCTAGAAGTCAACCCAGCTTTCGAGAAACAGACCGGGCTGTATGAAGCCCAGGGAAAGCTAATGCGCACGCTGGCCCCGGAGCACGAGGCGCATTGGTTCGAGAGCTACGGGAAAGTAGCCCAGACGGGGGAACCGGTGCATTTTATTAATGAAGCCAGGCAGTTAAAGCGCTGGTACGAGGTGTACGCCTACCGCATCGGCATGGCAGAGGACCGGCGAGTGGCGATCATTTTCAATGATATCAGCGAGCGTAAGCAGGCCGAGGAGAAGCTACAGACATCAAACGATGAGCTGCGACGCTTCAACAAGGCCATGGTCGGGCGCGAGCTGCGCATGGTGGAGCTAAAGAATGAAATCAATGAGTTATGCAGGCGAGCCGGATTGCCGGTGAGGTATAGCAAGGAGGACGGAGCACAGAACAGCGACAATGGAACACAGACCATTGACAATCGGGGAACCACATGAAACGATCAAGACCATCAAGCCAGGCGACCGGGCGGGAGATCAAGAAGGCGCTGTGGATTGGGGTACTGGTGATGTTGGTCACGGCAAGTTTGCCCGGCTGCCAAAGCAGGTATGCCGGGAAAATGGAAACGCTCCGGTTGGGAGCACTGCCCGGCTCCCCGATCCTGATGTATATCGCCAACGAGCGGCATTATTTTGCTGACAACGGCCTGACCGTAAACATAAAAGATGACTACCCGAGCGGAACGGCAACAACCGAAGCTGTGTTGAAAGGTGAGATGGACCTGGCCTGGACGGCTGAGTTCCCGATGGTAAGCCAGGCGTTCGAAAAGCAGCCGCTGAGTATCATCGCCTGCGTGGGCAGGTTCACAACCGAATTCCTGTTTGCCCGCAAAGACCACGGGGTTGCAACGATTTCAAACCTTAAGGGAAAAACTATTGGCGTATCCAAGGATACAATTGGGAGTTTCTACCTGGCGCGGTTTCTCACCTTGAACAGTGTGAACCCGCGAGAGGTGTCGCTGGTGGACCTGCCGGTGGCCCAAAGCCCGGGGCAGATCGCAAATGGGGGCCTGGACGCAGTGGTGGCATGGGAGCCGTATGCCAGCCAAATCCAGGCGCAAGAAGGCAACCGGATCGTCACCTGGCCGATCCAAAGCAACCAGCCTGGGTACGGGCTGATCGTGGCTCGCAATGAGTGGATCAAAGCGTCTCCGGAAATAGTAACCAGGTTCCTCAGGTCACTGGCCCAGGCGGATGATTACCAGGTCCACAACCCGGCCGCCGCCATGGCCCTGGCGCAAAAATACGAGAAACTGGACAACGCTGCCATGCAGAGGTACTGGTCCGAGATCGACATTTCCCTGACACTCGATCAATCGCTGGTGCTGGCGATGGAAGACGAAGCGCGCTGGATGATCGAGAACAAGCTGACCGCTGAAAAGCAAGTACCCAACTTCCTGGATTATATTCATGAAGAGACCCTCAAAGTAGTCAGGCCAGAGGCAGTCAACATTATCCGCTAGGTGAATAACCATGAAGATCCGCACCCAGTTCATCCTCAGCATGATCGTTCTCGGCAGCCTGCTGCTGCTCGTATCCATAGCGGTCGTCATTACCGATCAAAAGGTCGAGAATACCAGCCAGCAAGAGCTGCTGGCCTCACAGATCGAGAGCGAGGCGCATAACCTCAGTACTATAGCGAACGATTACCTGCTTTACCGTGAAAGCCAGCAAGCCAGCCGGTGGGAATCCCAATTTGCCAGCTTCTCGAATGATCTTTCAGAAATGAAAGCGACCAACCCTGAGCAGCAAGCACTGCTGGCGGATATGAAGACCAACCAGCAGCAATTAAGAGCCATCTTCACGGAGATAAGAGCGGGAATTGAAAATGCGCCGCAAACGCAGGAGGCTGCCTTCAGCACGGCTTTCATGCAAGTCTCCTGGAGCCGGCTGGAGGTGCAACACCAGGCGATGATCTTCGATGCAGCGCGGCTGAGGCAGATGTTGAGCGAAGAGGACGACCAATTGATGCGGGGAATGAGCCTGCTCAGTTTCGTGCTGATCGGCGTATTCGGGGTAATCCTGTTGGGAAATTACTGGGTAACCTACCAGCGCACTCTAAAAGCCATGGCCGTGCTGCAAGCCGGAACCAAAATCATCGGTTCGGGAAAGCTCGATTACGCCATCCCGGTCAAACGCCAGGATGAGATCGGCGAACTCTCGCAGGCCTTCAACCAGATGGCTGCCAACTTGAAAGATGTGACTGCCTCGAAAACGGACCTGGAAAAAGAAATCATCGAGCGCAAGCAGGCTGAAGCGGCCCTGCGGGCGAGCGAAACAGAAATCCAGCGACACGTCGAAGCGCTGCGCTCCGCCAACGCAGAGTTGAGCCAATTCAACCGCGCCATGATCGGGCGCGAGCTAAGAATGATCGAATTAAAAAAAGAGGTGGACGAGCTTTGCAGACAAGCCGGACAGCCGCAGCGATATTTCCAAAGCGATGGAGGCGAGGCTACATGATAAGCCAGATCACGAAGATCAACTGGGCTTCCATCAAAACCACCGAAGTGCCGGATGCAGGAGTCTAAATGAACGCGAATACGATACGGGTGCTGGCGGTTGACGACAATCCAGCCGACATCCGACTATTAAAAATACAACTTGGCGAAGCGACTTCGATGGAGTTCGAGGTCACAGCGGCCGGGACCTTGCAGAAAGCGCTCGAGCTGCTCCCGGCGGGTGGATTTTCAGTGGTTTTATTGGACCTCAACCTGCCGGATAACTTCGGCCTGGAGGGGATCGATAAAATGCTGGCCACGCCAGCCGCCCCGCCCGTCATCGTGCTGACCGGGCTGGACAACCAGGAGACCGGCTTGCAAGCCCTCTCCCACAATGCCCAGGATTACCTGGTCAAGGGCAAGTTCGATACCGATATCCTGATCCGAAGTATCCGGTATGCCATCCAGCGCGACCAATCCGAGAAAACTGTGCGGCAGGTGAATGCCGAGCTGGAGTCGCGGGTGGCCGAGCAGACTGCCGAAGTGCGGGCCGCCAACCAGGAACTGGAGCAGCGCGTGGCCGCTCGAACTGCCGAACTGCAAGCTGCGAATGAAAGCCTGCACACGGCACGCCTGGCGGCGCTCAATATCATGGAAGATGCACTAGCCGCCCGGTCAGAGGTAGAGAACGAACGCAACCGGTTGGCAGCCCTGCTAAACAATATTACCGATGAGGTCTGGTTTGCCGACACCCACAAGAAATTCACCCTGGTGAACCCGGCGGGACTGCGGGAGTTCGGAATTGACCCAACCAATGCGGTGGATGTGGAAAGGTTTGCCGCCAGCCTGGAAGTGTTCCGCCCGGATGGCAGTCCCCGCCCCGTCGATGAGGCGCCACCATTACGCTCTCTCAGGGGCGAAACCGTGAGAAACATGGAGGAGATCATTCGGATCCCGACGAGCGGGGAATTACGTTATCGCGAAGTCAATGCCGCTCCTGTAAGAGCTCCGGATGGGGAAACCATCGGGTCGATAGCGGTTGTGCGCGACATTACCGAGCGCAAACTGGCCGAAGAAAAACTGCGCCAACTCAACCGCACGCTGCGGGCGATCAGCAACACCAATCAGGCCATGCTGCGGGCGACCAATGAAAAAGATTTCCTGGACGAGGTGTGCAAGATCATCGTCAAGGACTGCGGACATGCCATGGTCTGGATCGGCTTCAAGGAGCAGGATGAAGCAAAATCAGTGCGGCCAGTGTCTTCTGCAGGATATGAAGAAGGTTATCTCGAAACACTCAAGGTGACCTGGGCCGACAGCCAGCGCGGGCGCGGTCCGACCGGCACGGCGATCCGCACCGGCAAACCCAGCCGCTGCCGGAATATGCTGACCGATCCCCAATTCGTCCCCTGGCGTGCGGAGGCGTTGAAACGCGGCTACGCCTCCTCGCTGGTCCTGCCATTGACAGACATGGAGCAAGTGTTAGGCGCCATCACCATTTATGCGCGTGAACCGGAGGCCTTCTCGGATGAAGAGGAAGCGCTGCTGAGCGAGTTGGCAGGGGACCTGGCATTCGGAATCCAGGCCTTGCGCACGCGCACAGCCCAAGGACTGACCGAAGAGGCCCTGAAAGCCAGCGAAGAAAAAGCCAGCAACCTGATCAAGTACGCACCGGCGGCGATCTATGAGATCGATATATATGGAAACAAGTTCCTGAGCGTCAACGAGACAGCCTGCGAGTGGTTGGGGTACAGCCGGCAGGAGCTGCTGAGCATGAACCCGATGGATTTCACCGATGAAGACAGCCAGGCCCGCTTCCAGGAACGCATCCGGCAAAGGCTGGCTGGGGAAGAAGTTGAACATTCCATTGAATACAGGATGATCCGAAAGGATGGGCAGGAATTAATTATGTCCATCAATATCGGCGCGTTCACTTATAAAGACGGCAAGCCCGAAAGTGTATTGGTGGTGGCACACAACATCACGGAGCGGAAGAGGGCCGAGGAGAGGTTGCGCCAGAGCGAAGAACGCTACCGGACATTGTTCAACGGCATGACCGAGGGCTTCGCACTGCACGAGATCATTTGCGATGAAGATGGAAAGCCGTGCGATTACCGCTTCCTGGACATCAACCCGGCCTTCGAACGGCTAACCGGACTGAAGCGCGCAGAGGTGGTCGGCAAACTAATGAGCGAGGTGCCTCAGCTTCAAGGGGATGACCCGCAGTGGATCGAGATCTACGGCAAGGTGGCCCTGACCGGCGAGCCGATCAACTTCGAAAATTATTCGCCGGCGCTAAAAAAACATTATGAAATCTTCGCCTACCAACCGGCTGACCGCCAGTTTGCGGTAATCTTCCTGGATGTGAGCGAGCGCAAGCGCATAGAAGAATCGCTGCGCGAGAGCGAACAGCGCTTCAGGCTGGCGCTGACGCATGCGCCAGTGACGATTGCCACCCAGGACCGCGACCTGCGCTTTACGTGGGCTTACAACCAGCGCACGGTGGAACCGAACCAGGTGATCGGAAAGAAGGATGCCGACCTGTTCCCACCGGAAGACGCCGCCCGCCTGGTGGCGCTCAAACGCAAGGTACTGGAAACAGAAAAGGAGCTCAGCGATCAACTGTGGGTACACAACGGGGATCAGCAAGCCTTCCTGGACGTGTTCATCGAGCCGCTGCGGGATGCCAGCGGGCAGGTGACCGGCATCGGCATGGCCACGGTGGACCTGACCCCGATGAAGCTGGCCGAGCAGGCCATGAGCGAGGCGCGTGACGAATTGGACGTGCGCGTGCAGGAGCGCACGCGCGAACTGGTGACGGCCAACCAGCAGCTTGAAAATGAAATCGGCGAGCGGATCCGGGCGGATGCGGCCCTGCATGAAAGTGAAACGCGCTACCGGACGCTGTTCGAGACCTCGCCGGATACAGTGATCATGGTGAACATGGAACATAAGATCCTGTTCGCAAACCAACGGGCGGCGGAGATGCACGGTTACCGGACGGCCAAAAACCTGGTGGGAAAGGACTTCTTCGAGCTGGTCTCGCCGGAAGGCAAAGAATCTTTGCGGGAGAGCATTTTGAAGACAATGCAACACGGCCCTTTGCGGGAAATCGAATATCAAATCCTGAAGAAAGACGGGAGCCGTTTCCCGGCGGAAATGAACGTCACGATGGTATTCGAGGGTAAGGGTGAACCGACCGGCTTCCTGCTGGACATCCGCGACATCACGGAACGCAAGTGGGCCGAGCAATCCCTGCGTCGGGCGAATGCCTACAACCGCAGCCTGATCGAGACCAGCCTGGACCTGTTGGTGACGATCACACCGGACGGGAAAATCGGCGACGTGAATACCGCCACCGAGAAAGTGACCGGCTATTCACGGGCTGAGTTGATCGGGACGGATTTCCACAGCTATTTCAGCGATCCGTCCAAGGCGCGCCTGGGCTACCAGAAGGTATTCGAAAGCGGGAGCGTACACGATTACGACCTGGAGGTACGCCATAAAGATGGCAGCAGCACGCCGGTCTTGTTAAATGCCTCCATTTTTCGGGATGAGAACGAAGGTGTGCTGGGAGCGTTCGCAATCGCACGCGATATCACCGACCGCAAACAGTTCGAAACCCAACTGGTGCAGGCCGAAAAGCATGCCGTAATCGGGCGCATGGTCGGCTCGATCACGCACGAGATCAACAACCCCCTGCAAACGATCAAGAACTGTCTGTACCTGATCCAGCAGGATGTCACGCCGGA
>JADGQB010000147.1 GCA_017882145.1 Anaerolineales bacterium
GCTGGGTGTTTCGCTTGGCGCCTGGGTCACCAGGGATGTGGGTGTCAGGGAAGCCTGGATTATGGTTGGAGTGGAAGGCAGCGGGGTAGCCACGCAGGCCGCCAGCAGCATGCACACGATCAACAGCTGGCTGATTTGGGTAAGCGCACGATTTCTCGCAGACATTATGTGAAATCTCCCTTTCAAGGTAGCTGTGAGCATTGGCAAGCAGCAGGCATTAATCCCAAGGCCGTCTCCGGCATCCGGAGGCAGGCGCACACGCAGAACTTTTCCATTGTACGGCATTTCCGGCAGATTGGGCAATCCGCGCTGATAAAAAAATCCCGCAGGTTTTAGCCTGCGGGATTTGGATGTCTAAGCTGAGACTGTGTTTCGCTGGTATTTCTTTAGGACCTCCCACCCGACCATGATACCCCGGTCCTCATCGTACAGCCGCATCCGTAAAGAACTCAGGCTGGCGAGGATCGTCATCGGGCGGACGTGCAGGGCAGGATTTTCGTTATAGGCTTTCGGCAGCTTGTAGTTGGGGATCTTCGGGCTCAGGTGGTGGATATGGTGAAAACCGATATTCCCGGTGAACCACTGCAGGACGGCCGGCAGTTTGTAGTACGAGCTGCCCTCGAACCCGGCCCTGACAAATTCCCACTTTTTATGGCGCTCCCAATAGGTGGGGTCGAAGTTGTGCTGGACGTAGAACAACCAGACACCGATCGAGGTGCCCAGCATAAAGACCGGCAGCTGCACCATCAGCCAGGTCTTCCATCCGACCAGCAGGATCAGGAGAGTGATCTCCACCGCCAGGGCCAGGTCCGTCCACCAGACGCTGAGGCGCTCGCGCTTGCCTCCCAGCGACCCGGGGATGCGCTGCGCGAATGCAAATACGAGCATCGGCCCAATCGTGAACATGATGAACGGGCTGCGGAAGATCCGGTAGGAAACCTTCTTGTACCAGGGTGCGGCCAGGTATTCCTTGACCGTCATGGTTTTAACATCGCCGACTCCGCGCCGGTCCAGGTCACTGGCGGAGGCATGGTGGATGGCATGCGTATGACGCCATTCATAGTAAGGGGTGAAGTTCAAGATCCCGGTGAAGATGCCCAGGGCATCATTGGCTTTTTGGGATTTGAAGAATGAGCCGTGCCCGCAGTCGTGAAAGATGATGAAGGTGCGCACCATGAATCCGGCAGTCGGGATGGATAGGAGCAAGGTCAGCCAGTATGAGATATGTACGCTGTAAATCATCAGGTACCAGAGTGCAAAGTACGGGATGAGAGTATTGAACATTTCCCACAAGCTGCGTTTCAGGTCGGAGCGTGCATACCGGGCTACGATCTCGTGCCAGCGCGACTTATCGCTTTGAGAGGGTAGATCAGAGACTATATTCATCGTATTTATCCTTTGGGCGTTTATACACCCTGAAGGAAGCCCCCTTAATTCTGAATAGATAACGGATAGCTAATTGATAGGTGATTGTTAGCTAATTCTCGATAGGTACAAAAAAGTGCAGCCTGTTGCTTCAGGCCGCACTCCGCTCAACAATCCAACTCTTTGAACTCCGGGATATATTTTACTTTACCGGAGGCGCCGGTCAGCGCACCCGGGCGCAGCTCCAGCAATTGGAATTCGTCGCCGTTGCCATAATCACTGGTCAGGCCGTACTCCCTGGCCGGCTTGAAGCCGAAACGGGAGTAGTAACGCGGATCCCCCAGCAGAACGATGAAATCGTAGCCCTGCGCCTGGCACATCTCCACCCCGACACGCATCAGCCGGGAACCAATCCCGGTCTTTTGGCATTCGGGTAGGACGGCCAACGGCCCGATGCCCAATCCACGCAGAGAATCGGTCTGCGGCTCCAGCGATACCGGGGTGAACAGAATATGGCCGGCGACGGATCCGGAAAGGACTGCTACCATCGATAGGCTGTCTTTGCCACGCGTGCGGACTAAATCCACCAGGTCGGCTTCGGTGAGGCGCTGGAACGCCCGTTCCTCAACAATGCGGATGCCGGAGACGTCCGAGGAAGTTTCCAGGCGAATGTCGAGATCGACCTGTCGCAGGAGATCTTCCAAGGGCAATTCATCCAGGGAACCGAGCACCAGGCTGGCGCCTTCGATCGCAGCCTGTGCCGTGATCGGGTTGGGGACCGCTACGACGCGGATCCCGGCCCGCCTGGCAGCCAGCACACCGTTGGGCGAATCTTCGAACACCAGCGCCTCGTCGGCCGGCAGTTGAAGGGCATTCAGGGCGGCCAGGAACAAATCGGGGTCCGGTTTAAGGCAGCGGACGTCTTCCCTGCACAGGATCGCCTCGAAATATTCGAACAAGCCGAGCTGGCGTAGATAGCCTTCCACCCAGGCATGTCCCGAACCAGATGCCACTGCCAACCGCAGACCGCTGCACCTGGCAGCCTCTAAATATCCAGTTACACCCGGCCGGGCAGGCATGCTTTCCAATATTTGGTGACGATAAAGGCGCTGCCGGGATCGCAGAGCCTCCTGGTCAAGGCTGCGGCCCAGGATTTCAGCCAGGTAGGCGGCCGGGTCAAAGTTGGAGATGGCGGCTCCTACCACCTCGCGCAGCCAGATCTCGAGCGGAAACTGCTGCCCGTATTCGGCATAAATAGCCTCCCAACCGTCCATTGCGGGCGTTTCGGTATCCATGATAAGACCGTCAAAATCAAAAATGAGTGCTTTGATCACCAGACCTCCGGGTTTGGAACTGGCCCATTATAACCGAGACAAATATGGTTCATTGGGAAGGCGGGATGGGGAAAGATATGGGAGAAATGACTCCCCCAGATATTCCCAATCAAAATCGATTAAAATGAACTTCGCTTCCGGCGGGGAAGGCTTGCCCGGTCCGGATAAGGAGAAATGTGTGTCGAATAGAAATCATTATCATTACGGCCTGTGGAAAGTATCCGCCGTTATCCTTGGTGCAGTGCTGCTGGTCTCCTGCGGAAGTCCAGCTCCTGCGACGGTCCCTATGACCAGCGCACCAGCAACCTCCGAAATAGCCACGCCAACGGTCACCCCGCAAAACCCGGCGCCCGGCATGGGAAATATCATCCCCAGGCCGGTCTCGGTGATTGAAACAGGCGGAAGCTTTGTCCTGTCTGCCGACACCAGCATCCAGGTTGAACCTGACAATGCTGAGGTGCAAGCGATTGGGCAGTATCTGGCGGATGCGCTCAACCCGGCGACCGGCTACTCGCTCAAAGTCCAGGCGACGAGCGAAACTCCCGCCAAGGGGAGCATATCCCTGAGTCTGAGCGGGGCAAACCCGGCACTTGGCGATGAAGGCTATGAACTGACCATCACGCCGGAGCTGGTCCAGCTGGCAGCCAACCAGCCGGCAGGGCTCTTCTATGGCGTCCAGAGCATCCGGCAACTACTGCCCCCCGCGATCGACAGTTCATCCGTCCAGCCCGGTCCGTGGCGGCTGGGCACCGGGACGATCACCGACAGCCCGCGCTTCGCCTGGCGTGGAGCCATGCTGGATGTGGCCCGGCACTTTTTCAGCGTCAAGGATGTTACCCATTACATCGATCTGCTGGCCTATTACAAGATCAACCGTCTGCACCTGCATCTCTCCGATGACCAGGGCTGGCGGATCCAAATCAACTCCTGGCCGAACCTGACTGCCATTGGAGGCAGCCTGGAAGTGGGCGGCACTCCCGGCGGTTATTACAGCCAGGCTGATTATGCTTACATCATTAATTATGCCCGCAGCCGCTATATCATGGTCATCCCGGAGATCGACATGCCCGGACACATCAACTCCGCCCTGGTCTCCTACCCTGAACTTAATTGTGATGGGGTCGCGCCCGAACCGTACACCGGCACGGAAGCCGCCGACAGCTCCCTGTGTGTCAACCAGGATATCACCTACACTTTCCTGGAAAATGTTATCGGCGAGCTGGCCGCGCTGACGCCGGGCCCTTACATCCACATCGGCGGGGATGAAGCTCAAAACACCAGCAAGCCTGATTACATCAATTTCGTCAAGCGGGCGCAAGACATCGTCGCGGCCGCCGGCAAACAGGTGATCGGTTGGGAAGAGATCGCCCAGTCCCCGCTCCTGCCCACTTCCATCCTCCAGCACTGGAACCTCGATGCAAGCTTTGCCCCACAGGCGGTCCAAGAGGGCGCCAAAGTCATCATGTCTCCGGCGGACCGGGCCTATCTGGATATGAAGTACGACGACTCCAGCAGAATAGGACAGAATTGGGCCGGAACGATCACCCTCGAGAAAGCTTACAACTGGGATCCGGCCAATCTTATTGGCGGTATCGCCGAAAATAACATCCTGGGGGTGGAAGCTCCGCTCTGGTCCGAAAAATTGAACACGATGGACGACCTCGAGTATCTGGCTTTCCCGCGCATCCTCGGTTATGCCGAGATCGGGTGGACTCCGCAAGCCAGCCGGGACTGGAACGAATACAAAAAACGTCTGGCTGCCCAAGGGCCGCGCCTGCAAGCCCTGGGAGTGAACTTCTACCCGGCTCCTGAAATCACCTGGCCGTAAAAATCAGGTTCGCGAGCCTCTGCAGCTGCCATGTCCAACCCAGCCCTACATAGCCTTTCAGGCCACTTTAGCCTTTCAGGCCACTTTAGCCTTTCAGACCACTTTGACTTGATCATTGTAGGTGCAGGTCCGGCGGGAATTTCCACTGCACTCCACCTGGCGCAGATCGCGCCGGAAATGGTGCAGCGGACACTCATCCTGGAAAAAGCCCATCACCCGCGCCCGAAACTGTGCGGAGGCGGGCTGTTGCCGGATGCAGAGGTTATTCTGAATTCCCTCGGGCTGGACAGCAGCGATGTGCCGCATTACGACGTGGATTGGGCGCATTTCGATTTCGGTGGCAAGGGTTTTCGGATGCGCGCCGAAAAAAAAGGCAGCTTTGCATTTCGCACCATCCGCCGGTATGAGTTCGATGCCTGGCTGGCTGATCAGGCGCGACAGCGCGGTTTCCACATCCAAGAGAATACCTCTGTAAAACGAGTCTCGTTGAACGGGTCCGAGGTGGTACTGGAAACCGACCAGGGCGAATACCGCGCCACGGTCGTTGTTGGCGCAGATGGGTCGAAGAGCGTAGTCCGGCGCCTGGTGGTCCCCCAGGAAAGTACCCATACCGCCCGCCTGCTGGAAATCGTCACCGAGCCCAGGCCGGAAGCTTCCTTCCACATCCAGGCAAATTCCTATTTCGATTTCCTGTACGTACCCCAGGGAATCCTTGGTTACAGTTGGGACTTCCCGGCCATCGAAAAAGGCCGGCCTGTGCGGGTGCGCGGCATCTACGACAGTAATGTTTATCCGCTCAAAACGGATATCTCGCTGCGGGATGCGCTCGCAGATGAGATCGGACTGCATGGCTACCAGATTGAAGAATATGAACTGCAGGGCCATCCCCTGCGCTGGTTCGAGGCGAAAAGCGCCCTGTCAGCCGCGCATGTCCTGCTGGTGGGAGATGCGGCCGGCGCGGATGCGCTCTTCGGCGAAGGGATCAGTATCGCCCTTGGGTATGGCCGCTTCGCCGCCCAGGCCATCCAGCAAGCCTTTGCAAAACAAGAGTTTTCGTTTCGAGATTATAAAAGGAGCATCCTGCGCTCCGAGATGGGCAGGTCCCTGCAGCGGCGAACCTGGCTCGCAAAAACCTACTATCGATTTCGAAGCCGCGCCATCCAGGCGCTGGTCTGGAGAAGGTTGGGCTGGCTGGTCGAATGGGTAATGCAAACCTTCATCATCGGTTGGGCAAAACGGTAGGGCGGGATTAATCCCGCCCTACTTTTTGATTTGTTTAATGAAACCGGGGGAATTAAGGCCGCGTTCCAGCAGGTACGTTAGATACCTCTGCATCAACACCTCGAGTTCGTTCTGCACCTCGGAGCCGGGCCGTGCCCGCTGGGCTTCAGAATAGGAGCTGCGCTGGAAGTGGCGGAAAACCTTGAGCGCTTCCATCGATACACTCCAGACGCCCGGCAACCCGGCGCCGCATTTCGGGCACAACACGCCGCCTGCGGCGGGTGAAAAGTACTGGTTGACCGGCCGGATCGACTCACCGCAATTGGCGCATTCGAACAGATGGGGACGGAAGCCGAGCAGGTCCAACAGGCGCACCTCGTAGTAGCGGATTGCCAGCCAGGGCTCGGGTTCGGTGGCGATGCGGTCAAGGATCTCCGTCAGCAGGCGGAAGATGGCATAGTTTTCGCTTTCGTCCTCGTAGGTGAAACGGTCGAGTAGTTCAACCGCATAGGAGGCATAGCCAGTCTTGACCAGGTTCGCGCCCAGCGCGAGATATGCATTCAGGGTATCGACCTGGGTTACGATCAGCAGGTCGCGGCCCTTGGCAAGCTGCAAGGTCACGCGCGTGAACGGTTCGAGGTGCCCGGCCTTGCGCGAGCGGATCTTGCGTGCGCCCTTGGCAATCGCGCGCACTTTGCCGCGCTCGCGGGTATACAGCGTAAGGATGCGGTCGGCCTCGCCCCAATCGGAGTGACGCAGAACCACGGCTTCAACACGGAAAGAACGGGCTTCTTTCATCATTTTCCTGATATCCAGGATGAGTCTATCATTATTGGCAAAAACTTCAAAGTTTTCTTTTTACTGATCGAATCAAGGGTCCAGGACTGCCCGGCGGACACTGTCCAGAACCAGCAGAGCGGACATGCGCTGGATATCGACCGCCACATCCGTCAGGTAGATATCGCCTTGATTCCTCGCATCCGGACGGGTATAGAGACCCCGGTTGGGAAGTTCGCTGACGGCCGCCCAAAAATTCCAGAAGGGCAGGTTATATTCCACGGCCAGTTGGGCATAGGCGGTGTTGATGTGTTCATCCAGGTCATCGTTGTCGGCTTTGGTTGCCAGGATGGGTACCACGCCCGCCGCAATCAACTGGTCGAGCACCTTGCGCATATAGTCCTGGTTGCGGCTTTCGTAATGCGTGCCAACGTGGATGATGACAAAGGCAGGCTTGTGGATGCGCAACTCGCATTGAATTGGAGTCTCGTAAATTGTGCAAGTGTACTTGTTCTGGTGCCACGGGGACCACATCAGAGAGCCGGTGGTTGTGCCGCCTCTAACAGTGGGACTCTGGCGGTTGAACGACCCGGCAAACCATGCCACCGTCTCGCGCAAATTGGAAGGTAGCTTTTCGACCAGCTGCGGGTCGGTTTCATAGATGCCCATGAAGACCTCCGGCTCGGACTGGCAATCCCCGAAAACCGAGAAGGCGTGTGAGTCGTTGCCGAGCGACTGCCCGAGTTGGTAAATCTGGCGGGCGCGTTCCGGGACAATCGGGAGGACAGGCCAATTCCTCCAATCCGCCGGGTCGAGGCTCAGTGTAGCGGGGAGCGGGGTTGGGGAGGAAGTAAGGGTGACCGAAGGTAGGGGCGTCTGGCTGGGGAACGGAACCTGTGTTGAAGTAGGAGTAGAGGATGGCTGCGGGGTCGGGCTGGCAGCAGGCGAAGGCTGCGTTGTTCCCGCGGGCAGCAAAACCCCGACGGGTGCGAGTACCGGCTGGCAGGCTGTGAGCAGGAGCAGGAGCAAGAACGAAGATTTGCGAGGATGCATGGTTGAACCATTATTTTACAACAATCCCCTAAATTCATGTTTGCAGTCCGCTCAAAAAAGGATATAATGCCCACCTTAAGAGTGTCATTCATGTATAGACCAGACAACATTATTACGACTAATACGACTACAACCCCGCCCCCCGCTTGAGCGGACGGATGGTCGTACCTGGTCAAACCACGGCTTCCGAAGTCTGCTCACTTCGGGAGTTTTTTTATTCTTTATTCTAGGAGAGCCATGTCATCATACCAAGGTGTGTTACACCGTTATCAAGGATTGCTCGATCTGCCCGCCCATACCCGCACGGTGACCCTGATGGAAGGCAATACGCCGCTCATCCCGGCCCAGCGCCTGGCAGAACAATTGGGAGGCGGGTTCGAGTTGTTCATCAAATTCGAGGGGCTGAACCCGACCGGCTCCTTCAAAGACCGCGGCATGACCGCCGCCGTCAGCGAAGCTTATGGGCGGGATGCCAAGGCCGTCATCTGCGCCTCCACCGGCAATACAGCCGCCTCCGCGGCGGCTTATGCGGCACGCGCCGGGATGCGGTCAGTGGTGCTCATTCCACAGGGCAAGGTGGCAGCCGGAAAGCTGGCCGGGGCGCTGGCGTATGGGGCGCAGGTCATCCAGGTGGAGGGTTCATTCGACGATGCGCTCAGCATGGTGGTGCAGATCACCCAAAAACAGCCCATATGCCTGGTCAACTCGCTCAACCCCTACCGCATCGAGGGTCAGAAAAGCGCGGCTTTCGAAATCTGTGATGTACTGGGGAGCGCGCCGGACTGGCTGTGCCTGCCGGTTGGCAACGCCGGGAATATCACCGCCTACTGGGCCGGTTTCAAGCAATATCATGAATTGAAATCCAGCGGACTGCCGCAGGTGCTGGGCGTTCAGGCCGAAGGGGCCGCGCCGCTGGTATTAGGACACCCGGTGGACAAACCCGAGACCGTCGCGACCGCCATCCGCATCGGGCGCCCGGCGCGCGGCGAACAGGCTTTGCAAGCCGCCGAAGAATCCGGCGGGCGCATCATCGCGGTCAGCGATGACGAGATCCTGAAGATGCAGCGGGCTCTGGCCGGTCTGGAAGGGTTGTGGGTGGAGCCGGCTTCCGCGGCCGGGCTGGCGGGGTTGACGCACGAGCTAAAAGCCGGGCGCTTCGAGGCCAAAGGCAAGCGGATCGTAGCCGTATGCACCGGTCACGGCTTGAAAGACCCGGATATCATCACCAAGGAGATGAGCAGGCCGCTGGTGGTTCCACCAAGCCTGGAAGCGCTCGAGGAGGCAATCCTAAAATGAACAGCATCACCATCCATGTCCCGGCCACCACCGCCAACCTGGGCCCGGGCTTTGACACGCTCGGGCTGGCGCTGGACTTGTGGAACGAAACGGAATTCGTCCAAACGGATGCCGGCGGATTTTCCCTGACCATCTCCGGCGAAGGCGAGAAGACACTTCCCAAAGATGAAACGAATGCCATTGCGGCGGCGGCCTTGCAGTTGTACAAACTGGCCGGAAAGGATCCGTCCGGCTTATCCATCCACTGTATCAACCGGATCCCACTCATCTCGGGACTGGGCTCCAGCTCTGCAGCCCTGGTGACGGGTATGCTGGGCGCCAATTCCCTGCTGGGCGAACCTTTCTCGCGCCAGGATATCCTGACCATGGCCACCGAGAACGAGGGCCACCCCGATAACGTTGTCCCGGCGATGCTGGGGGGGTTGGTGGCCTCGGTCGTCTGTGATGACCGGATCGTCACCCGCAAGCTGGTGGTCAGCCCCATGAGCATCACAGTGGTGTTCCCGGATTTCTATTTCCCGACCAAGACTGCGCGTGCGATCCTGCCAGAATATGTACTGCGGGAGGATGCCATCTTCAATGTCAGCCGGGCGGTCCTGGTAATAAAATCGCTCGAGACCGGTGACTTGACGCTGCTGGGCGAGGTGATGGAGGACGCCCTGCACCAGCCCTACCGCCTGCCGCTGATCCCGGGCGCGCAGGCTGCCATGCAGGCTGCCCGACAGGCCGGCGCCAGCGCAGTGGCGCTTTCGGGTGCCGGGCCCAGCTTGATCGCCTTTTCCAGGCAGCCTGCCAATCCCGCCATTGGCTTGGCCATGCAGCAAGCCTTCGTCCAGGCCGGGCTGAGCGCGCGCATCTTTCCATTGAACATCAGTGTGAGCGGAGCCAGCTGCGTGGAAAACAAAGCTAGTTGATATTCGATCTTGTTAGGGTATGCATGTGGCGAAATCCGGTCAGGCATACTCACTCCTTTTTGTGCGATAAT
>JADGQB010000411.1 GCA_017882145.1 Anaerolineales bacterium
TTATTGATAGTGCGTGCCTGCAGGCTGTCCTGGAAATAAACAAAATACATTTGGACCAGGAAAAACGCCAAAACGTAGATATAGTTGAACCACTGCGGGCTGGTTTTCCTGGTATAGCGCTCCAGCCCGATCAGGAGCAGCAACGTCCCGCCTATGATCAGCGTATTCGAGAGCACCATGGTGAAGAAATCCGGCAGGTACCCACGCAGCTCGATCAATAACACCCCAGCGAATTGCATGGAAAAATCCGCCAGCCAGAAAGCCAGCTCGGGTGAGCGCCGGCGGTTCTGCGACCAGAGTGAGACCATAACGGCCGCACTGATCAGGCTGCTGATAATATAGCTGGACAAAACAGTCCGCATGTCAAGAAGATTCATAAAACCAACCCGGTTGGATCTTGATGGGGGAGACCTGAAAGGAACTTGAGCCTCTCAAAACGCTGATCCTAATCATGCTCCAAAAAGAAGGTTTTCACCACTTGCGGGTCGAAGTGCGTTCCGGCCCCGGTCTGGATGAGCTGGCGCGTTTCTTCTACCGACCAGGCTTTACGGTACGGCCGGTCGCTGGTGAGTGCATCCCAAACGTCCACCACGGCAAAGATACGCGCCACCAGCGGGATCTGCTCGCCTTTCAGCCCGCGCGGGTAGCCGCTGCCATCCCATTTTTCATGATGACAGTAGGGAATATCCAGCGCCTTGCCCAGGTAGTGAATGGGTTCAAGCATTTCGTAGGCCAGGCCTGGGTGCTTTTTCATCACAACCCATTCTTCTGCCGTCAGCGGGCCGGGCTTGAGCAGGATGCCATCCGGAACACCCATCTTGCCGATGTCGTGCAAGAGGGCGCCCCAGCGGACCTGCACCAGTTCCTTCTCGGAGAGGCCGAAGCGGCGGGCGAGTTTAACAGTCCGATCGGTCACGCGGCGGGTGTGGCCTTCGGTTTCCTTGTCGCGCAGATCGAGGGCGTGCGACCAGCCTTCGATGGTGGCATCATAAGCCAGCTCAAGCTCATCAGTGGAGGTCTGGAGATTGTTGATAAGCTGGATATTTTCGATTCCAATGGCGGCCTGCCCGGCCAGGGTGTTGAGGAAATCCAGCCATTCTTCATTGGGGTCGAGCGGGTTGCGATGGTAGATCTCCAATACGCCTTTCACCTTACCTTTGGTGATCAACGGCACGGCGAAATAGGCCTGCACCTGTTCTGTTTTCAAAAGATCAGACCAGGCGAAAACCGCCTGGCTGGCAGCCAGATCCGGGATCTGGATGAGATGGCGCTCGATGGCCGCTTTGCCGGCCTGGCCTTCACCGAGCCGCTGGTGCTTGCCTTGTATGGCCGAAGAGCGAAAACCGCGCCCGGCGGAAAATTCCAGGGTCTGCAGCGTCTCGTTGAACACCAGCACATCCGCAGCATCGACTGCCAGTTGTTCGCAGACATGCCTGAGAATCATCTGCAGGCTGATGCGCAGATCCATTACCGAGGCGATGGTGCGGTCGATCTCGCCCAGGCTGGCCAACTGCTGCAAGCGCCGCTCTGATTGTTCCCGGAGCAGCATACGCCAGATGGCGGAGGCTGCCTGGTCGCCGAGACTGCGGGCCACGCGCAGCTTCTCGGGTGTGAAGGGTTCACGGCTGTCTGCACGTGCTTCCCCCAGGATCAACATCCCCAACGCCTCGCTTGCGCCCTGGCCATGGCCCCCAACCCGCAAAGGCACCAGGCAGACCGATCGAGCGAAATCGAGCAACAGGAGCTTGCGCTCGGCGCTGCCAAACTCAGGACTGTCGGCCGGCAAGCTGAGTGGTTCATTCGTCTCCAACACCTTTCGACATACGGGTAAAATGTCGAGTGACCGCCGGGTTCCAATGCCAAAGTTCTGGCCCAGCTCCCGCAGCGGATGAACCGCCCGCGGCACCAGGTCAGCCTCTTCCACCAGGGCAATGCCGGAAAAAGTGGTGTGGACAAGTTCCACTGCCTGGCGGTTGACCAGCTCTAACACAGCCGCAAGATCGTTGGCATCTGCAAGCTGGCGGGAAAACTGATAAAGAGCCCTGAGCTCTGCGTTGCGGGATTGGATTTCCTCTTCCTTGTGCTTGCGTTCGGTGATATCCCTGCCGATCCCCACCAACCCGACCACTTTTCCCCGTCCATCGCGTAAGGGTACCTTGGAGGATAATAGCCAGACGGGTTTGCCCAAGGCATCGATCCCGGGTTCTTCACGGTTGATGAGGGATGTACCAGAATCGATCACAGATTTATCCAGCGCCCAGTAGGCATTTGCCAATTCAGGGGGATAGAGCTCCAGGTCTGTTTTTCCGATGACCTCTTCCATGCTTTTCCGTCCGGAGGCCTGCCAATCGGCGATGTTTGCAATGATTTTGCGGCCTTGAATATCCATGATATAAATTTGGTCGGGCAGATTATCGATCAAGGTGCGCAGCTGGATACGTTCTTCCTCCAGCTTTTCATCGGCGCGCTTGCGCTCGGTGACGTCGCGCACAACGCCCTGCGAACCGACAATTTGACCGTCCTGGATGACCGAGACGGCCTTGATCTCGACAAAAGCGTGCGTTCCATCCGGCCGGACGATCTGGCCGTTAATGACTTCCGGAGCTTGCGTAGAGTGCATTGTGCTGCGGGCCGAATGGCTAAGTTCCGCCAGGGCCTCCGGGGCAATGAAATCCATGAACTTGCGGCCGATTATGGCCTGCGGGGTCTCAAAACCATAGATACGGGCCAGGGCTGGATTGGCGAAGGTGAAAAACCCACTGGCATCCGAGACGTAGAAGCCATCATTGACCTCATCCACCAGGCTGCGATATTTTTCTTCACTTGACCGCAGCGCTTCTTCCGCCTGCTTGCGACCTGTGATGTCATTGAAGACAGTCAGCATTGCGGGGCTGCCATCGTATAAAAACGGAATGGCGGCTACTTCAACGTCAACCATTGTTCCGTCAATGCGCATGAACTTCTCTTCCATGGCTGGGTCAAGAATGTCTTTGCTTAACGACTGCCGGATGCGTTCCAAGGTTGATTCCCGGTAGTCAGGGTGGACAAACTCCATCACCGGTTTGGCTATCAGCTCAACCTGGCTGGCCGCGCCGATGATTTTTGCACTGGCCGGATTTGCAAAAACGACACGCCCCTGGCTGTGGACAAT
>JADGQB010000027.1 GCA_017882145.1 Anaerolineales bacterium
GTGATCAACATGGCGCTGCCAAGACCCCACAGACCGATAATAACGTAACTTGGGTAAACCCAGGTGGTGCTGTTGATCCAACCGGGCGTCATGGCTTTCGGTACGCCCAGCGATATAAGCGCACGGTTTATCCAGCCGGTTTCGGAATTAAGGATACCGTTCCAAATAAAGACTCCCGCGACCAGCGGCACGATCGTGGGCATATAAAATAAAGTACGGGCAGCCACTTTCCCCTTCAGATCCTTGTTATTCAAAAGGAGCGCCAGCCCCAGCGGTGCCAGGATGCCGACCGGCAGGGCAATCAACCCATACCTAAGCGTGACCAACCAGGAACCCGGAATGCCCTTGGAGTTGCTCCAGATCTGAGGATCTTTGAAGTACTGGATGTAATTGCTGAGCCCGACAAATTTCATAGGGTTCGTAACGCCATCCGTGATTTTCAGATTGGCAAAGCTGAAAACGAAGGTGGCAACCAGCGGAATAAGGGTGAATACCATGAAACCAATCAGCCAGGGGGAGAGAAATGCCAGCCCCACCCACATTTCACGCCGGGCCATCCGGGACATTTTTCGGACAGAACCAATCGAGGGCAGCTTGGGAAGATGGGATAATTGCTCTAACATGCGCCACTCCTTTTAAGGATATCAGGCGGGTCAGCCAGTGGCTGACCCGCCCAGGTCAAACTCGTTCCAAATTACTTGTTGAAGATGACCGTCAAGTCGTCCGAAAGATTCTTGAATTCAGCTTCGAAGTCGAAATTGGCGGGCGCAGTGGTCTGCATCAGGTTAATGAAGGTTGTGATACGGGCAGAATCTTCAGTGTTGTTGCCCGGCATCCAGCCTTCGGCACTCGGGCGGTCAGGATAAGCCACCCCGGCCTTGAAGACATCCCAACTGGCCTGCGTGACGTTCGGGTACTGCGCCGATTTGGCTGCGAAGAAGGCGTCGATCTTGGAGGTAATGGCGGGCATGGCACCCATGGCGGGCAGGAATTTATCGCCGCCGGTGGTGATGATGTAGGTCAGGAATTGGAAAGCTTCAGCGGGGTGCTTGGTGCCTTTCCAGATGCGGATGGTATCGGCATCCACACGGCCATGAACCTTGCCGTCCTCGGTGCCCATGGGTTGAATACCTACCTGCCAGATAACGCCAGCCTTATCCAGGTCGGTCAGACAGCAGGTATACCAGGTCTGGGTGAGACCCATGGCAGCCTTGCCGCTGTTGAATACGTTGCCAGCGCCGAATTCGGTCGAGCTTTGCAGCGGGCCGGTGGCGGTATAGGGCTGAGGGCCCCACATGCCGTCATAGTACCATTTCCATGCAGATTTCCAGCTGTCGGGGATGGCTGCGACCCAGTTACCTTTGCTGCCAGCGTAGATGGAGCTGGCGCCGCCGTAGAAGGTGGCGATGGATTGGCCGCTCTGATACTGCGGGGTGTAACCAATCTGCACGATCTGGGTGGGATCGAAACCGGTTTCGGTGGAGTTCTTGCCGCTCTTGTCGATGGTCAGGAGCTTGGAAATCTTCGTGACGGTGTCCCAGTTCCAGTCAACCATGGTGCCATCCGGCATCTTGTACTTCTCGCCGTATTTCTGGGGCGGGTAGGCCAGGCCGACTTCGTCGAACATGGCGGGAATGAAGAACATACCGCCCGGGAAAATACCGAAGGGCAGTCCAACCTGACCCTCTTCGGTCTGGTAGAACGAGACCAGCGCCGGGTCCCAGATGGAAGTGTCATAATTAATGGCCTTGATCAAAGGAGTGAGGTCAAGCCATTGTCCGTAGAATTCATTGGATCCGGCCCAACCGACAGGACCAACCAGGTCCGGGCCATTGCCGGCAGCTATTTCAGTCGCCAGGGTATCGCGACCGGCTGTATGTGGAATGACTTCGAGGATGCCCTGGATCTTATCCTGGGAAGCATTGAAGTCGGCGATCATGGATTCTTCCACAGCGATTGCTGCGAGATCCGTACCGCCGCCCAGGCCTACGAATAAGCGCACGCAGACCTTGCCGGCCTGGCAGTTCGCCACGGGGTAGGGGGTCACGGTTGGAGTGGGCGGGACTGCGGTCGGGCCTGAGGGTGCTTCAGTAGCCGCAGGAGCCGCAGGAGCGGAAGTGGCAGCCGGAGCAGAGGTTGCTGCAGGAGCGGGAGCAGCAGTCGAGGGTGTCCCACAGGATGCCAGGATCATGCTGGCAACCATCAAGAGACCGATCAAAATATACAGTTGCTTTTTCATTAGATTCTTCTCCTCAAATTTTGGGTTGGTAGAAGGCCAAATAGTATGGATTGATCACATTGAACAATTCTCTTCTCTGGGGAAGTCACCTCCTTCTGGAGCAGACGAGCAAATTGAACGGTTTACCATTTCCAATGGCATATCAGGAAGTGCTCGTATATAAATATTTTGGCTCGAACGGGAGTTGCTAATACAGATATGCATCAATATCATTCTATTGATTATTTTTGGCATGGGCCTGTAGAATTGTGCTCAAAACTAGCACATTCGTAATAAATTTATGGGCAGAAATCAAAATCCCCAATTCATCCACCCATCCAACAAAACACGCCCGCTGCCGGGCGTGTAAGAATCTTTATAGGATAACGAACCAGTTTGTTTTGGTGTCTAATCAGCCTGGAAACGGTAGGTGCTGATGGAATGCGCAGGGCTTTCGGCCGGTGCGGCCAGGCCATCGCAGCGCAGGGCAAAGGGCAAGAGGTTATCGGTGCGGTTCAGGACTACCACCGCGATACTCCCATCCACGTTTATGAAAGCCGTGCTTTCCAGTTCATCCAGCGTGGAGGCGCTGATAATTCGTTGGGCGCCCGGGCGGACAAAACGGCTGATCTGGCCGATGTAATAATAAGAACTGTGATAATAAATGGTTCCTTTTCCAACATCCGCCATCAATGGGGCGCTGCAATAGTTGCCCTTATGGTTTGGACCGCCGCGTTGGTCCAGCAGCATGTTCCAATCCACCCAGCCAACGGTCCAGTTGTTCAAATCATTTAACATTGACTGTCCGTAGCGTTCGCCGACTTCCCAGCCATCGAAGTGCGGCCCGCCTTCCACGCAGCCTTCGGTAAATAACAACTGTTTGTCGGGATAGGCATCATGCGTCAGGCGTACATTTTCAAAATTGTCCCCAACATACCAATGGAAGGCTGCGCCCCAGACGTAGCGCGCCGCCTGCGGGTCATCGTAGACGACCTTGGCGCGTTCATAAAGCAGGTCGCGGTTGTGGTCCCAGATCAATAATTTGACACGTCCCAACAGGCCGGCTTTTTCCAGCACAGGACCAAGGTAGTCGCGCACGAAATCGCGCTCCTCCTCGCCGGTATAGATGCAGGAATCCCAGGTCTGCACGGCTTGCGGCTCATTTTGAACACTCAAGCCCCAAATAGGCAGGCCTTCCTTTTCATATTCTTCCACATAACGGGCGTAGTAGCGCGCCCAGGCTTCCCGGTACTCCGGCTTGAGCTTGCCGCCATGGTTCATCTGGCCGTTGGTCTTCATCCAAGCCGGAGGGCTCCACGGGGAGGCCAATATCTTTAGGGGCTGCCCGGTCAGGCGGGCGGTTTCCTTGATCATCGGGATCAACTGGCGGCGGTCGTGCTCGATGGAAAAGGCGCTGAGTTCCACATCGCCCGGCATCTCGGCGTAGGCGTAATTGCCCAGCGAAAAATCACAGCTGTTGATATGAGTCCGGCACAGGCTATAGCCATTGCCAGACTGCGTGTCAAAATACGCCCTGAGGATCTCGGCGCGCCCATCCGGTGACAACTTATAAAATGTATCCGCGGCGGCTTCGGTGAAGGAACCTCCAAACCCCTCGATGGTCTGGAAACGATGCCCGGCATCCACCAACACGGAAGGCAGGTCAGGTTCCAGCGTTTGAAAAGTCAAGGGAGCTTTTTCGGTGAGACGATCGGTGGTGTTCTTGGCTGTTCGGAAGACTTGTATAGTAACGGGCATAAAGAGGGTACCTTCCTAAAAAAATCTACAGGACTCACTTGGTGATATTTACCATACACAGTATAGAGGCCTGGACTGCAACCCCGCATGGAAAATTGTGTCCGGCATTAGCACGAAGATGACCAAGTCTGCCGGTTAGTGGTTGCGCCGGAAGGCAAAGGGGGAAACCCCCACTTCCCGCCGAAAAGCGCGGCTGAAGTAGTTGCTGTCGGAGAATCCGACTTCCAGGGCGATCTCGGTAATGGACATGTTCCCGGCATTAAGCAGTTGCTTGGCTTCCTGAATGCGATAACGGGCCACATAATGGATCAGCGACAGGCCGGTCTCCTGGGTGAAACAGCGCGAAAGATAGCCTTCGCTGACGCCCACGTGCCGGGCAACATCTTCACGTCCAAGCGGCTCGCTGTAATGTTCATGGATGTAGGCCATGGCTTTACGGGTGATGCGTTGCGCCTCGCTGCTGAGTTTTTGGCGGTGCAGAAGAGTGTCTTTTATGTGCACCAACGTTTCGGAGGAAGTAAACATGCCTTTGCGTAAAACAACCGCCACGCTGCGGTCCAGCCGTGCGAGATCTTCTTCCTTCAGAGTTTTGGCACTGATCACAATCACCGGTACCTGGCGCGCTGAATCAATTTTTTGCATTTCTTCCAGCACGCCAAATCCATCCAACTCTGGCATCATCAAATCCAGTAAAACCAGGTCCGGATGAGCGGACTGGAGCAAAGACAGTGCTTCCTTGCCGCTGGCAGCCAATAAAACCTGGTGCTGCGGATATTTGGCACGTACGATTTGGGCATGCATCTCAAGAACGCCGGGGTCATCGTCCACGATCAGGATCGTTTGACAGCTGGAGCTCATCTCATCAGAAGCCGGGCTGCTCTCGACACAGCCGACGCGCTGCAGCGCTTTAGCCAGATCGGAGGAGCCTATTGGCTTGGTCAGGTAATCCAATTCCAGCATGCCACCGCTGTCCCGATCCATTTGGAGTGTATAAAACAAGACCGAAATTTCGCTGGTGGCCGGGTTAGCCCGCAAGGCACGCATGGCATCCAGGCTGCGCCGGCTGGTTTTGTTCACATCCAGGACCAACGCCGACGGAGGCATCTGGGCGGCGCGCTCCAGCCACTGACCATTCTTATCCCAATATTGGATCTCAGCCCTAAAGCCCTGTTCGTCAAGGTAGCACTTGAGCGGCTGGGCCTTTTCGGGCTGCGTGGTGATGATCCAAACAGCATCCGTGGTTGCTCCCAATAAGGACACCGTTTGCAAAGTGGGCAAGGTGAAGAAGAAAACCGCGCCTTCACCCTCCACGCCGGAAGAGCGCACTGCGATTTCGCCGCCGTGCATTTTTACCAGCCGTTTGCAGATCGCCAACCCCAGCCCCAGCCCGCCAAAGCCACGCGCAGTGGTGCGGTCGGACTGGCGGAATTCGTCGAAGATGACGCATTGCTCGGCCAGCGGGATGCCCAGCCCGGTATCGATGACGGAGATGGTGATCAATTCCCGGTCGGGTTCCACCAGCAGGCGGATTTCACCTTTTTCAGTAAATTTTACGGCGTTGTTGACCAGGTTCAAGGCCACCTGCCGTAGACGGGTGGGATCGCCCCAAACCAGCGGAAGGCCGGCCGGTATCTGTGCATGCCAGCCCAGGCCGTGCTCGCGCGCCAGCTGCTCGCCCACAACCGCCACCGCTTCCAGCACTTTGGCCAGGTCGAGGGGTTCACACACCAGCCTGAGCTCGCCCATCTCATCCCGCGCCAGGTCCAATACGTCCCGCACCAGGTTATCCAGGTGCTGGGCAGTGATGTGCATCAGGTTTAGGTTCTCGCTATTGAGCAGCTTTTGGCTGCCAGAGTCCTGGAGCGTCAATTCGCTCAGGCCGGTGATCAGGTTGAGCGGGGCGCGTAACTCATGACTGACCATGGAAAGGAAGCGGCTTTTGAGCCGGTTGGCTTCTTCAGCCAGCCGCTGTCCGGAGGCAGCCTGGCGGTACAATTGGGTCGTTTTTGTCAGCAAGTGGTCGCGCTCATCAAACAACACCGCCCCTTTTATCGAGGAGCCTAACTGGCTGCGCAAGGCTTCGTAGATTGCGCCGTCGTGAGGACCAACCTCGAAGAGAACAAACCCGATCTCCTCCATTTGAAACTCCAGCGCCTCGAGCACCATGCTGCGGCGCCGGTCGCCCCACAGATTAGCCGGCAGCAGTTGGGAAATGGGAAAGCGACTTTTGCCCTTAAGCTTCAGCTTGCGGCCTTCATTGCAGGCCAGGATCACACGCGCCTGCTCAGCCGGGCGTTTCACGCCCTCGTATAAGGCCAGGTAACAACTTTCGATACCCAACTGCTGCAAGTCGCGCACCAGGATCTCCATCAGGTTGTCCAGATGGAAGGTGACTGCCATGGTTTGGCTGATGGCGCGCAAGACTGCCATCTGGTCATTCAGTTGTATACGCTTCTGGTTTTGTTGCTGGAGAGTCAATTCATTCAAGAAAACGCGCGCCCGGTGCCATAGGTTCTCGGCCTGGGCCAGCAGGGCCGGGTTCCCGGCCAATGCCCGGCAGCCTTCACGCCGCAGCGCTGAAAGCACATCCTGGAACTCGGCAATGGAAATCTGGCGCTCCATCAAGCGGCGGGAGGTCAGGTCGATGGCAGTCAGGAAAGCTTCGCCGTTATCCCCTTTTTCCAGGCTGAACGTTAGAGCTTCCAGCCAATCCCCAGCCATGTTGGCGAAGACCGGTACCTCCTGCAGCGGCATGGCGCGCTGGACTTCGCTCAATAACAGCTCCCGGCGCGCTTCAAGCAGGACGCCCACCTGGGCATTGGCGGGCTTACCGGCAGCTTTTTCATTTGGACTGGCGACTGGCAGCCTGGCAATTGGCAGACCTTGGTTGACATTCACCACTGCCTCAGACAAACAGCCGCACGAACGACGCGTCAGCAGCGTGGTTGGCAGGAACAGCTTTGGCGGTACACTCTTGCCCTGGTGATAGGCCAGCAAGGCTTCCAATGCCAGCCGCCCCATCTTTTGAAGCGGCTGGCGGACAGTCGTCAAAGGCGGCGTACTGGTTGACGATTCAATGGCATCATCAAAACCGCTGACGGCTACATCATATGGTACGCTCAACCCGCGCGTCTGCAGTTCGGCCTGCGCAGCCATGGCCAGATTGTCGTTGGCAGCCACCAGTGCATCGAACTGTACATGGCGTTCATCCAGAAAGACCCGCACCCCTTCGCGCCCGCCGGGCGGCGACCAATCATAAGGTTGGTAGAGCAAGTCCGGGTCAACGGTCAGGCCGTGGGATTGGAGCTCCTCCACGTAAGCCCGGAAGCGCTCATCCGCATCCGGATTATTGGCCGGTCCCTTGATGAAAGCCAGCCGGCGTCGACCGTGGTTTTCGATCAAATGTCGCACGGCGGAGCGCATGCCATCCCGGTTGTCGATCAGGATCGAGGTGACCACCTCTTCTGTCGATAAGCCAATGTTGACAACCGGCAGCGGTCCAAAGACTTCCCGGTGCAGGTGAGGCTGGGTGGGATTCACCAGCACAACACCGTCCAGGGCCGACGGTTGGATCTGCGCATACAGCGAACGGTTGCGCTGGAGATCGTAGATATTGATATCGCCAAACCCAATCAGGTTTACGTCCAGGGCCTCGGCGGCCTCGACTGCTCCCCACCACATTGGGCTGGCATACGGATTGGACAAGCCCCAGGTCACGATGAATCCAAACGTGGGCCGGTGACGGAGGAATTCCCCTCCTGGATAGTTGTGTTCAGGAGCGTTATTGTTTATCGGCATGTGCCTTGTTTTTTGATTAGCCTGGGTTCGAAAAAAATTGTTATGGTGATTATACTTTACGCACATTAATTTTATTTTTATTACTTGTAAAGGCACATTGTGCTTTTTAATCCTCTATGATAGAATGCTCCGCAATATGAAAATAACCTGCCTGCATCACCATCAAACAACATTAACCGAACTCCTTATCGGGCAGGGATGTTTTAAGTAGACCTCAGTCTAAGCAACGAACACATCATGTCGAGCGCTCCCGGTAAAGGGAGCGCTTTTTTATTTATTTTGTTGACAAATTCTGAAAGAACGATAAACCATTATAAGGCACGGAGGCTTTTATGTCAGAGACAAGAGAAATCCGGCTAGCAATGCCTAGTAAGGGCCCGCTGGCAGAACCAGCTCGTGAACTACTCGACCAAGCCGGGCTTCATGTTCATCATCCCAACCCGCGCCAGTACCAGGCCAGCATCCCCAACCTGCCGGGTTTAACCGTGCTATTCCAGCGTCCTGGCGATGTGGTTGTGAGTGTCCGAGATGGCAGCGTGGATTTTGGTATTACGGGCTGGGATGTGATGTCCGAAAAACGTGGCAATAACGGTCAAATCCTACCTATCCATCCAGCTTTGGGATTCGGTCATTGCACTCTGAATGTCATCGTTCCAGAAGCCTGGGGAAATGTGAACACACTGGCAGACTTGAAAATCTTGATGGCTGATCTAAACCGTCCACTGCGAATTGCGACCAAATTCCCAATCCAGGCGCAGGCTTTCTTTCACCAAAATGGATTTGAAGCAGTCGAGTTCATCTCCGCCGAAGGGACGCTTGAAATTGCCCCGACCATCGGTTATGCCGACCTGATTACCGATCTGGTTTCAACAGGCCTCACCCTGCACGATAACCGCCTGAAAATCCTAACGGATGGACAAATCCTGGCATCGCAGGGTTGCCTCATCGCCAACCGGAACAGCCTCAAGAATAACTCTGCTGCCTTGGATGTGGCCCGTACCCTGCTGGAATTTATCGTCGCATGTCTGCGCGCCCGGGACAATGTTTCAATTTTTGCCAACATGCGTGGTGACTCGCCCGAAAGCATCGCCGGGCAAATGTTCACAAAGACCGTTATCGGTGGCCTGCAAGGTCCCACGCTTTCTCCGGTCATTACGCGCCAGGGAGAAAAATGGTACGCTGCACACCTGGTGGTCCGCAAAGATCAACTTTCAAAAGCCATAGCCGAACTGCGCTCAGTGGATGGCAGCGGAGTAGTTGTATCCCCAGTCAGTTACATTTTTGAAGAAGAACCCATTGAATACCAAACCATGTTAAAGCAGCTGGAGGACTGAGATGCTTAAAATTTACGATATCGAGACTGCCAGGAAGACCATCCTTTTCCGCAGCCCGCTGAGTGCGATGACGTTTACTGCCAAAGTTTTGGAGCGCACCACTCAATTATTCGGAGCTGGCGTTACACCGCAGAAAGCCGTGGCAAGAATTCTGGCTTCTGTGCAGGTGGATGGAAACGCGGCCTTACGATATTGGTCGGAGCTGCTCGACCGCACGGCACCTGCAGAATTCCGCGTTCCACTCGAGGAAATGGAAAAGGCTTTCCGATCGCTGCCTGCCGACCTGCTGGCTGCCATGCGAATCGCAGCCGGTCGCATCCGCCGCTTCCACGAATTCCAGCCGCTCCCTAACTGGGAGACCAGCTCAATGGGCGGGCGGTTGGGTCAGCGTGTCACTGCCATTCAACGAGTTGGCGTTTACGTTCCCGGTGGGACTGCTCCCCTGCCTTCATCTTTGTTAATGTCAGTCATCCCGGCACAGGTGGCGGGTGTGCCAAAAATTATCGTTTGTACGCCTCCCAATCCCCACCCATCCATCCTGGCGGCTGCCTATTTGTGCGGCATTGAACAGGTGTTTCAAATCGGCGGGGCCCAGGCTATCGCCGCACTGGCCTTCGGTACTGAAAGCATTCCAAAAGTAGATAAAATCGTCGGGCCGGGTAGCTTGTTCGTTACACTCGCGAAGCAGCAAGTTTATGGGATCGTCGGCTTGGATGGATTGGCCGGACCGACAGAGACGCTGGTGGTAGCCGACCTTAATGCCAATCCGTCCTGGGTCGCTGCCGATCTGCTGGCTCAAGCCGAACATGATATTCTTGCATCCGCTATCCTAATGACACCCGAACGTTCCCTGGCCGAGGCGGTGCAGCTGGAAGTAAGGTGCCAGATGGAAGACCTGAGTCGAGGCGAAATTATCGCCCAATCCCTGGACGATCACAGCGGAATCGTAATTACTCCGGACCTGGAAACAGCCTGTGCACTGGCGAGTGATTACGCCGCCGAACACACATGCCTGGCTGTAACCAACCCGGAAAAAATGGCCGCACTTATTCCAAACGCAGGCGGTTTGTTCTTGGGTGAATATTCCTTCGAAGTTTTGGGGGACTATGTTGCCGGGCCAAGCCACATCATGCCTACAGGCGGGACATCCCGTTTCGCCTCGCCGCTCAACGTGATGGACTTTGTCAAAATCTCCAGCATTATCGCTTTGGATAAAAAAACAGGGCAAGAACTCAGCCAGGTGGCCTCAACGTTGGCCCACATTGAAGGTCTTTCCGCCCATGCTGCAGCCGCAGATTTTCGTACAAAAACGACGAGCCTGAAGAAATGAGATATTCAACCAACCACACCTACCCAAAATTATCATTTGTTTTGTGTTTCTTATGAAACTACCTCTTCACATCCAGAACCTGCCACCCTACATGCCCATCGAACCATTCGAAGTGCTCTCGGTTCGCTATGGACGCGACCCGGAGCATATTATCAAGTTGGACGCCAACGAAAACCCTTATGGGATTTCACCAGCGGCACACCGCGCTCTGGCCGAATTGGATTTCCCACATATCTATCCCGATCCGGAGAGCCGCGCTTTGCGTGCCGCACTCTCCAAATTCACCGGCGTTCCTATCGAAAACCTGCTTGCCAGTTCTGGCGCAGACGAGTTAATTGACCTGATTACGCGTCTTCTGCTCGAACCAGGCGACAAGGTAGTTAACTGCCCGCCGACCTTTGGCATGTATTCTTTTGATACAGAACTGAACGGCGGCCAGGTGGTAGATGTGATGCGCCGCCCCGATTTTTCTCTCGACATGGATGGCATCCGTACGGCAGTCGAACAAACCCATCCAAAACTTCTTTTCCTGACCTCGCCGAACAATCCCGACGGTTCATTGATTTCCCCTGACATGCTGGCAGAGCTCCTGGCTTTGCCGGTATTGATCGTACTGGATGAAGCCTACATCGAATTTGCTGACACAAACGACACTCTTGGAAGCAGCCTAACCAACATTACCCGCGTTCCTGATCTGGAAAACCTGATTGTTTTGCGGACATTCAGCAAGTGGGCCGGGTTGGCAGGTCTGCGGGTCGGGTATGGCGCGTTCCCGGCCTGGCTAATGCCTACACTTTGGAAGGCGAAGCAACCCTATAATGTCAATGTGGCCGCTTCGGCAACAGCTATTGCCTCCTTGGAAGATGTTGATTACATCGTGAAAATTATTGCCTGTCTACGAGCGGAACGGATACGGCTTATGGTTGGTCTGAACCGTATTTCGTACCTGCGAACATACCCGACGTTTTCAAATTTTATTTTATGCCGGGTAATTGATCGCGATGCTGCCCGGCTCAAATCGGATTTGGCTGAGAAATATGGCATATTGGTGCGGCATTTTAATAAATCTGGTTTGCGCGATTGCATCCGAATCAGTGTTGGAAAGCCCGAACATACCGAGGCGCTTCTGCAAGCCCTCTCTGATTATGAAAAGAAAATCCCGGACAGATGATATTCGAGCTTCTGCAATAGATTGAAAGGATCTTTATGCGAACTGCAAAAGTACATCGTAAGACAAACGAGACCGACATCTCCATCGAATTAATCCTTGACGGGGCTGGTCAGTGCAACATCGCCAGTGGAATCGGATTCCTGGATCATATGCTGACTCATCTGGCTGTCCACGGGCTGTTTGACCTGACTGTCCGGGCACAAGGCGATTTACATATCGACGTTCACCATACCGTCGAAGACGTGGCGCTGGTTCTGGGGAGTGCCTTTGATCAGGCACTCGGCGACCGCAAAGGCATCCAGCGTATTTCCCACTCGTATGTGCCAATGGATGAAACCCTCGCCTTCGTTGCAATAGATCTTTCGGGCCGTCCCTACTGCGTCGTGGAGGCTGATTGGGGGGTTGCACCGGTGGGGGATATCCCAACCAGCCTGTTCCCCCATTTTTTAGAGAGTTTCGCATTCGCCAGCCACAGCAATCTGCATGCACGAATTCTCTATGGCCGTGACGACCACCATAAAGCCGAAGCCCTATTTAAAGCCCTCGCCCGCGCCCTTAACGCTGCCATTCAGGTTGATCCGCGGCGGAAAGGAAAAGTCCCTTCCACCAAAGGAAACCTGAATTAGGAAAGCATCCGCCACTTTGATAGCGACCGCCAGATCCAGCTAAAAAGGAGCAAAACATGTACAACTTACAGCCTGATTCATTGGTTAGATTCAAAGCCGGCCGCGGATGACTGGTAGCTTCACTATCTTTCCCGCTATTGACTTACGCGGCGGCAAAGTTGTCCGTCTGGCGCAGGGTGATCCTGAGCGCGAGACCAATTACGCAGGCAGTCCGCTCCAGTGGGCCGAACGATGGAAATCTGAAGGGGCAGACTGGATCCATATTGTCGACCTCGATGGCGCATTTGGTAAAGACTCGCAACTTAATTTACAGGCGCTTGATTCTATCCTCGGCCTGGGTCTGAAAATCGAATATGGCGGCGGAATTCGCGATCAAATTTCCGTTGAAACCATGGTTGATTTGGGAGTGAGACGCGTTTTTCTTGGCACTGCCGCTGTTCTCAATCTGACGTTAGTAGATTGGGCTATCCGCACTTATGGACCAGCTTTCATCGCTGGCGATATCGGCGCCCTGGATGGCAGAGTGACCATCAGAGGTTGGCAGGAAACCACAGTACTGACAGTGCTCGAAGTCGGCCATCTATTTCTTTCCCATGGTATGGAAAGGTGCGTTCTAACGGATGTGGCGCGGGACGGTGTCAACGCCGGTGTCAATATCGCAAGTGCAGTCGAATTGCAGAAAGCTACTGGATTACAGGTGGTTGCATCCGGTGGCGTCAACTCACTCGATGATGTTCAGCGTGTCCATCAAGCCGGGCTGGCCGGGGTGATCATCGGACGGGCGCTTTATGAAAACAGAATGACATTTGCAGAATGCAAAATAGCCCTGGGAGATTACGATGAGTGATGAATTCATCCCTCATCGTATTGCATTCTTTAATGGAGTTTTATGATCACAATCGTTGATTACAAAGCTGGGAACCTTACCTCGGTTAGACGTGCCCTTGATCATTTAGGCATTCCAAACCAAATCTCCAGCGATCCACGAATTGTCCGGAACGCCAAACGGATCATATTTCCAGGTGTCGGTCATGCCGCGACCGCTATGCGTGTTCTACAAGAGAGTGGATTAGACTCAGCCTTGAAAGAAGCTTTCTATCGAGGTACGCCCATCCTGGGCATCTGCATTGGGTGTCAAATCATTCTCAGCCACTCTGAGGAAGGAGATACACCTGGATTGGATTTGATCCCAGGTGTGTGCACTCATTTCCAGGATCGGGGGGCATCGCTCAAAATCCCTCACATGGGCTGGAACGCGGTTGCGATTACACAGTCACACCCCATCCTCCGCAACATCCTGCCAGGCGACGAGTTCTATTTCGTTCATTCATATTATCCCCAACCAACTGATCTTACAACGATCTACGCGACCAGCGACTATGGGGAACCATTCCCAGTGGCGATCGGGAGCAAAAACCTGTTCGCCGTCCAGTTCCACGCCGAGAAGAGTGGGGCCATTGGCCTGCAGTTGATTAAAAATTTCGCGGGTTGGAATATTTAAAATGGTTCAGAACAAGCAAGGTAGAAATCCAATTGCAATCCTGGTTCGAATTGGGATAAACAAATGTTGAGCAAACGTATCATCTCCTGCCTGGATGTAAGGGAAGGCAAACTTGCCAAGAGTATCAAATTCCTGGAAACCAGGGATATCGGCGACCCGGTCGTCCAGGCGCATAAGTATTATCTGCAGGGATTGGATGAGCTTGTGTTTTACGATATCACCGCCTCTAGCGATAACCGCAGCATAATGCTGAATGTGGTCAGCCGGGTGGCCGAACAAGTTTTCATTCCTTTTTCCGTCGGAGGGGGTTTAAGGACAGTCGATGATTGCAGCCGGGTCCTTCTTGCTGGCGCAGAAAAAGTCAATATCAACTCGGCGGCAGTCAAAAACCCTTCCCTGATTACTGAAGTTTCACAGGCCTTCGGTTCACAGGCAGTTGTCCTATCGATGGATGTACGCCGCGTACCGCCAACCTTGGAGATCCCATCCGGCTACGAGATTGTCATCAATGGTGGACGCACTCCCATGGAACTGGATGCTATCGCCTGGGCGACACGCGGTGAAGAACTGGGGGCGGGTGAATTGGTAGTCAACTCAATCGACGCTGATGGGACGAAAGCCGGCTACGAAATCCGCCTGACGCGTATGATTGCGGAGGCGGTGCATATCCCGGTCATCGCTTCTGGCGGTGGCGGCAAACCAGAGCACCTCTACGAAGTACTAACCGAGGGTCGCGCAGATGCAGTATTGGTAGCATCCATGTTGCATTATGGAGAATACACAGTAGGCGCGATAAAGAAATACCTGGCCGGCAAAGGGATTAAGGTCAGGATGACGATTGGCGAGGATTTGCGGAATAGTGTTGAGTGATCGAATGAGTTCTGCTGGTCTAGACTTCAAGTGTATTAATAGGAATATAAAATGAAAATCTTTTCCTTAAAATATGATCCAGGCGGTTTAATTCCCGCCATTGTTCAGGACAGCCAGAGCCTTGAAGTTTTGATGATGGCGTGGATGAACGCTGATTCCCTTCAACGAACATTCGAAACGGGGGAGACATGGTTTTGGTCCCGTTCGCGCCGAGAATTATGGCACAAAGGTGCCACGTCGGGTAACATCCAAAAAGTAGTCAGTATCGCGGTGGACTGTGATGGCGATACACTACTCGTTTCTGTCCAGCCTGCTGGTCCGGCTTGTCATACCGGGGCAACCAGTTGTTTTTTCCGTTCACTGGAGGATATGGCTTAACGAAGTTATCACACGGAAATCACAAATTTGGAGCAAATATGCTGAATAATCTTTTTAACATCATCTTAGATCGACAAAACAATCCAAAGCCTGGTTCTTATACCAATAAACTTTTGGACGCCAATGAAGATGTTATTCTTCAAAAAGTAGGCGAGGAATCCGTGGAGGTTATCCTGGCCGCCAAGGGACAAGGGACACAGCGCCTGGTGGAAGAAATCTCCGATCTGTTTTATCATATTCTCATCCTGCTTGCTCGGCAGGGACTGAGTTTGGCTGATGTTGAGGCAGAACTTCGCCGGCGTCATACCAATCCGCGAGAAAAATGAAAATCTTCCTATTCGACATGGACGGCGTTCTGCTGGAATCGCATGGCTATCACCTGGCTCTGCAGGAAACCATCCACCGCATTGCAATGGTATTGGGATTCGAGCAGGTCATCCTCTCACTGGATGACATGGCTACCTTCGAAGCCGGAGGAATTACTAGCGAGTGGGATGAAGCTGCCATTATCACCGCCTTATTGTTGGAAACCATTTGGAAGTCTTTCCCGGATCGCGTGTTGCCTGATTCGTTGGGAAAAAATGCAATTGATACCATGTCGCGGAAAAGGCCTGATTTCACTTCTTTGGCGCATCTCTTATCAGCCCCAGACATGTTGAACCTTCATCCGCTAAAACGCGCCGAACGGCACTTCTTGAGCACAGATCATTTTACCCAGACTCAATCTGATATCTTGCTTGGTGTAATCCGAAATGCCCGCAATCCGCAGCATTCGCTCACCCATCGTACGTTTCAAGAACTCGTCCTGGGCAGCCGGGAATATGGCAATACATATGGACTCTCACCTGTGCTGGACTGCGAAGGCTATCTTCTGAAACATGACATTTCTAATCTTACCCATGCAGAAAGCGCCCAACTGAAAGATTGGCTGTCCGCTGCCGGACATTCCGCGGCAGTATTCACTAGCCGGCCATCCAAGCCGCCGGCCGGAGTCTTTTCCACGCCCGAAGCAGAGTTGGGCGCACTGCAGGTTGGCCTGGAGGACATCCCGATTGCCGGTTGGGGTGGAATTACTTGGCTTGGCAATCAATATCATACTGAACCACAAATCTTCGTTAAACCTTCCCCTGTGCATGCCCTGGCAGCTCTGCGTATGGCGCTTGGCGATGGACAAGAAACTGCTTTCACCGCAGCTGTAGAATTGGTCAGGAACGGTCAAGCCGGGGCTACCTGGCGGCGGCTGGATGGGTCACAGGTATGTGTGTTTGAAGACTCAACCAATGGCATTAAGAGTCTCAAGACTGCCCGGCAAGTACTTGACGGAGTTGGGATTCATATTGAAACAAAAAACTTTGGGATTGCAACTAACTCTGCCAAAATACAGACATTAATAGAAAACGGTGCACAGGTTTTCCCTTCCCTGGTTGATGCACTCGGCCTGTCGATCGATTGATTTTATTACAGAGTACTGCGTAATTATCTAAACCAGAAGCGTCAATTTTGCCGTGATTTTGGCACTATCCAGTTTAGATATTTATGCAATGAGCAGTAGTATTTCTTTCTTAATAACGGGTGTGGTCAGATTGTTGGAACATGATCCGAGTTTGACCGACCGTGAGATTAGGGAATCAGCAGCCGATTACCAAAAGTGGCTCGGCCTGCAAGGTAGATACGCACTGGTCAACAATCTATTGCCCTCGATTCTGTAACATACACGGTTGGTGAGTTGTTTTCTCCCATTTTGGCAATCAAATTCTCTCATATAACAAGAATGTTCTCTTACCCGGTACAAGGAATCGAGGTTGAATTAGCTATTTTCTCCCTCCAAAACAGAAACCCACCGTTTATGTTACAGACGCTTGCCCCCATCTAACCTTAATACAGGAGTGCCCCAAAGGAATTCATCCTTCTTGAGAGTTAAGTGTCTCGTCGAGCTTTTCCCATTGTGCGAGGTATGCGGACTTCCTTCTCCATTGATCTCTTCCCTGGTTTATTTTGTGTCGGTATCACGCGCAAGAGAGTTAAGTTTCTCAGACGACTTCCATGGTCGAACATACCTGGGCCAGGTGAATTATTTGACTTTCAGAAGTCTGAAAATGGTGCTGAAAATATGGAAAAACAAAAAACCGCCGGCAGATGTGCCAGCGGTTGATGCAAAGAAATTACCTTTTTTCTATCAGACCGGCATCGCTTTCGTATATCGGAGGCGGTCAGGTAGAGCCGGTGTTGGGCAGCGTTATTCAATACCTTTTAGTTTACTTATTATTTGTTGTAAGCTCAATCCACCCGCAGTTAATTCTTTTTGGTTTATTTCCAAAAGCCGATGATAAAAGGAGCTCATTTCGCTTTTTACATCTGATTTGACTTCGGGCCGAGTAGCTAATTTAGCCAATATATTATCCGCATTTGCATATTCCCCAATATTTTCAAAATAACAAAATAAATCGAAGAGCGTTTCATTTGGTAAATCATAATCGCCTAGTATTTGAATAATTTCTTTAATCTTTTGAGATAATTCTATTGGATGCGAGGGATCTTGATTAATACTCATCATTAAATAATAGTTTAGTGATCGAATATAGCAATTGTTACTTCCCGGTTTTTGATCCTGTAAATTGAGAATATCTCCTTCTTCCTTAAACAAATCAGCTAAAAACCCAAGCCGTTCTAAATCTAATTGTTCATTTTTCGTAAGTATCCTATACAAACTCTCATCATCCAATGACCTAATTAATTCTACATCCAATCCCAATATTTGTTCTAATGATTGGTCAACCTCTTGAAGAGCTTCTTGATAATCACCGGCTTTTTTTAGACCGACAATTCTAGCCAACACTGCCACGCCCTGTCTTATCATCCGTATTAAATAATCATCTGAAAGCATATCTCTTCTACTCCGAGTATTTATTCCGTTGGGCAGCAATACCTTCAGAACGCGCTATTTCATGAGCGCCGCCGCAAGCGTGGCAGTAGGAATGGCGTGTTCTGCTTATACTCCAGGTACTCGAATCCGAATCTGATTTCGAGCTCCTTCTCTTCTACCAGCTTCACATAGATTAGAAGGATGCCAATCAATATCAGGATTATCACAATCGCCGAAAGCGAGCCCATCCAGACAGAAATGCCCACATAGGCAACGAAGATCCCCAGCGTCATTGGATTGCGACAGTAGGTAAACGGGCCTTTCACCACAAGTCTCTGCGTTGGCATCATCGGTACTGGTGTGCCCATGCCAATCGTCATTTGAGTTTGAATTGACCATAATGCGAGAAAAAATCCTACCACGACAAACAATAGGCAAACAATCGAATTAACTAAGCCTGCATTGAATCGTGGCAGATGAAGCGACCGATCGATCTCAGCGGAGTTAACAACAAGCAGGAACGGACATATAAGAACAAAAAAAACACCTTCAAAGATAATGGCGACAAGCCGCTGCCTCATGCTATATTCACGCTTAGCCCAATCTTGGAATCTCTTCATAATCGATCCTTATCTAAAAGCCAGCTATGAAATCAGGTGTAACAGAAGACTGTAAGAAACAAGTTGCTGCCCAACTCGCGTATAAGCAGATCGTATCCTGCCGGGCAGGACAAGATAACAGCTTATAGACGATCTACACCTGTGCCCGTTAGGGTATACAACCCCAAACCTTTAGGTGTTTATACGGAAAAATATTAAACCACGAATGATGCTAGCATTCAACTACTTCTACTAATCATCATATTACAACAAAATAAAAATGTGGTCAACAAACTATTGCCCTAGTGAGTTGAGTGTTTCGTCGATCTTATCCCGTTATGCGAGGTATGACGGACCTTCTTCTCCATTGATCTCTTCCCCGGTTATTTTATTGTGTTGGTATCACTCGCAAGAGAGTTAAGTTTCTCCGACGACATCCATGGTGGAAGAACCCTGGGCTAGGGAAATTTATAACTTTCAGACGTCTGAAATTGGTACTGGTAATGAGAAAACAAAAAACCGCCGGCAGAATTACCAGCGATCGATATGAAGATTTACTTTTTTTCTATCAGACCAACATCACTTTCTTATGTCGGAGGCGGTCAGGTGCCTGTCCCAAGTGCTTTTCTCGGGGGAGATGGTGTTGGGTGGCGTTGCTGTGACTCCGACATGCTTTAGCGGCTGGGGTGGTTTTCTCCAAACTCAACTATTCTCTGCGCTCAAGTTCATCGGGTGTTGGTTTCTGGAAGAACGCAATCCATGGCTTCATCATGTCTTCGGGAATGTGGAAACTTGCCTGCGAAAGCTGCGAATTCCTTATCGCAAGCCGTCGCATCAGCTCACCTTCCGGCACATCGAGAAAATGTACTTCACTACTGGCCCCAAGCTGCTTCGCTCGCAACCGGAAATCTTCGCGTTCCTCTCGTGCCCAGAGGCCAAAATCGAGGATCACATTCGTTCCCAATACAAGTGCTCTACTTGCTATGTTCCAAAGCATGGTCTCAATTAAATCGTGCCTGGTGTTATGTTCTGGCTCTTCTGCATCTTGACCAAAGAGACGCACTTGCCATTCATCAGGCGTCAATCGAAGCGCTGCTTTCTCACTTTCAAGCTTTTGAGCGAGCGTTGTTTTTCCTGAACATGGAAGCCCAACCATCAAATGAAGAGTTGCCACACTTAATACTCCCAAAGTTTACATACAAGCCACCTAACGGAATGGCTCACGCCACTTCACCCTTTCGGGTACAGGCGTGGTGCCCCGCAAAGTACGCGGGACAGGCAGGTCGGCAGCGGCGGGACTGGCGAGACTCCATAGCCATTATTGTATATTCTGGCAAACCGCGCCTGCGCGCAGCGGCAGAGCCGCTGTCCGACTGGAGCCGGGTTGGGTGCATTTTTTATCAACGCTAGATAATTTGCTCCATTTCTTCAAATGTCATCTGTACTTCACCTTCAATGGTAGGCTGCATTTCTCGCCACATCTCCATAAATGCCCCTTTTCGTCTATCGAGTTCTTCTCTTGTAAATGATTTGAGAATCATTATATCTTTGAACCGCTCTTCAAAATCATGGGGTAACTGTTCCAATTGTTCCACACAATAATATCGCCATTTCATATCCGCTACTAACTCATTATTAAGGCCAAACAACATATCAAAGAAATATATAAGTCCCTGATCGAACATATGGTGAGCACTTACAATATTGCCTCGCTCAAGCCATAATTGTGTCAAACGATTGATATACCATTCAGAAAGGGTTAATCCAGACATCATTAGCCATCTTTTTTCTTCTGGCTTCAGAGGAACCTTGTCTTTTAGTAATTGGACTATCTTTTCTTGTGGATCAAAATAAATTTGTGATTGAGAATATGTCCAACGTTTTGCCATATCCCAGGGATTTGCGAGTTCGCTTTCGTAGTCAGACAACCAAATCTGAACTTCTATATCTTCAATCTTATAGAACTTCTTGGTTATTGGAATCTGCGATCCTTCTTTTTTGAATATTGCAATATCAATGTCGGCAGAATGATCAAAATATCCGCGAACAATAGCTCCTAAAAAAACAATGCCAACAATATCATCGCAGATATATTTTTGAACGAATTCTTTTGCTATCCTGGTTGCTTTCTCTAGAAGCTTGGGATCTGATGACTGGATTAAGAATTTTGTGCTCATAAACTCCATCTTTCCCTAAAACCATCATCTACAACGCGCCCAACTTGTTGCGCATGAGCAGCGCTCCGGCGCTCTCATCAGGATACCGCTCACGGCGTCTGCTCGATGTGCTTGTTAGCCGGCGGCCTCAGATGGACGGGGTCATCGGCCTCGTCAGTTCTTCGCTCGGTACCGAACGTGGACCAGACCGTTGTCGAACCTGCGTTCGTCGAGAAGTTCGAGCTTCACGGAGACCTTGCCGGGCAGATAGGGATTGCCGCCGCCCGCGATGATCGGCGCGATGAGTAGGTGATATTCGTCGACAAGGCCAGCTCGAATTGCATGCGCTGCGAGTGTCGGACCGCCCACCTCAAGATCGCTGGTCGCTCCTGCCTTGAGTTCCCGCACGACGTCCGCCTCGAATCTGCGCTCGAGCCGCGTCTTGGCCGTAGTGACCCGCTGCAGGGTTGTCGAGTACACGATTTTTTCAGCCGCCTGCCAAATAGGCGCAAACTCCATCGCCGCTGGTGTCAAATCGGGAAGCACCTCCGGCGACTCCCAAACGGCCACCGTCTCGTACACCTTGCGCCCAAAGAGATAGGTGCCGATCTGCCTCTCGCGACTGTTGATGAAGGCGTGGACTTCGTCACTTAGCTCCGCCCAATCGAAGTTGCCGGTTTCATCCGCAACATAACCATCCAGCGACGTAAACGCGGAATAGATCAGTTTGGCCATCATGCCCTCTCCGTCTCTTGATCAGCCCTTGAGAAGCCGCACACTAGTCCGGCTACCTCGCGTATAAGCGGATCGCATACCATTGCATGGTACTTCGTAATACCTTATAGATGATCCGAATAAAGACCCAAACCTTTAGGTGTTTATACGGCAAAATATTAAGCCAAGAATGATGCTGGCATTCAACCATTTCTACTAATCATCATATTACAACAAAAGAAAATTGTGGTCAACAGACTATTTCATATTCAAAGGTATAAAACCTTCGGAGACAAAAAGTGAAAAGGAGGGGTGGATGGGCTGTTGTTGAACCATTTAGCGATGTCAAGGCTGTTGTAAGTCAAGCGGATCGAAATGACACCGGATGGCTTTTCAGGAAGTGTCCGCAGAAAATAAACGACGGGTGTTGTTCATGGAGTTATCCTTTCGCTCGTTAGCGAATCATAGTTGTAATCCCCCTCTCGAGACCATGCATATTTTAGTTAAATTTGCCAAAAAACTACACAAAAGTCCTCAATAACCCCCTGATTCCGGAGGATCAATTCATTAAAATGGTCTCTGAAATACTTCGTAAATTGCCTATACGAAAGGCTTTCCTGCACGAAATCATCAATAATGATCATAACCTGCAATAGAATCCCCTTTTACTCAATATCCGAACCTAACCTGACCTCTGTAGTTGGGTTTGTTCCTCGTTGTTTGGGCCAAACGATCCCGCGCAACCCGAAAAAACGCCAATTTCGGCATTCCGCCGCCGCCCACCCTTCATCGCCGAGCCGAGATGAGCATCTCGGGGACGTAAAAATCTCCGTTTTCAAACATGCGGCCAAACTTGCTCATGGCGGAGATCAGGCCATCCTTGAGGATCTCCTCGGGGAGAATTCTTTGCGCAAGGGCTTGATTGACCTGGTCCTGGGCGGCATTCAAATCGCCATCGATCACACTTTTACGTAAATCATCCAGAAGACTCATGTGTACATTCCTCTTATCAAGGATCCCGGGTTCCAGGTTGGTTTTGAACCATTTCGATAAATGCGAGCATATTCTCAAGCGGCACATCCCCCTCCACATCGTGTGCAGGTGCAAAGATGTAACCACCTTGCTCGCCCATCTTTAGCAAGCGCTGCGTTTCCAACCGCACATCTTCGAGCGTGCCGAACGGCAAGGTGCGCTGGGTGGACAACCCGCCGTGGAAGGTTAAACGGCCGCGGTAGCGTTCGATCAACGCTTCGACATCCATCACTTCCGGCTGAAATGGATTGAAGCAATTCAGACCGATCCCGATCAAATCGTCAAAGAGCTCATCCACATCACCGCAGGAGTGGATGAAAACAAACTTGCCGGCGGCATGTACCTCTGCATACATGCGTTTGAGCACAGGATAAATGAACTGCCGCCAAAGCTTGGGGCCCATTTGCAGGCCGCGCTGCTGCCCCCAATCATCCCCGAAATAAACCGCATCGATATCATACTTCAGCGCCTGCCGGATCTGGGCAATATTGTAATCGGCGATGGTTTCCAACAGGCTGTGAACAAAATCGGGGTGGTCGTAAAAATCCATCAGCAGGTTT
>JADGQB010000148.1 GCA_017882145.1 Anaerolineales bacterium
AGGGCTTTGTAATAAAGAGCCGTGCCGTCATTTTTCGGGTTGGCGTCGATATAGCGCTGCAGGGCATCCGCAGCCGCGCCGGGTTGGCCGGCATAGTAATCCACCAGGCCGCGGCTCAGGTCATCCACCGGGACATTGGCATCCACCAGAGCCACCAATGCAGAGTAGGAATCAAAGGCGAGCGGGTATTTGTCGACCGTATCCAGGAAACGTTGGTAAGCCTGGTCCTTCAACCCGATCGCAAGATAGATCTGGCCGGTCAGCAGATCCACCTGGGCTTTGACATAATCATTGGAGGTCGCCTGTGCAATTGATTCGTACAAGGTCAGGGCCGAGTTGGTATCTCCGGCGTTGGAATAAGCCTGTGCGATCTTGATCTGCAGCGCAGTATCGTCGCCGATGTGGGCGGCCGCCAGGGCGATTTTGTAGGCAGCAATGGCATCGGTGTAATTCCCGGCGGCGTTATACGCATCGCCGCGCCGTTCCTGGGCGAAACTGTCAAGAACATTGGGGCGCAGGGTCAGGTAAACGGTATAAGCCTGGGCAGCTTCGGTATACCTTTCCAGGGTCATATAGATTTCGCCCATGACGAAATAAGCCCGCACGGCGTTTTCGTTGGCCGGGTAGTTGTTGGCCAAATTGGTAAGGTCAACCAGGGCCTTGGAATTATTCCCACCGACATGTTCGACCTGTGCCAGGCCCCAAAGTGCGGCCGCCAGCAGGTCCGGGTTGGTTGCGCTGGAAAGGGCTGCCTGGTATTCCGTCTGGGCGAGCAGATAATCGCCATTAGAAAGGGCATGGTCGGCGGTCTTCAGGCGCACCTCAGGGGTCGGGGTTGGGGAGGGTGTCTCGGTTGGAGGGGGAGTTATAGATGGGGTTACGCCAGGCGCCAGGTTCTGACCGGGCGGGGTGGGGCTCGTTGTATTCGGAGTGACGGTGGACTTGGTGGAGATTGGACTACTCACGCAGGCGGCCAGCAGAACCGCCATCAAACCCGCTATCATCCGTTTCGTATTCATTCCAATCTTATAATGGAGAAAAGATGGCGTGTCAATGCTTGCCAATCCGTGAACGCCATGATAAACTTCGTCAGTAACAACGCCCAAACGGGCGTTTTTTCTGTGTTTGGTATGCGGACCGTATATTGGGATTTTGAGAAGCAGGAAGTGTGTATGATCGACCAGCGCCGGCTGCCAGCCGCACTGGAAGTCATATCTTTGCGTACCTGCCAGGCTGTGAGCGAAGCCATTAAGAATATGACCGTGCGCGGCGCCCCTGCCATTGGGGCCGCGGCGGCTTTTGGCCTGGCGCTGGCGGTACGTGAATCCAAATTCGGGGAGACTGCCAGCTGCTATTCGGATCTTCAAGCCGCGGCGGCCGTTCTAAAAGCTGCGCGCCCTACGGCAATCAACCTGGCCTGGGCCGTGGACCGCATGCTGAAAGTGATCGGCGGTCAGCTGGAAGGCCGGACGTTGGAAGAACTTCAGGCTGTAGCGCTGTCTGAAGCCCAGCGGATTGCGGATGAAGACGTGGAAATCAACCAGCGTATGGCTCAGCACGGTGCGGCCTTGATCGAGGATGGCGATACCATCATTCATCACTGCAATACGGGTGCGCTGGCAGCTGTGGATTGGGGCACGGCGCTGGGTGTCATCCGTACCGCATTTGGGCAGGGTAAACGAGTCCACGTGCTGGTGGATGAGACCCGCCCGCGATTGCAGGGGGCGCGCCTGACGGCCTGGGAGCTGCAGCAGTACGGAATTCCATACGAGATCATCACGGATAGCATGGCCGGACATTTCCTGAGCCGGGGCGAGGTGCAGAAAGTCCTTTTCGGCGCCGACCGGATCGCTGCTAACGGGGATGTGGCCAACAAAATTGGCACCTACATGCTGGCGCTGGCGGCAAAGGATAACGGGATCCCGGTGTATGCGGTCGCCCCGACCTCGAGCATCGATCTGAGCCTGGCGGACGGCAGGCTGATCCCGATCGAAGAACGCGATCCGGAGGAAGTCCTGGGGATCCGTTTCCATGGGGAACCCATCGCTCCGCAGGGAGCCAAAGCCCGCAATCCGGGCTTCGATGTGACCCCCAACCGGTTAATTACTGCCATTGTTACCGAGAATGGGATTGTTTATCCGTCGTTCGAGGAAAATTTGAGGAAAACGTTGAAACGTTAGCATGTTAGCACGTTGATAAATTCAACTTGTAAACGTTCAAACGTGCCAACCTTCAAACATCAAGGAGAAGCATGGACATATTGATAACGGGTTCGGTTGCCTACGATTACCTGATGACCTTCCCGGGTCTTTTCAAGGAGCAGTTCCTGCCCGAGCGGCTGGAAAAGATCAGCCTGTCGTTCCTGGTCGATTCGATGTCGCGCCAGCGCGGCGGGATTGCACCCAACATTGCCTACACTATGGCGTTGTTGGGCCAGCACCCGCGCGTCATGGCGACGGTCGGGGAGGATTTTGCGGAATATCGGGCGTGGCTGGAAAGCAAAGGCGTGGATACGGCCTTGATGCATGTGGTCCCTGGACTGTACACGGCTTCGTTTTTTGCCACCACCGACCAGTCGAATGCCCAGATCGCCAGCTTTTATCCCGGCGCAATGGGAGTGGCGGCCCAGCAGAGCCTGCACGACCTCGAGGACCGCCCCAACCTGGTGGTGGTCTCGCCGAATTCGCCGGAAGCGATGACGAAGTTTGCGGCGGAGTGCCGCGAATTAAAGATCCCGTATCTGTATGACCCCAGCCAGCAGATCCTACGCCTGGAAGGCTCCGAGCTGGCGCGTGACATGGAATGCGCCCATTTCCTGTTTGTCAATGATTACGAGTTCAGCCTGATCTCCAAAAAAACCGGACTTGACCTTGCGAACATGCTCAAGCATGTGGATGTGATCGTCGTCACACGCGGCAAGGACGGCTCGTCTGTGTATGCAGCCGGAAAGGAGTACAATATCCCGGTTGTGCCGGAAGTCAGCATCGTGGACCCGACGGGCGTAGGGGACGCCTACCGGGCCGGTTTCCTGACCGGTTATGCACGCGGCTGGAATTGGGAATTATGCGGCCAGATCGGATCGCTGGCAGCCACCTACTGCCTGGAACAGAAAGGTCCTTCGAACCATTCCTTCACCCGCCTGGCCTTTGTCCAACGTTTTCGGAAGTATTTTGATGACAAGGGTCTTTTGGATACGATTATCCTGTAACAGTTTGGTTTCCATAAACTGAGGAAATGGGCAATAACAGCCCCTACCCTCATAACTTATTAAAATAATTTTGGGAGATTAATATGAGCAATTACGACATTAAAGATAAGAGCCTGGCTGAAGGCGGGCGGCGCCGGATCGAATGGGCCGAACGCGAGATGCCCGTTTTGCGCACCCTGCTCAAGCGCTTCGAAAAGGAAAAACCGCTCAAGGGTATCCGACTTTCAGCCTGCCTGCACGTCACCACCGAGACCGCCAACCTGGCGCGCACGCTGGTGGCTGGCGGCGCGGACCTGGTGCTGACGGCTTCCAACCCGCTCTCGACCCAGGATGACGTGGCGGCGGCGCTGGTCAATATCTACGAAGTTCCGACCTACGCCATCAAGGGCGAGGACAACGTCACCTACTACAAGCACATCGGCGCAGCCCTCGACCACAAACCGCACATGACCATGGACGACGGCGCCGACCTGGTCTCCACCATCCACAAGGACCGGCGCGAGCTCCTGCCCGGCATTATCGGCGGGACCGAGGAAACCACCACCGGAGTCATCCGGCTGCGCGCCATGGCGGCGGATGGGATGCTGCAGTTCCCGGTGATCGCCGTCAACGATGCCATGACCAAGCACTTTTTCGATAACCGCTATGGCACCGGCCAATCCACCCTGGATGGGATCATCCGGGCCACCAACGTCCTGCTGGCTGGCAAGAACTTCGTAGTGGCCGGGTACGGCTGGTGCGGGCGCGGCCTGGCCTCACGGGCGCGCGGCATGGGTTCTTTGGTGATCGTGGCCGAAGTGGACCCGTTGAAAGCCCTGGAAGCAGTCATGGATGGGTTCCAGGTCATGCCGATGATGGAAGCCGCCCGGGTTGGCGACATCTTCTGCACGGTGACCGGCGACATCAATGTGATCGATACCCGCCATTTCGAAGTGATGAAAGATGGCGCGATCGTGGCCAATTCCGGCCATTTCAACGTTGAGATCAACATCCCCGGCCTGGCAGCGCTTTCCAAAGGCGAGCCGAAATTGGTGCGCCCGTTCGTGGACCAGTACGAGACAACGGACGGCCGCAAGATCAACATCCTGGCCGAAGGCCGCCTGATCAACCTGGCTTCTGCCGAGGGCCATCCTGCTTCTGTGATGGATATGTCCTTCGCCAACCAGGCGCTGGCAGCCGAGTTCATGGTCAAGAATGCCAAGACACTCGAGAAGCGCGTTTATTCCGTCCCGCCGGAAGTGGATGCAGAGATCGCCCGCATCAAGCTGGATGCGATGGGAATCAAGATCGATGCGCTGACGCCCGAGCAGGTGAAGTATTTGAATTCATGGGAAGAAGGCACATAGACGTAAAACGTAATGCGTAAAACGTAAAAAAAAACAAAAAGCAAAAAGGCCTTACGGCAAATGTCGTGGGGCTTTTTGATAGCGGATTGGTGGCTGGAAAATAGGTACGATTTTCTCAGCGTAGTATCATGTAAAAGGAATAAAATTTCGGCTCAAAAAGGAAGCGGATGTTATCTAAAATGCGCGAACCCGTAAACGGGTTGACTCACCTCATCGGCGCGATCGCGGCCTTTTTTGGAGTGATCGCCATGCTTATCGTCGGCTGGGGCGTGACGGCCAAGGTTGTCTCGGTCGTGGCGTATGGCATTGGCTTGATCAGCATGTTTTCGGCCAGCGCCACGTATCATATGGCGAAGGTCGGCCCGGCCGTGCTCCAAATCCTGCGGAAAATTGACCATTCCGCCATCTTCCTGCTGATCGCGGGCACCTATACGCCGTTCTGCCTGATCGCCTTCACCGGATTCTGGCGCTGGGGCTTGCTGGCGATCATCTGGTCGATCGCGCTGATCGGGATCACCGTCAAAGTATTCTATGTGAAAGCGCCGCGCTGGCTGAACGCAGGCATCTATGTTTGCATGGGCTGGCTGTGCGTCATGGCCGCGCCCCAAATGCCGTCCATGCTGCCGTTCACTGCGCTGCTCTGGCTGATCATCGGCGGCGTGGTTTATACGCTGGGAGCGGTCGTGTATGCAACCAGGATCTTCAATTTTGTGCCTGGGAAGTTCGGTTTTCACGAAGTCTGGCACATTTTTGTGCTGCTGGCAGCCATATCGCACTTCATCGCGGTGATGGTGCTGCTAAGGACATGACGATAGACCATTGACGGTTGACGATGATTCGTAGATCACGCTTTACGCGTGGTCTTTAATTGACCATCGACCTTTGACAATATTTTATTGTCCATCGTCCGTCTTTAAGGTGAAACGGTTACGGGAGCAAATTGGAAGGTCAAATTGCCATCCATATCTTCGACCATGATCCCGATCGAGTATTCGCCCGCCTGCGGGAGTTGTGAGCCCCAGGAAAAGGGCTTGTTCCCAAAGGTCAGCGTGTTGCCTTCCTGGTAAGAATCGGTAATATTCCCCTTGGAATCCACATCCCACCAGGTATCCAGGAATGTGAATTTGTCGCCCGGTTTGGGGGTAATTTGGCTTGGAATACTTACCGAACCGGCTGCGCCTGTGTGCCCGACAATATTCCGGATCTGGTTCTCTCCGTAATTATCGAAATACATAGTGGCTTCAATGCGTTCGCCTGTTTTGCCAAATGTATACCAGCCTTCCGTAAAGTATTGCAGGTCCTCCGGTTTTGGAGTGTAGAGATCCGGGTTCAGGAGCGCGAATGCACAGACTTCATCCGCACAGACTCCGTCCATGGCGAGATTCCAGTCAAGGTCAATGTGGATCTTCCCATTCTGGCGTTCCCAGCCGGGATAATTGACTCCATCCTGGATAAGGTTATTTTTACCCTGCACATAGTCGATGAAGTAGGCCAGGTAGCGGTTGTCATGTTTGATCATACCGACCAGGTTAATGTACGCGATCTGATCCCCGCTGATGTCGGTTTGAATGTTCACAGTATCACCCGAATTGATGCTGGCGGTTGAGAGAGTCAAAGGTGCAATGACCACCTGGGCGGCGCCGGGAGCCGGGATACGGGCGTCCCTGGATGGAATCCCCAGCCCAAAATCCTGACCGGCATAATGGTAGGCGAGAAAATCGTCCCAGAGCGTTCCGCTGGTGAAATTTTCGCTCGCCCGGGCATACCCCAGGTATCCAAAATCATCATTCCAGTACAGGTCAGAAACCGGGAAGTAGATGGAAATGCCGCTTGCACCGGCTCTGCGCGCGCCGTGCATTTCAGCGATGACTGTCTGACCCAGAGCTTCTCGAAGTTGAAGGGCGGATTGCTTAACATCCGCGTCGCCTGAGCTTTCCGCAACCAGGTTGGCAAAATTCAGCAGATCGATATAGGGGGATGGATACTGGTCGCCAAAAACGTTCAAAAAGCTTTGAGCGTATGAACGGGCTTCAGCAACTTTTTGCTGGTCCACAGCTTTCATCCCCACCAGCAGGGTATTAACTGAATCATTCAATTGGGGCAGGGATTGAAGGTCGACCGCTGCCAGGGTAATATCCGTCCCAAAATCCTGGGCGACCGACTCGGCACCGGCATCGTCGGAAAAACCAAAACCGGTCAACATCCGTTGGCGTGCAGCATCATTCAAAATGCGCTGGTCCTGGTTGATATAGCCGGACACAATTGCCCTGGATAGATCGGCTCCGTTCATCCCCGGGTCTGAGACAAGCTTGCCAAGGAAGGAGGCGTAGGCCCAACCGAGGGATGGTTCGGTTTCCTGGGAGGCGACCGCGTAATGGGCATACGGCGCCAGGCTGTTGTAGACTTCGAGCATGCTCATCAGGCAAGCATCCATGCCGATCAACTCAAATTGATCGATGCCCGTATTTGATTTGATCTGCGCCATGCCATTCTCTAGATCCTGCAGGTGCAGCCAGTTGCCGTCTGAGCTCTTTGGGTTATCGTCAGTCCAGCCGCCCGGCCAGCCGGAGCCGTGGTCCGACATGATCAGCACATAGCGGTCGGCAGGGTAACTCTGGATCGCCCAGGTGGCAAAATCAACCAAAGTGGCGGAGCTGCCCATATCGAGCTCGCCGAGGTCTGCAACCATTTCCGAATTGATCGCATTCAGATCATCGTCCTGCGTCAGCAAATAACGGCGTGTGCCGGTCCAATCGCCATCCCCGCTGAAACCGCCCTCGTATCGATCCATTTGGGCCACCAGTTTTATCCGATCGGTCGAGCCAGCCATTTCGATCTCGTTCAAGTCAAAGTACATATCCTCTTCGAGAACCGGATCGTCTGCATCCAGATAGAAGAGCACCAGCCAGGATTGAGTGGCTGGGTCCGGTTCCGATTCCAATGAGTCGACCATTGGGACATTCAGGGTTGGATCAAGTCCCTGGCTCTGTCCATCCGGAGAAACGTTTGACGTTTTGGTATTAAAGACAAAGACGGCCGCCAGGATGGAAGCAACCACACAAACGCACAGGCAGAGTAGTATCCCGGCCGCGATCAGGGCGATGGTGACTTTGTTTATCGGTTTCTTGGATGCAGGCTGATTAACAGACATTTCAATACTCCCTCTTCAGATCCGGTTTAGGTTTCTTAAAATATTATATATGAAATGTCTGTATAAATAATTTCCGCATCATAATATTTTGCTCATTTGACCATTGTCGCATCCCTTTTCTCCACATATGCGCTGTAGCCGCCGGTATATTCTTTGACCTGCCCGCATTCCAGGGCCAGGATGCGTCCGACCGTGCGGTCCAGGAAATAGCGGTCATGCGAGATGACCAGCACTGTCCCGACGAAGTCGTCCAGGGCGTTCTCCAGGACTTCGGCCGAAGCGATATCCAGGTTGTTGGTGGGCTCATCCAGCAGCAGAAAATTCGCCCCGGATAGCACCAGCAGCGCCAGTTGTAAGCGGCTGCGCTCGCCGCCGGAGAGGGTGCGGATCTTTTCGCTGGCCTGTTTGTAGGTGAACAGGTAGCGCAGCAGAAAAGACACAGCGCTGGATTCGCTCAGGTGCGCGGCCCGCCGGACCATCTCGATCAGTGTCTTGTCCAGGTCCAGGGTTTCGTGCTCCTGCGCATAGTAACCAACCTTGATGCTCGGGCCGATCTTGATCTCGCCTGCATCCGGGACTTCCGTGCCCAGGATCAGCCGCAGCAGCACGGATTTCCCGGCCCCGTTCGGGCCGATCAGCCCGACCCGTTCGCCGTGCCGGATGAGGAAGTTGATGCCGGTCAGCACCGGGCGCGCGTAGGATTTCTGCACGCCGCTGAGTTCCAGCACCTGGTTCGAGCCGCGCCAGCCGTTCAACTCCAGCCCCATCCTGCGCCGTTCGAGCAGCGGTCGGTCACGCCGGTCCACTCTTGCCAGGCGGGCTTCCATGGAGTGCACCCGGCTGGCGAACTTGTCACTCACCTGCACCCACAGCTTATAACGTTTGAGCGCCATCTCCATGCGGGCGATGGAACGCTGCTGGATCTGGTAGAGCTCCTCGGCGCGCGCCATGCGCTCCTGCTTATCCAGGATGTATTCGGTATAGTTGCCCGTGAAAGTGGTCAGGCGGCCGTCTTCGATCTCGGTGATGTGCGTGGCGACCGCGTCCAGCAGGTAGCGGTCGTGGGATACCAGCACGACCGTGCCCGGATAGTTCAGGATCAGTTTTTCGAGATAAGCCTTGCCAGGCAGGTCCAGGTGGTTATCGGGCTCATCCAACAACAGGATGGAGGGGCGGACAAGCATCAGGCGCGCCAATCCGATCAGCTTTTTCTGACCGCCGGAGAGCACCCCAACCGGTTTGCCAAAATCCTCATCGGGCAGGCCCAACCCGAGCAGGAGCTCACGCACGCGCTCCGGGTAGGATGCGCCGCCATAGCTTTCATACTCATCCAGGGTCTTCTCGTGCAGCTCCAGGGTGCGGGTAAGGGTTTTTTCGTCAGAATACACAGCCGGGTCACCCAGGCGCGCTTCGATGTCCGCCAGTTCCTTTTCGAGCTGCGCTACGCGCGGGTTTCCATCCAGGGCCAGTTGGAAGGCAACCGCCTCAGGATCGAACTCCGGCTGCTGGGACAGGTAACCGACCGTCACGCCGCGCGCACGCGCGATCGTCCCGCCCGGCTCGGCGTTGTATTCCCCGGTGATCAGCTTGAACAGCGAGGATTTCCCGGCGCCGTTCGGACCGACCAGTCCGATTTTCTGGTCGTGCTGGATCTCCCAGGAAAGGTCGCGGAACAGTGTTTTGGATCCCAGGATCAGGGTCAGGTTGGATAAAGAGATGGATATCATGGTGTGTACTCCGTAGTTGCTCCGTAGTGACGGCTTCAGCCGTCCTTGTGCGACGAAAGCCGCCACTACAAAAATGTAATAAAAAAACCGCAGGGCGGGCCTGCGGCGTAAGAAAATCTCGGTGTGGGAAAAAGCTATTATCTCCGGGCAGCAGGCGCGATTCGAGGAACCCCGTTGGAAACGAAGCCATTCACCACCACGAACGGCACACAATTGCTGCTGCGATTGGCGTGTAACATAATGCCGGGATTATATCATGAGTTTTCGGCTCTTAACAAATTAGAACAAATGTGTTAGGTTTAAACAGTCACGGCAGAGACAAATTCTTTGCCGTGTTTTCATAAAAATAA
>JADGQB010000412.1 GCA_017882145.1 Anaerolineales bacterium
CGAGCTTTCTTTCTCCGTTCAGCCACAGGAATTCGTGTGCGTACTGGGGCCCTCCGGCAGCGGCAAAACCACTTTGCTGCGGACCCTGGCAAGCCTGCTTCAACCTTCATCCGGGAATTTTACTTTTTCAACCGGCCAGCCGCGCATCGGTATGGTTTTCCAGCAGGCCAACCTGATGCCCTGGCGGACCGCCATCCAGAATATCACCCTGCCGCTTGAACTGCAGGGTGTTCCAGCGGAACAGGCCTGTTTACGTGCCCAGGAGTTGATCGACCTGGTTGGCCTGCAAGGCTTTGAATCCGCCTGGCCGCGCGACCTTTCCGGAGGCATGGCCCAGCGTGTCGCCATTGCGCGTGCCCTGGTCCACGACCCGGATATCCTGCTGCTGGATGAGCCGTTCGGATCGCTGGATGCGCTCACGCGTGAACGCATGTGGATCGAACTCTCCCGCATCTGGCAGGCGCGCCGCAAGACCGTCCTGATGGTCACGCATTCCATCAATGAAGCCCTCTTCCTGGCTGACCGTGTCCTGGTGCTGACGCAGCGGCCAGGCAAAATCAAGTTGGACCTGCCAGTGGATTTACCCCGTCCGCGCCCGGACGAGATCCGCTACACTGCCCATTTCGGGAAACTGGCGCGCAGATTGAAAGAAGCAATCGGGTAAATGGGGATGTTTCGAATTCACAACAGATGAACAGGGATGAACAATATTTCTATCCCAGAAAGGCCGGTATCTCAACACTTATCAGCCCAATAAACGTTTATCTCCGTTCGTTTCCGGTTAAATTCTTTCTACCATAAATCCCTAAACCGGGACCTCTCGCCACCATAACCCGCTACATTCCGGCAGCACCCAGCCCGCCCCGGTCTTGACCAGCCGTTCAATCATCGCCTGCCCGAAGAGCGGGACCACGACGGATTGGATCTGCTCCATCGTCTCGAAACAATAATCGGTGCGAATATCCAGGCTTGCGAAACCACATTCTGCTTCCAGGAAGTTGTAGACGGTGCGGAAGAAAGGCTCAACTTTAGGCCTGGACTCGCCAGTGCCGAGCGTCTCGATCAGGATCATTTTCCCGCCCGGGCGAACGGCACGCTGCATCTCATCCAGCGCCCGACCCAGTTGAACCTGCCAATCCTGTCGGTGCCAGACCGCAATCTGCAAAAAGGCCCAGCCTTCGATGCCGAAATCCGCCCAACCTGCACGGACCGGCATCCGGCGGCTGTCGGCCAGCGCCAGCGAAACATTCGGCCAGTTATTGGCCTGCGCCACCCGCAGCATGGCTGCGGAAAAATCGAAAGACAGCACCCGGCGGACCCGCCCTGCCAACAAGCCGCTGACACGCCCGGTACCGGCCCCGAATTCGGCCGCAGTTGTTCCAGCCAAGGGCTGGAGCCGCTGGATGGCTGCAATCAGGTTGTCCTGGTAGTCTTCGTGAGAGACCAGGAGTTCATAGGCATCCGCGTGGTCTGTATATAGCGTATCCCAGTTGAGATCACTCATACTGCCGCTTCTGCCGGTAATTCTTCCTTGACATTGGCCACGAAGCGTTTCTGCTTTCCCAGCGTGAATTGCAGCGCCAAAAAGCTAAGAGCGGAAATAACGCATAGGACCCCGCCCCCATACCACAGCAGGTTCGGGTTGAAATTATCCAGGATGAATCCGCCCGCGCCGGGTCCGATCATCGCGGGGACGGCCCAGGACAGCCCAAAGACCGCCATGTAACGGCCGCGCATTTCCACGGGAGCAAAGTTGGCTGCCAGCGCCTGGCTGGTGGGCATCATGATCATTTCGCCGATCGTGATAACAACACTGGCCAAAAGAAAAAGAACATAGGCCGAGATGAACCCGATCATGCTGAAGCCGATCGCATAGAAGACCGTCCCCAGCGCCATCATCAGGAAGGGCGGGCGATGTTTGATCTGCCTGGTCACCCAAAATTGGAATAGCACTACCGTAATGGCGCTGGTGGTCAGAAAGAAACCATACGCCGATGGTGAAAAGCCATGGGTATCCCGCAGATAAACAGGCAGGGTATTGTACATTTGCTGGTATACCGCCAGCATCAGGATCGAGGCAGCCAGGAAGGCCATGAAAGCGAAGTCCCGCAGCACGTGCCGGTAACCCGCCACAGTCTGCCAGACACTTTCGTGGCCTTTTTCTGCAGGTTCGACGGGCTTGGTTTCGGGGATGAGTTTATAGAACAGCACCGCCACGATGCAGCTCAACACAAAGTCGATCACGAACAGCATAAAAAAGGATTTGGCAGCTACAACGCCGCCGATGGTCGGGCCGATGATCCAGGCCAGGTTGCCGGCCACGCGCAGGATCCCGAAACCCTCTGCCCGCTGTTTATCCGGCAGAATATCGGCAATCATGGCGTCATGGGCCGGCCCGGCAATATTGGAAAGCAAGCCGATCACAACGATCAACGGGTACAGGACAGCCAGCGTATTGGCCAATCCGAGCGACAGGGTGCTCATGGCACTGAACACCAGGCCGAACAGGATCAGCCGCCGCCGCCCGAACTTGTCGGTCAGCGCTCCGCCGACCATGCTCCCGACCAGCCCAAAAGCCGAGAGAACACCCAGGATGATCCCGGCCTGGGTCATGCCGACGTGGAATTTCTGGGTAATGTAAAGTGAGAAGAAGGGAAAAAGGAGTGTCCCACCGATACGGTCAATGAAGGCGACCAGCACAACTATCCAGAACTTGCTCGGGAATTCGTGATAGATCTTATTGAGTCGCTTAATCATGGCGGCTATTATATAATGCCTGGTGCACGCTCATGGTTGTTCTAAAAAATTCATCCAAAAGTTCACTCGAAAAATGCTCACCGTGTGCCCTTAATTCAAAGCGACAATTTGGCAATAATTTCGCGGTCAGCCCGGCTGCCGCAAATGGTACCTGGCTATCTTCCTGGCTGTGCTGCATATACACAGTTTGTTTTACATCCGAAAGCTTGAACCCCCAGTCCACACAGCGCAATTTAAAATCCTGCGCGATGCCAAAACAATTATTCATCATCGAATCTTTTATATCATCTTTGGCTAAATCTTCATTGGATGGATTTGAAAAAAATAAATCATGCGCCAGTTTCTCCAGCTCGGGTAG
>JADGQB010000413.1 GCA_017882145.1 Anaerolineales bacterium
TTTTTTTGATCTCCCCCCTAAACTTTTCAAGATGGCCTGATTTCGAAATTCAGCTCTTGTATCTTAAAAAAATTTCGGGCTGTTTCGGACAGCCCGTGAGTTTTTTCCTTTATTTTTTCTTATCCGCTTTCTTTACCGCTATGACTTCTCTACCCTTGTAGAAGCCGCAGCTCGGACAGACTATGTGTGGCAGGATCATAGTTCCACAATTAGTGCAGGCCACCAGGTTGGCAGCTTCCAGTGCATCATGGGCCCGCCGGCGGTCACGGCGGCCTTTCGAGAGTTTACGTTTTGGTTGGGGCGGCATTATTACTCCTTCTAAGGTGCAATAACAAATCTATTGTTATTACAATAATTAATGAATCATACCAGGTTTGTTGAGCCAAACAGTTATTTGGCTTAAGCGGGCTGATTATAGCATGAAGTGCGATAGCGTCAAGCCTATTTACCTTGCCGCAAATAATCATCCATAAATGCGTTAAGATCACCGTCCAGCACTGCCTGGGTGTTGCCAGTTTCATATTCCGTCCGGTGGTCTTTCACCATCTGGTAAGGGTGCAACACATAGGATCGGATCTGGCTGCCCCATTCGGCCTTGGTGTATTCGCCTCGTAAAACAGCAATTTCGACTTCCTTTTCGGCTTTTTGGATTTCCAATAAACGTCCACGCAGGATGCGCATGGCGAACTCACGATTCTGAGTCTGCGAACGTTCGTTTTGGCAGGTGACCACAATCCCGGTCGGAAGATGCGTGATCCGTATTGCCGTAGCGTTCTTCTGGACATTTTGTCCGCCTGCTCCCGAAGAGCGGAAGACATCCACCTTCAAATCCGCCGGGTCTATCTGGACCTCTGGGCTGTCGAATGCGATCTGAGGCAGAACCTCCACAAGTGCGAAAGAGGTATGCCGCCGGTGGGCCGAGTCGAAGGGTGAAAGTCGTACGAGCCGGTGGACACCCTTTTCGGAGCGCAGATAGCCGAAAGCATATTTGCCGTCAACGGCAATCGTGGCAGATTTTATTCCCGCCTCTTCCCCCTCCGTCATATCCCAGATATCTGTTTTATACCCCTGTTTTTCTGCCCAACGCAGGTACATCCGCAAGAGCATGGAGGCCCAATCCTGCGAATCGGTCCCGCCTGCCCCGGCATGGATGGCCAGCAGTGCATCTTCAGCATCATAGGGACCGGAAAGCATGGCAGTAAAGGAGCGCTTATCCAGCTCAGATTCGAGACTGGCGATCTCCACTTCCAGCTCAGGCCGCAGCGATTCATCCTCCAGGCCGGCCAGTTCGGTGGCATCCTTCAGGCGCTGTTCGAGGCCGTGCCAATCCTGGATTTCGTCACGTAATCCTGCCGCTTGCTTGCTCACCTGTTGGGCATGGTTTGGTTCGTTCCAAAATTCCTTGGAATTGATTTCTTTTTCGAGCTCCGCCAGTTCGGATTCTTTGGCGGGTAAGTCAAAGACGCACCATAAGCTGGCGCAATACTTCCCCCGCAGTTTGTAACCTTTCAAGCAAATCCTGCATTTTGATTTATCCTTTCCTTAATATAATTCCAAAATAATTCCGGGCTTACTCTGCCAGAATGCCTTTGACAAACGCGTCCGGGTCGAATGGTGTCAGGTCTTCCGCTTTCTCACCCAGCCCGGCGAAGAGGATCGGCAGACCCAACTCATGCTGGATGGCGAAGGCCATGCCGCCCCGCGCGGAAGAATCCAACTTTGCCAGGATTACACCGGTCACGTTGACGGCTTCCTTGAAAGCACGTGCCTGCACCAGCGCATTTTGTCCGGTGGTGGCATCCAGCACCAGCCACACAGCCTGGGGCGCCCCCGGTAGGGCTTTGCCTGCCACCCTTTGGACTTTCTTAAGCTCTTCCATCAAATTATAGCGGGTATGCAGGCGGCCGGCCGTATCCACCAATACCAGGTCGAGACCCTTCGCAATCGCTGAATGGATGCCATCGTATACCACCGCACCCGGGTCGGAGCCCATCTGCCCGGCGATAATGGGCAGTTTCAGGCGCTCGGCCCAGGCCTGCAATTGGTCCACAGCCGCGGCACGAAAGGTATCGGCTGCCACCAGCAGGACCTGTTTGCCTTCATTCGCAAAACGCCACCCCAGCTTGGCTGCGCTGGTGGTCTTCCCGGAGCCATTGACTCCTACGAGCAAGATCACCGTTGGGTGCGCTGCCAGGTCCAGCGCCGGGCGTATATCCAGGCGCCGGCGCAGTTCAGCTTCCAGGCTTTCCCGCAGCTCACTGGAGCGGGTCAGCCCCTGGCTGCGGACCGTGGCTTGCAGGGATTCGATCACCGCCTCGGTGGTCTCGAGCCCCACATCTGCCTGGATGAGCATGGCTTCCAGTTCTTCCCAGGTCTCAGCAGTAATTTCAGTCGCGCCAAAGATGCCAGCCAGCCGCCCAAAGGCGGCCTTGCTGCTACGGGCAAGTCCTGTTTTCCAGCGTGAGAAAAGATCAGCCATGACGGGCAGATTATACTGCATAGAACGCAGCACACGTACTGCATAGGGCGCAGCACGCGTACTGCAAAGAGCACAGCACCTGTCCTGCATAGAGCGCAGCACCCGTTTTGCCAACGGTAATCGTACGAGGAGAGGAAAACCTTGATTTTCGGCTTGGGAGGGATCGTTTGGCCAAAACAACTAGGAACAATTCAGGGGAAATGAAGAAAAGAGAGAAGAGAGTCCCCCGAAGTATGGGAACTGTGGAGGGCAGGAGGAAAAAATCCGATCTATTGCAGATTTTGGGTTTTTTTGCGGTTTTCGTGAGGGGCTGCAGATTATGGAGAGAATTTTGAACGAATTGATCCTCCGGAATCGGGGGATTAATAGTCAGTTTTATGATGTTTTTGAGCGAATTATGCAAAAAAATGGATCAAAATAATGAGGGTGTAAGACATTGTGTGAGGGTGTACGATGAAGGTTTTGGGAACTTTAAGGCGAAATATGTCTTGGTCAGAAACACATTGCACACTCCATAAATTAACCAGGTATTGGCACCGCGAGCGAAATGTAGTGGTTTCCTGCCATTTATGGGGGGATTGCTTCGGCAAAGTGCGCCTCGCAATGACACTTGAAATGTTCAAGATGAACCTG
>JADGQB010000414.1 GCA_017882145.1 Anaerolineales bacterium
CAGGATATTTCCGATATGGCGTTGGATGTGATGCGCCACCGTCTCGTATTATCTTACGAGGCCCTTTCAGATAATGTGAATGGGGATGATATTTTGAAGAAAATCCTCGACCGCATCCCGTTGCCCGTGGTACCGCTGCATGAACACGCCGACAACCGCATCAACGCCTGAACGCATCCTGCAGCGCCTCGACTGGCAGGTCATCCGGCGCCTGGATGGGCTTTTACAAGGCGACTACCGCACCCTGTTCTACGGGTATGGCGTGGATTTTGCGGATCTGCGGGAATATCAGCCCGAGGACGACATTCGTTACATCGATTGGAATGTGACTGCCCGGATGAATACGCCGTATGTCCGCCAATATGTCGAGGACCGCGAAATCACGGCCTGGTTCCTGCTCGATCTGAGCCCGTCGGTGGATTTTGGCACCGCACAGAGCCTGAAACGGACCGTATTGATTGATTTCGTCACCACGCTTGCCAGACTGTTGACCCGCCACGGCAACCGGGTGGGTGCGATATTCTATGATAGCCACATCCAGCGAACCATTCCGGCGCGCGGCGGTCGCATCCAGGTGCTGCGCTTGATCAATGATCTGCTCAAACAGCCACAATTAACACGAGCCCCATTTACCAACCTGACACCGCTGCTCGAGGGCGGGTTGTACACCTTAAAAAAACGCAGCCTGGTGTTTGTGATATCGGATTTTATCTGCGCGCCGGGTTGGGAGCGCACAATGAATTTGCTCAACCAGAGGCACGAAGTACTCACCGTCCGCCTGTGGGACCCGAGGGAAATCGAGCTTCCTGATATCGGTATGGTCGTGATGGAAGACGCAGAAACAGGCGACCAGATGTTTGTGGATACCCACGACCGGAGATTCCGTCGGCGATTTGAAGAAGCAGCCCGGCAGCGTGAAGCGGGGCTGGCTCAGGCATTCAAGCGCGCGGGAGTGGGAGCCTTACCGCTCTCAACCGACGAAGATTTGGTACAGGCTATTGTCCGTTTCGCAACACTGCGCCGGCAACGAAGAAGGTAATTCGGGTTTCACTATGTCATTCATTTGGCCTGTAATGCTTTTTTCTTTAATATTGGTTCCCCTGTTCGTCGCGGTTTACATCCTGATGCAGCGACGACGCCAGCAATTATCTGCCAATTATGGCAACCTTGGTTTTGCGGCAGGCGCCAAAGGGCGCCAACCCGGCACGCGCCGGCATATTCCTGTTGTGTTTTTCCTGGCAGGTCTCACAATCCTGGCAATTGCATTAGCGCGCCCGCAAGCGGTTGTTGCCCTGCCGAAGCAAGCCGGCACCGTGATCCTGGCATTTGATGTTTCCGGCAGTATGGCAGCCACCGATATCAAACCCACCCGTATGGAAGCCGCCAAAGCTGCCGCGACCGACTTTGTGAAAAAACAGCCGCTTTTTGTACAGACCGGAGTGGTGGCCTTCAGCGATAATGGGTTATCAGTGCAAGTTCCCACCAATGATCCGAGTGCAGTCCTGGCTGCCATCGCCCGTCTGACACCGCAAACTGGCACTTCGGTGGGACAAGGCATCCTTGCCTCACTCAACGCAATTGCCGTCGCAAATAGTGACGGATCGCCCTCAGAGCTTTACAGCAACCTTCTGCTTACCCCCACACCCACGCCCACACCCCTTCCGCACGGAACCTATACACCGGCAGTCATTATCCTGCTTTCGGATGGTGAAAATAACGAGAACCCCAACCCGCTGGCAATCGCCCAGCAGGCTGCCGACCGGGGTGTACGAATCTATACCGTTGGCATTGGCAGCCCAACCGGGACTACTGTGCATATCAATGGTTTTTCACTTCACACCCAATTGGATGAGGCCACCCTCCAGCAGATTTCCCAGATCACAGGTGGCACTTATTACAATGCCCAAAGTGAACAAGACCTGATCAAGATTTACGATTACCTCGACACGCAACTTATCAGCAAGCCTGAACAGACCGAGCTCACCGCGCTTTTTGCCGGAGCCGGAATCTTCTTCATGCTGATTGGTGGCCTATTTTCAATCCTGTGGTTCAGCCGTCTCCCTTGAGCCCACAAGACCTGAGCCTCCCCAAGTGATTGAGGAGCAGTAAATAATTAATTTGGAAAGGAGGTAACAGATGGTATTTCTTTGGCCTGGATTCCTTTACCTGATAGGGTTAATACCTGTAATTGTGGGGCTGTATATCTGGATGTTGCGGCGAAGGCGATTTGCAGTTCGTTATTCCAGCCTGGAACTTGTGCGTGCCGCCTTGCCAAAAAAATCCAACTGGCGCCGCCATCTTCCGGTCGTTTTGTTCCTGCTTGGACTTGCCAGCCTGGTATTTGCCCTGGGGCGGCCGATGGTTGTTTTGAATGTCCCCACCAATCAGACCACAATCATACTGACTTTTGATGTTTCGGGCAGTATGCGCTCACGCGATATTCAACCCAGCCGCCTCCAGGCAGCCGAAGAGGCCGGTTTTTCTTTCATTCAACATCAAAAAGCCAATACCCAAATTGGACTGGTGGCATTTTCTACTTTTGCCGAGATCATCCAACCAGCAACCAAGGACCAGGGTGCCCTGCAGACTGCGCTGGAGAGTCTGACTGTGGGACGCAGGACAGCCATCGGTAGTGGGATTCTGGTTGCCCTGGATGCCATTTCCCAGGTTGACAGGAATGTCGCCCCAAGCATTACTGATACCCAGCCGGGTGTGGAGCCGGCGCCGGTGCTCAAAGGCGATTATGCCCCGGATATTATCGTCCTGCTTACCGACGGCGACAGCAATACAGGCCCCGATCCAGTGGAAGCAGCCAAACAGGCTGTCGACCGCGGGGTGCGCGTTTATACCATCGGGTTCGGAACGTTAAACGGCCCCAGCCCGGACCAAAGCCCGTTCGGCGGAGGCGGCGGTTTTCCCGGCGGCGGAGGTGGATTCCCCGGCGGCGGTGGTTTTCAAGGTGGGGGCGGTTTTACCGGCGGCGGTCTCCGCCTGGGGCTTAATGAAACCATGCTGAAACAAATCGCTGATATGACCGGAGGGACGTATCACCTGGCTTCGACTGCCAGCGAGCTCGAGAAGGTTTTTGCAAGCCTTCCGACCTAT
>JADGQB010000149.1 GCA_017882145.1 Anaerolineales bacterium
TTGACAGCCGCCATGATCTCGGTGGCAGCATCGCCCCGCTTCAGGATGCCCTCAGCAAGCTTGCCCATATTCCGCAGTGCCTCGAGCGAACTATCCAGCAGCGCCTGTCCCTCCTGCTCTTCCTTTGCTCCCAGTGCGGCCGCTCCCCTAAAATCCTGGAAGACAACCGGCACATTGACCATGGTCGTTTCCATAACCAGCATGGAGATGGGTGGCGGCGGGAGTACATGCATTAGCCACAGATGGGCGTTCCCAGGAAGGGGAAGCCTGCCCAGAAAGTGCAGCGCCTGGCGGCTGGAGGGCGAGCCGTCCGTCACCAACATAACATCCCGCAGCCCATTGTAGGGGGCACGTACCACCAGCACCGGACAAGGGGCGTATTCCACCACCTGCTGTGCCACTCCGCCCACCAGAATGCCCGTGGTGGAGCGCAAGCCCTTCGCACCGATGATGATCAGATCGGGCATTTGGTCTTCGGCATACTTCAAGAACATTTCCGCCGGAGACCCCAACTGCAGCTCCGGTCTGGCATGCAAACCTTTCTGTCTCAAGCGGATACAGGTCTGGTTGAGCGCTTCTTCCATCAGGATCACGTCCGTAGTCTGGTTGGGAGAGAAAGCCCGAAAAACGGTGATATCCGTCCCGGAGGCAAAGGGCAGATCCTCCAGAAGCGCGACTGCCGCGCGGGCATGTTCGGAGTTATCATCTCCGAGCATGATTTTGAACTGCCGGATAATCTTTTCAGCCATCATGAGCCACCTCGTTTCTCAAATAAAGGCAACCCATCATCCCCCTTAAAACATACTGTATCACATCCCTGCCCTGATTTCCACCCCCCAATGCGGTGAACCGGGGTTTTCTCAAAGTCCGAAAGCCTAGGCAAAAATAATCAAAACAGCGCAGAGCCCGCAGAGAAAAACAGGTAAAACTCGGCGAACAAGGCTGAGAGACAGACGGCTATGCGACTATTGGCAGGCTGAAGGTAAAGGTGCTGCCCTGACCGGCCCCGGCGCTCTCGGCCCAGATGCGCCCGCCATGGGCCTCGACCAGGTAACGGGCAATCGTCAGGCCGATACCCGAGCCTCCGCCAGCCTGGCGGGAACGGGATTTGTCCACACGGTAGAAGCGCGTGAACAACTGCGGCAGGTGTTCGGCCGGAATACCGATCCCAGTATCCACTACGGAAATATGAATTTGATCCGCATGTCGACTCGCCAGAATGGTCACCCGGCCATTTTCGGGAGTATATTGCAGAGCATTGCCGACCAGGTTGGTCAGCACCTGGGTTATGCGGTCATGGTCGGCCATGACAGGCGGGAGGCCAGCCGGAAGATCAGAACGCAGCTCAATCTGTTTGGCCTGGGCCTGGGACGCAAAACGTTTGAGGGTGGTTTCGACCAGTGGAGAGACTGTCATGGGGCGGATATCGAGCGGATAGGCCCCGGCTTCGATGCGACTCAGTTCCTGCAGGTCGTCCACCAGGCGGGCCAGGCGGTCGGCTTCCTGGTGGATCTGCTGGTAGGTCTCGGGGGCAGCCGGCAGGACGCCATCCATCAGCCCTTCCATGGAACCCTTGATGGCGGTGAGCGGGGTGCGCAGTTCATGGCTGACATCGCCGATCAACTGACGCCGCATAGCCTCCACCTGTTCAAGCTTTTCGGTCATCTGGTTGAAAGAGTGCGCCAGCTGCCCAAGTTCATCCGGCCCGCCAGTCCGGACACGCTCGGTATAATTCCCGCCGGCGATGCGCCGGCTGGCATCCATCAGGACACGCACGGGAGCGACGATGCCACGGCTCAGCAGCAGGCTGACAAGGATCGCTACAAGGCCGGCTGCCAACAGAGCCAGCAGCAGGGCCTGGTTAAAACTGGCCTGGAAATTCGTGAACAGGTCGGACATCATGAGCGGGCCGGCTCCATTGCCTTGCATCATCCCCTGCCCAGGACCCGGTCCGGCGCCCGGTCCAAGACCCATATGTTGGTTGAAGGCGGCCGGAACGGTAAAGCGGGTGGCCAGGAAGAGCACGAGGCCCCCGACCAGAATGACTGCCAGATAGGAGAGGAACAGTTTTACAGCCAGGTGGCGACGAATATAATCACTCATAATAATTCATCCTCAAAACGGTAGCCTGCTCCCCGTACGGTGGCGATATAGGCATCCGAGCCGAGTTTCTGGCGGATATGACCGAGGTGCACATCCACGACGCGCAGCTCGCCGAAGTAAGTTCCACCCCAGACAGTTTCAAGCAACTGCTCGCGGCTCAGCACCCGCCCGCGATTCCTGGCTAAAGCCACCAAAATGTCGAATTCGACCGCTGTCAGTTCGATGGGTTGCTCATCCAGCATGACCTGGCGCGCTCCCAGGTCAATGCGGATATGCCGGAAGGCGAGAACGCCGCTATCGGACCCCGGAGCGTTTCCGGGCTGAAGGCGCCGCAGGGCGGCTTTGATGCGGGCGACCAGTTCACGCGGGCTGAAAGGCTTGGTGACATAATCATCCGCTCCAACCGAGAGCCCCACGATCCGGTCGGTTTCCTCGGTCTTGGCCGTCAGAAGGATAACGTAAACATTCGATTCACGGCGCAGGTGCGTCAGCAGCTCGATCCCGTCCATGCCAGGCAGCATCAGATCGAGCACAATCACATCCGGCTTGAAGGCACGTGCAGCTTTCAAGCCAGCAATACCATCTGCGGCCGTATGGACTTCGTAGCCTTCGGGTTTGAGGTAGGCTGTAACAAGATTGACGATGGAGGCTTCGTCATCGATAACCAGGATCTTTGCCATGTAATTATTGTAACGTAAAAAGATAGGATGGGGTTGTGTACAAGCCTGTAAACGTCCCGAAGGTTTGGATTGGGAGAAAAAAACTCTTGAGGAAAACCTTCGGGACGGTGTTTACCGGTTAATAATCCTGTGTAGCGATGAACGTGCCGTGCCAAGTGTGCAGGAAAACTTGCCCGCTGTAGCCGTTGACGCTCAGCATCCCGGTAATTTTTCCATCCCGCAGGATATCGATGGTGTAGTAGCCGTAAAATGGATCGGCATCCGCAGCTGCCCTGGAGCCGGGCAGAGCCTGATCCAGATACTGCTGGGCCGACTGGAGCGCCTGTGCGGAGGAGACCGGCATGGCCGCCGAAACGGTAACCGGGGTGCTGCTGAAAGTGCCGCTGCCCATCATTCCACCGCGCCCGCCCATCATGTTCGAATGGGTCAGACCAGCATACTTAATGTTCCACATCATGTTCGGGCCGTATTCGGGATAGACCGCCAAGGTTGAGGGATCCACCAGAAGTTCGAACGCTCCGATGCTGGTGCTCTTTTCGACCACGCGCACATAGGCGTTATTGTCGAAGACCATCACCTCGGCAATCTTGAGATCCGGGTTATTCAGGGAAGTCAGATATTTTCCGGCCGCCTGATAGGCCTGGTCAACCGTCAAAGGGGTGGCTGAACTGCTGGTGTAGCCGTAGCCGCCCATCATGCCCGGACCAGGGCGGCGACCGCCACCCATCATGCCATAGCCGTTGTCCGGAACAACCGGGCCGCTGCCGTAAGCAGGGCGGTTGACATTCCGCATCATCCGGTAACCGCCGAAGCCAATAATGCTGCGATAGCCGCCAATCCAGGCACCGGCAAAGACAAGCCCGCCTGCCAGAACGAGGACTCCCAGGATAACCAGAGTAATACGAATAGCTTTATTCATAAATTCATTCTCCTTTGAGTGAATATTCACAGTAAAGTTCTGATTACAGCAGAAGTATAGGTCCGGTCGATAAATGCCCCGTGAAGGCTGTATAAAGGTTTTGTAAAGATTTGCAGACCTGACGATGGATCGTTTGGGAAGCTTTTCATCCGGATTCCGGCTTGTGTCTGCTCCGGCTCCAGTTTTGACTTTGCGACCATCCCGTATTGAGAGCAGAAAATCGTCAATTAAAACTGTTGACAATTTGATGGAAAGACATATAATAACAAACATATGAATATATATTCATATGTTTGTTATTAATTATGCCCAAAAAAGACGCTTCTTCCCCTGCCCTCGATGAACACACCGCCGCACATGTAGCGGAATTATTCCGTTCATTCAGCGACACCAGCAGGGTGCGGATCCTTTCCGTTCTGATTGAACGCGAAGTGAACGTCGGCAGCCTGGCAACCCTGGTAGGCATCAGTGAATCAGCCATCTCGCACCACCTGCGCAGCCTGCGCCAATTGGGTCTGGTCCAGACCCGCCGGGATGGCAAGGAAATCTATTACAGGGTGGAAGATGCCCACCTGATCGCCCTCTTCAGAGAGGGCGTAAAGCATGTGCAATATGGTTGAACATTCCTTCCGCCTGCCGCTACATCTCACGATTTTGCTGTTCATCTGCGTCTGCGGCCTGGTAGGACATATCATGTCCGACAGCCTGGGACCGAATAACCACCCGGCAATATTCGATCTGGCCCAGCACGGCGGTTACGTGTATGCCGACGAGGGGTGCGACCAGGATGATATCGTCTTTCCGAGTATTGCCCACTGGTCGGCCGAGTATGTCTCCGTTCCCCCGGCTGCCGTGAGAACGGGACGCCCATCCTACTTCCCGATCTCTCCCCTGCAACCTCCACCTAATTCCTAGATCCATAGCGGCTGTTGTCATCGTTATCTTTGCGATCCTGCAGCCGCCTGGCATTTTCCGCGCCGGTTTTCACCCGGAAGCGGACAATTTTATCATTTGGCTGGAAGTGGCAGGCATCGCACCGGGTCTGCCGGCGGTTGTGGAGTTTTGTAAGTGGATCAGCAACAAGTTTCATGGTAATGATTAACCTACCAACAGATCATCGAAAAAATCATATGGAGATGTTATTTCATGGCAGTAAACATTAACGAAGTAGATCTGCAAGGTTTGACTGACCAGGAAGTGCTCGAGAACCTGGCTCTGGATGGGTACAACGAACTGCCCTCTGCAAAGAAGCGCAGCTTTCTACATATCGTTTTCGAAGTGATGCGCGAACCCATGTTCCTGCTACTGATCGCCTGCGGCGTGCTGTACCTGTTCCTTGGCGATCTGGAGGAAGCCCTAATGCTGCTGGGATTCGTTTTCGTGGTAATGGGCATCACGCTTTACCAGGAACAGAAGACTGAGCGGGCGCTGGAGGCCTTGCGCGACCTCTCCAGCCCGCGCGCCCTGGTCATCCGAAACGGCGTACAGCAACGCATCCCCGGCCGGGAAGTAGTGCGGGATGATGTCATCCTACTTTCGGAAGGTGACCGTGTCCCGGCGGACGCGGTACTTTTGAGCGGCACCAATGTCAATGTGGACGAGTCCCTGCTGACGGGTGAATCCGTTCCGGTGCGCAAACGCAGTTGGGACGGAGTCCGGGAAGTAGGCCGGCCAGGCGGCGATGATTTGCCATTCATTTATTCAGGTACGATGATGGTCAAGGGGCAGGGCATAGCCAGGGTTTTATCGACCGGTCTGCGAACCGAGATCGGCAAGATTGGGAAGGCCCTGCAATCCCTGGAGACGGAGGATACCGACCTGCAGCGCCAAACCGGCAGGATCGTCAAAACGTTTGCAACGGTTGGTTTGATCTTGTGCGCCATCGTTGTGATCGTCTTCGGGCTGACGCGTGCAGACTGGTTGGGAGGATTACTGGCCGGGATCACCCTGGCAATGGCGACCCTACCGGAGGAATTCCCGGTGGTTCTGACCATCTTCATGGCGCTGGGCGCCTGGCGTATTTCCAAACATCACGTTCTCACCCGGCGCATGCCGGCGGTGGAAATGCTGGGCGCAGCAACAGTCCTGTGCGTGGATAAGACCGGGACGCTGACCCTGAACCGGATGACCGTGACGAAGATCAGCACTGATGACCAATTATTTGACGTAGACGGAAAACAATCCAGCCTGCCGGAAGAACTACACGGAGTGGTCGAATACAGCCTACTGGCAAGCCCGACAGACCCATTCGACCCGATGGAGAAGGCCATGAAGGAGTTGGGCGGGCGGACACTGCTCAATACCGAGCATATCCATAAAGATTGGACACTGGTCCACGAATACCCGCTCTCTGAAAAACTGCTGGCCATGTCGCGCGTCTGGCGCTCTCCGGACGGCAAGGATTACATCATAGCCGCCAAGGGCGCACCGGAAGCAATCGCCGATCTGTGCCATTTCGACGCCGGCCGGAATGAAATATTGCTTGGACAGATCAACCGCATGGCCGATCAGGGTTTGCGCGTGATCGGAATTGCGCGGTCGACCTTCCGACCGGTGGATCTGCCGGAAGGACAACACGATTTCGAATTCAAATTCCTCGGCCTGCTGGGTTTGGCGGACCCGGTCCGGCCCGGGGTCCGGGAGGCGTTACAGGAATGCTATACCGCCGGGATCCGGGTCATCATGATAACCGGCGACTACCCGGGCACAGCCAGCAGCATCGCCAACCAGATCGGTCTCAAGCCGGACGATCAAATCATCACCGGGCCGGAAATGGACGAGATGACAGATGACGAACTGAAAGAGCGCATCCGGACAACGTGCATCTTTGCCCGAGCCGTCCCAGAACAGAAACTGCGCATCGTCACGGCTCTGAAAGCCAATAATGAAGTTGTGGCGATGACCGGCGACGGAGTCAACGACGCCCCGGCGCTTAAAGCAGCCCATATCGGAATTGCCATGGGCGGGCGCGGCACGGATGTGGCGCGCGAGTCGGCTGCCCTGGTTCTGCTGGATGATAATTTCGCTTCCATTGTCCAGGCGGTCCGAATGGGCCGGCGTATCTATGACAACCTCAAGAAAGCCATGGCATTCATCTTTTCCATCCATGTGCCGATCGCGGGTATGTCGCTCATACCGGTGCTCATGAAATGGCCGCTGGCCCTTTTACCGGTCCAAATCGTACTGCTCGAACTGATCATCGACCCATCCTGTTCGATCGTTTTTGAGATGGAATCTGACGAAGCCAATATCATGAACCGCAAACCACGCCCTTTGGGAGAACGGCTCTTTGGAGGGGAGATGATCCGAACCGGGCTAATACAGGGGTTGGGCGTAATGGCGGTGGTCTGCGGGGTTTATGCATTTATGCTCCTGCGCGGCTACGGAGAGGAACAGGCGCGCATGCTGGCCTTCCTGAATATGGTCATTGCCGACATGGCGCTGGTCTTTGCAAACCGGTCCTGGACCCGCTCCTTTTTCCAATTGTTACGGATGCCCAATCCGGCTTTATGGTGGGTGGTGGTTGGCGCGGCCAGCCTGCTTGTTTTGACCCAGGTGGTGCCGTTCCTGCGGGAGCTGATGAAGTTTGCCGTCCTGCCAACCTGGGAATACGCTTTCTTACTGGTTACCGGCGGGGTCATCCTGGCTATTGCAGAATTCGCCAAGCCGATGTATTGGAGCCGGAAGAAATGAGGGTTGTTTTTTCTACTTGAAAAGAGAGGTCTGAATGAATAACGGAATTCGGATTTTCTTGCTGGTTATCGGAAATGCTTTGGCATTGTTGTTAGCTTTGCTGGCGCTCGAAACGACGCCAACCAATTTTCTGGGCTGGTTCCTGTTTGCGATCGGGATCGCATACGGGGCGGGAGGGGTCATATACCTGTGGCGCAACCAGAATATTGAAGATTCTGTGCGTGCTGAGACTGGAAACCGGTCATTCTGGTGGATCCTGCCGGGTTTTCTGGCCATCTTCTTCGCCCCGCCGCTCGAATTCTTGTATCTGCCCACCTGGCTGCCACGCGGAACCAATATGGAACTGGCCGGTCTGGTTATCATCCTGCTCGGGCTTTTGCTGCGGGTCTGGACGCGCCTGACCATCGGGACGATGTACTCCGGTTACCTGCGGGTCAAGGTAGGCCATGTGCTCGTCACGGACGGACCTTATCGTTTTGTGCGCCACCCGGGTTACAGCGGTCTCCTGTTGATGGCTCTGGGATTGTGCATCGGTTACTCGAGCCTGATCGGTTTGATCGCAATCCCGATCCTGTTGATCCCAGGATTGTCATTCCGGATGAAGGTCGAGGAACGAATGTTGTCCGAGGAATTCAGAGATGATTACTGGGCTTATGCCCGCAGGGCGAAGAAACTGATCCCCGGGATCTGGTGAGAGGAGCCGGGAATGAAACGATCGACCTTGAGCCTGCTTGCCTGCCCTGAATGCCAGCATTCACTCCTCCTGCAGGAGGACCTAGGCAATCCGATAGAAACCGGCGGGCTTGACTGTCCTGTTTGCGATAAAGAATACCCCATCGTGGCAGGCATTCCGCGATTCATTGCCTCTTCTGAGTTATCCGGTTTCAACAGCCGGTTTTCGCGACTGTATGATTGGCTATCCTGGGGGTACCGGGCCTTCTCCAAGGCAGCATTCACCTACATCGGCATGAAAGAGGAGACCGGCCGCCACGAGATCACTGACCGTCTCGAGCCACGCGGCGGAAAGGTACTGGAAATTTCCATAGGTCCGGGCGTGAATCTGCCGTATCTTATCAATCGTCCGGATGTAGGAGAAGTGTTCGGGCTGGATATTTCGCCCGGGCAATTGATGCGCTGTCAGAGTTACGTCCGCAAAAAAGGATGGAATGTGGACCTGTTTCTCGGTACCGCTGAGCAGTTGCCATTCCAGAATGATTCGTTCGAGTCCATTTTCCACGTGGGTGGCATCAACTTTTTCAATAACAAAAAAGCTGCCATCGATGAAATGATCCGCATCGCCAAACCAGGAGCACGCATCCTCATTGCAGATGAGACCGAAAAAGGCGCACGGGGTTACGAGAAGTTCATACCCGGTTTCAAAAGATCTTTCGGTGGAAAACGGGAGAGTATCAAGGCGCCTATCGATCTGGTACCAGCGCAAATGCTTGGAACGCGTCTGTTCGATGTGTGGAAAGGTTGGCTGTATTGTCTGGAGTTCAGGAAACCATAGGCAAGGAGGTTGTATGAAAGCGGCAGCTTTTCATGGTCAGGTGGTTGTTATTACCGGCGCTTCGGCCGGGATTGGCAGATCACTGGCCTTACAGCTGGCGGACGAGGGAGCGAAAGTAGTTCTGGCTGCCCGTCGCGTAAACCGGCTGGAGCAGATTGCTGTCGAATGCCGGCAACGGGGCGGCGAAGCGCTGGCGGTCCGGACCGATGTGAGTGATGAGGTTCAGTGCAAAGCATTGATAAAAATGGCTGTTGAAACCTTCGGGCGGCTGGATATGTTGATCAACAACGCCGGGCTGGCAGTGACTGCCTTGTTTGAGGAATTCCCCGATTTGCAGCTGTTCAAGCACACCATGGATGTCAATTTCTATGGCTCGGTCCACTGCAGCTATTACGCACTGCCCTACCTGAAACAAACGCGCGGACGCATCCTGGCAATCTCCAGCCTGGGCGGCAAGGCGGCCCTCCCATATAACACACCGTACATTGCCAGTAAGTATGCCATGCACGGGTTCTATGACGCCCTGCGCATGGAACTCATGCAGCACGGCGTGAGCGTCACGGTCATCTGCCCCTCCTGGGTAAGAACCGAGTTCCACGAAGTCCAGATGGACAAGGATGGGATACCGAAGGGTGTGCGCGGACGAGCCCTTTACACAAAGAACACGATGACCGCTGAGCGCTGTGCCGGGATTGCCTTGCAAGCAGCTTACCGGCGCCGACGCGAAGTATTGATGAGTCCCGGC
>JADGQB010000028.1 GCA_017882145.1 Anaerolineales bacterium
GCCAGCAACAAGCCGATCAAAATAATAAATTTATTCTTCATGATTCAGTTTTCTCCTAAGGAACGGGGTCGTAACCCCCGGGATTGAACGGGTTACAGCGCAGCACCCGCCAGATCGCCATCGCCCCACCCTTGATTGCACCAAATTTATAGACTGCCTGGTATCCATAGTGAGAGCAGGATGGGTAGAAGCGGCAGGTATCAGGTGGCAGGGTCTTGGCAAAAGTCATCTGGTATAGGCGGATGAGTCCCAGCAGCGCCAGGCGCGGCAGATTCCAAACTGTGCGGGGCAGGTCACGCAGGCGCGGCTCATTAGGATAATCGCTGGGTAAACTTCTAAGGCTCATGGTTCTGGGAAACGAGGCCAGCTCGCTCGAGCAAATTGGATAACGCCGCGCGGGTATGTTGGAGATCCGATTTGGGCAGTGGAGAACGGGCGATCAGCAACAAGTCCGATCCGAGGGTTGTCTGCGGCAACAATTCGTTCATCGCCGCTCGCAGCAGGCGTTTGGCCCGGTTGCGTTTTACTGCATTCCCAACCGCCAGACCGGCGCTAACCCCCACACGCAGGCCGGATTTTTCCGATTTCAAGGCATACAATACAACAAGCGGGTGGGCATACGACTTGCCAGAACGCCGCACCCGCTTGAAATCAGTAGACCCGGTCAGGCGAAAGCACCGTTTCACCTGTACTTCCTCACACTATCCCGCGCGAATGTTATTCCTTCGCACGTAAGATTTCTTACCAGCGGACGTGCTTGATGTGGTTATTGCTGCGGACAGTCAGCCGGATGCGACCTCTCAGCCGCCTCCGCTTGAGCACCTGGCGACCATCTGCACTTGCCATGCGCTGGCGAAAACCATGTACGCGCACGCGCCGCCGGATTTTTGGTTGATATGGACGTTTCGTTGCCATTCAAATACCTCGAAAATAATTATTAAAACACCAAACAGCGGATTTTCCGCCGGGGTTTTCGTGTCAGTCCCGGTCCACGGGATAGGGACGGGTGGCAATTATAACCGAGGGATGGGATTCGGTCAAAGGCAAACAACGTTAGAAATGTGTTTGTAGGATGGATGGCGCATAATGAAATAGGGCATCCTGCGAGACGGATACTGCTGCCAGATTCAGTCATTGCTTGTGGCACCAGGCAGGATGGCATTTTCGGCATAGAATCCGCGGTAATCTTCGGGCAGGAGCCCGGCGATAACACGCATCACCAGGTCTGCGTTGCGCTGGCGGGATTCACGCCGCCCCGCCCCTTTGCCTTCCGCCGGCGGGAGCTGTATCGGTTTACCAATGTGCATCTGCAACTGTGGACGTTTGCCTGTGGATGCCTTCTGCCAGAAATCATCCGTTGTACCTACGATGGCAACCGGGATGACCGGCACACCGCTCTGCTCAGCGATATAAGAGACCCCGGGTTTGGCTTGACGCAGGCCAGGCGCATGGGAACGTCCGCCTTCAGGCGCGATCAACAGCGGAGATCCACCGCGCAGAGCCGAAAGAACACCATCCACAGCGACGCGATCATAATCGCCACGGTGGACCGGGATGCCACCCCATAGACGCGCCAGGATATTCTGTCCGGGCCTTTCCCAGACGTCCGATGCACCCAGTGCCTCCAGCTGTTCAGGCCAGAATGCACCTACAAACGGCGCCTCGAACAGGGAAACATGGTTAATGACAGCAATGTACGGGCGGCGTAATGGAACATTTTCATTGCCAGTGATCTTCACCCGGGCGAGCGTATAAAATATTAAGCGTAGAACAATTCGAATTACAGGACGTGCCAGCCAGCGGCGCCACCACGCCAGATGATATTCAGCTACCGGCATAAGTCCTCCGCTTTCGCAAAAACCTCATCAGCGTTCAATTTATCGGAATCAAGTATTACAGCATCCGCGGCAGCCCGCAACGGTGAAAAAGCGCGCGTCGAGTCGATTTCGTCACGCATGCGCACACCAGCCAGAATCTCCTCGTAATCGGCTTTCTCACCGCGCTTGATAACCTCGGTATATCTGCGCCGTGCGCGTTCCTCCGCAGAGGCATCCAGGTAAATTTTAAGATCGGCTTCCGGCAGAACGACTGTGCCGATATCGCGTCCGACCATGACCACCTTTCCACGCATGCCGATCCGGCGTTGTTGGGATGCTAGGGCCTGGCGCACACCCCGGTAGACCGAAACCGGGGAAACGTTTCTTTCCACTTCAGGAGTTCGGATTTCCCAGGTTATATCGATGCCGTCGGCCAGCACATCACACGCCCGGCCATCTTCTATCGAAGGCGGACGAATGTCGATCTGGACAGTCTCGGCCAGCTGGGTCACGGCTGGTTCATTCGTCACTGCCACTCCACGCTGGAGGGTGACCCAGGTGACAGCACGGTACATGACGCCGGTATCGAAGAACAGATAACCCAGGCATTCAGCCAGGCGCCGCCCCAGGGTTGATTTTCCCGAGGCTGCCGGTCCATCAATTGCAATAATATATGGATGAGGCATAAGAAGATGTAAGTTGATATCAGGGAGCAGGTGAAGTTGTGTCCTGGCTGTCGAGCATCAGGTCACTGCGCACCCAAAGGATGACGTTATCGCGCGCAAGAGGCATCTGGCGATAAATGAACCATTTTAGCCAATCAGCAGGCGCGGCTTTATCCCATGCGGCTACTTCATGCAATACCAGCGGCTCACCGCGGTATTTCGCCGCCAGACTCAGGTCCTGGGAGGTAGTAATAATCAGTTCCGGGGTGGCATCCGGCGCCAGTTCACTAACCGCATGCACCTGCCAGTCACGGAACAGCCAGCGCAAAGCTGGAGAGTCTACACTGAGGATGGTCAGCGGCAACTGGTCGGCATAGCCACGATTCAGATCCGAGATCTGGTTGGCCACTTTCAAAAGAATATCCACCCGACCCGTGCGGGGCTCCGGCTGCCAGAGTTCAATGGTCAACGGCTGACGTAAACCCGCTGCACCGGTCGACATGGCGATCGTGAAAAGAGTCAGAGTAATCAAGAATGCCCAGACTCCACCCAAACGTGCGACGGATATCGACCAACCCGTTCCTACCAATAACAGGCTCAGAACAACCAGGAGTACCACTGCAGCCAAAAGCCACAGGCGTGTGCGGACCAGGTCACTGCTCCAATCCATATTCGTGATACTGGCCAGGTTTAGCCAGCCAAATACCAGAAAAGCAATCACAACTACCATGGTGGCGGCCACTTCCCAGCGGTTTCTGCTCTGAAAATCGAAGTGACGACCCAATTCAACGGCTGCCAATACCCACAGCGGCAGGAGCGCCCAGACCAGGTCGCCGGTCTGCTTTGCGGGATAAACCAGCGCCAGTATCAGCGCGCTCAACGCCCAAATTCCCAGGCGGAGGGAGTATGTTTCGCGTTTCAAGATCCCGCGTACCACGCCGGCAATCCCGAATCCAAGCGGAAGGATTTCATAGGCCGGAAGGGCCAGCAACAGCTGCCAAACCTGAACACCCGAAAGAATCCACCAGCCGCGCAGGAAAGCTCCGAATGATGCAACAAAGGCCGGCAGTCCCTTCGGAGAAATGAAGAACAGGCTGCCTGCGACAATCAGAGACCCGATGCCCCAGAAAAGGGGCAGCCGCATTTCCTTCAGGTTGAGACGGGCAGGGCTGGAGTCCGCTACTGCATCCGGAGCGTCCTGCTCAGACTGCGCCGGGATCTTCTTTCCAATTCCTGAACCGAATACCCAGGCCAGCCCAATCCCTAGCAGCCCAAGCCAAACCGAGGGGCCGGAAAGCAAGGCCAGACCAGCAAAAAGACCGGCTGCGGGGCGGCGATCGTGCATCCACATCAGCGCGGTCATTACGAGGAATGCTATTGCCAACATCGGCCCACCTGCCAGATGCGACATGGCCACTAGACCGGGGTCAATTGCCAGTCCAAAAGCCAGGATAAGCATTGGGAGGCGTCCAAAGCGGCCGCGCAAAAACCAGGGTGCCAGAACCAGGAGGCTGCCCGCCAGAGCCGGCCAAAAACGGGCCAGGAAGTTGGTTGTACCGAAAACAAAGAACAGGATAGCGGTCAGATGAACATAAGCGGGGTTGGGGCCAATGGCAGGCTTCAATCCCTGAGTGATTCGCAGGGCCTGGAGGGCCCAGTCTGCTTCAAAATCAGAGAGAGGCAGCGCTCCGAGATGCAGGAAGCGCAGACCAATGGCAAAAAGCAGCGCCACAGCGTAAAGGGCATGTTCGAGGGTGGGTTCAAATTTTTTCATGAGAGCATATTTTAACATGGTAGTAACGACTTAAGTCGTAATAACGACTCAAGTCGTTACTACGATTTAGTTATGGGACTTCGTAAATAACCACTTGGCCTTGTTGGAAAACTGGTGTGAGATGCTGCTGAAAGATCGTTTCATTAATTCGGTAATCCTGACGCTCAAGGGTTCCAATCACCACGTAGCGGAGGTTGTATTGGGTAATGACCTCATTAGCTATATCCCAATTATTGGCTGAATATAAGCAGCTGAGATCATCGGCGCGCGAGCGAGGCAATCCGCTGATGGTAAAGTCGGCCTGGCAGCTCAGGTTGGTCAATGGCGAGGCCAATTGTGACAGGTTGCCGCGCCACTGGTATTCATGCCACCACCAACCCAGCACGTTCGGCTGTCCGGAATAGACTGCCATGCGACCAAAATCGGAATAGGCATCATTCCCGGCCGCCTCGGCGAGGTTCCCCGCAGGAGCCGTCAACAACCAGCGGGCTGCCGCGGCATCGTCAGGATACTGGTTGGAGAAAAGGACCGAGCCGTCCAGGGTCCAGACTTTGGCGGCATCCAGGATGGCTCTCCGATCGCCAGCCGCCTGCTGAGATTTTATGATTTGGAGAAAAGCCGGGATCTGGAAATCATTGGTTTTGTTCGGCAAGGCCAGGAACGGAAAAGCCAGTGCGATGATCAAAACGAGTGCCAGTCCAACCCGGTAGACCCAGGCCCAGCGGCCCTCCAGTTCCTGCAAAAGGACTGCCACACCGAATGCCGCCGCCAGGCTCCATAACATCCAGGCCTGGTAATAGAACTTGAAAACGGTATTCAGGCGGCTCGAGAAAAGGTCTCGCAGGAAAACATAATCAGGGGCCAACACCAAAACAGTGGCGAGGAAGATCAATAGGAGAATAAAAGTGGTTGGTTCAGTGTGAGAGTTGGAGGGCTGGGCGGAGGGATCCGGTTGATCGTGGATCGGGATCAGGAAAGCCAGGGTCGGGCCAAGTAAGGCCAGCAAGGTCAACAAGCCGCCGATATACGAAAAACGACGTGCCGTGGTAAGGGTGAAACAAAGCATTACGCTTCCTGAACATTGAGAGTCGATCAATCCACCAACAAAGGCGGGCTGCAGCTTGAAAGCAATAAATGCCAAAAGCCAGGAAAACACCCACAGGAAAAGCGCCGCACCGGCCGCCAGGCCAAAACCCAGTCCCCATCTGGCCGGACGCTTGCCGGTCCGCCAGAGATAAATGAGGTACGCAAATATGGCCAGAAATAGCGGGGCAAACATCACCCAAAGTTGGGCTCCACGCGTGGGGGAGACCAGATTGGGCAATATCCCACCGGCTTGTGATTGGAAACCAACGTAAAATGGCAGGTACATGAAAATGGCTGCCAGACCTACCGGGATACAGAAGGCAAAAATATCCTCCAGACGTTTCCAATTCCAACCGAGCTCCAGAACCCGCCCCAGGACGAATGCTCCGGCAACCAGGGCAAAACCGATCAGGATATCCCAGGTGTTTAGAAACGCCAGACCGCCCAGGATTAGAGCCCCAAAGAACAAACCATCCAGCCGGACAGGCAGTTTGTAGAACCGCAAATTTGTCTCGCCCTTCCAACCACCCAGGAACAGGTTAAGTGCCACAGCAACTGCCAATAATCCAAACGGCATGGCCAGGACGTGCGGATGCAGATCACCGAGCATGTAGGAAAAGGCCGGGAATTCATCGATCACCTCGGTCGAATATTTTGTCAGATCGGTGTCCATAATGACCCGGGAAGCCCGCCACCACCAGATGAACCGGTCCGGAATCCAACTGAGGTGGGTAGGCGCATCCGAAAGGTCTTTAATCCCCAACCACGACCAAAAGGCCGAGGTGGCGGTCGTCTTGGAAGTCCAGTTCCAGAACAGACCTCCCCCATGTAACACTTCCAGGATGGCCTCCAGGTTGGATACAAAAAGCAGGAAGAGTGGGCCAAGCAAAGGCAGGCCGGTGGAAGGTGCGGGGTTTGCAGAAGGTGGATGATGTTTCCGCCAGGCAGCCAATAAATTGTAGAGGATGCCATATGCCCCAATAAAGCTCAGAGCAAAAATCAACGAGCTCATCAAATTATGTGCCACGCTACCGAGGGTGCCGGTAAACTTGGCCAGCATGGCAGTCATTACATACCCGAAATAGTAATATGAGATTGCATACCCTGAAAGCCAGGGATCATGCGGTGGGAAAGTGGGTGAACGCAAAATGGCATTGATGAAGGCCAATTCCATGGTCTTCTCACCGCCAGAAACCTCGATGTTCGGGTTGGAGGCGCGCACAAAAGCCCAGGCTGCAAATGCCAGGAAGAATGCGACTTCGACAGTGATAACCAGCCGCAAGTTGGATTTGAGCCAGTCCGCCAATGATGTGCGCACTTCTCTTCGGAGAAGGCTAAATCCTGAAAAACCGGCCAGCAAAATCAATGCCAGCAGCAATCCGCCACCGTCATTTTGGATGAGACCCAGGGAAGCCATCATCCAGAAAATGTAGCCCCATACGAGCAACCCGAGTGCACGCGCCAGACTGAAACCCCGGTCTGTTAGAGCCGGAAAGAGGCGATAGGTTAGCGGGAAAGTCAGCCAACCAACCAAGGTAATCAGGAGGTACCAGAGAAAGAATTGAAGCATGGTAAAAGAAAGAGAGAAAAGAGTAGAGAATCGAGAGAAGTGATAAGGAAAGAATTACCTCTTAGTTGAAAGGCCATCCGGGAGGTGGAATTTTCCGTCTGCATCCGGTTCAAAATCGAGGATGCTAACCACCGCATCCAGGTTGATTGGACCATATATATGAGGAAAAAGGTCAGTCGGTTGATCCGCACCTGGCTCCCAACGCAGCTCATGGGCCAGCCGCGCCGGATCAATCACCAACAATACCAATCCATGTTGACCGGCATAAAAAAGATTGGCTACGCGCAATATCTGGCTGGGTTTAGAGCAATGAATGAACCCCTGCCCCGCAAGCGAGTCGGCAGCATACGTTCCGCTTTTTTGGGCAGCGGACCAGGCAGTGCGGTAGGTGGCGTGCAGGATAAAATCATTCAAGAATTCACCTTTTGCTTTCGAGAACTCAGCCCCCTGCAGGGACTTCCCCGCTTACGGGGACCTGGTAAATAACAGTTTGCCCGTCACGGTAAACTGCGTTCCAGAGAGTTCCGTTGTAAGTTTCGAACTTGCTCAAACCATCGCCAACATACTTGGCGCGTTCCAACTGTCCGACAATAATATAACGTACATTATATTTGCGCAGAAAATCCTGTGCCAGACTGGCATCGGTGGTGGTGTAGAAAACATCTTCTTCCACTCCACGGGCTCTAACGGTGTCCGCGAACATTAAGCGTTGTTGAATCTGGTGCCACTCCCACCCCACTACATCCGGCAACCCTGTGTATATTGAGAAGCGCCCAAGCCAGGTATATTGGATACCAGCCGGCGCAGCCTCAGCTATGACTGGAGAACCCTGCACATTATCCTGCATCCAGCGGATGGCGCGGTAATCCTCGCTCAAGTTCAAATTAGCATTGAATTCGTAATAGGTTGTAGAGTTCATATAGGTCATGCTGTCCAGGGTATGCGGCGCGGCCGTGTTCATGCGGTCGGCGATCTTACCCATGCCACCCATGAGCAGGAATAATGCCGCACCGCCCGTAAGAGCAGCAGCCGCAATCTGCCAGGCTGACCGCCAGGCCTGCGACCATTTCCCAAACTCGCTTAACAGAAAGCCGAAAGCTGCCGCCGCACTGAGGCCGAGCAGCACCCAGGCCTGATAGTAGATCTTGAAGACCGTGTTCATGCGCCCTATGTCACCACCCATGACAATGATCTCCACGATCATCGTCAGCAGCAGCCCTGTTCCAATCATGAAGAGCACCAGACGCTTGCGATCGGGGAGTGAGGGGCGGAATAAAAGGATGGCTGCCCAGGTTGCCAGAGGCAACGCCAGCCAGAGGATGGTGATACCTTTCCAGGGTTCATTCTGTCTGGAACTCATCACCCAGCCCTGCTGGGCGATCAATATCAGGAAAAAGATCACCAGCGCAGCAATCAGCAGATCACGGTATGGTTTAAATTTACGCAATGCGGAAACCGGTGTTTCAGCCAGCCATTGGCGCGTCTCCCAGGTCAGCCAGGAAACAATGAAGAACAAGAACACGCCCCAGTGGGTGAGATACGAGGTTATATCCGAGCGTCCACCCATCCAAAAAGACACCTTTGTATATGTCGGGTCAAGCAGGAACCAGTGGGTGAACGGCTGATAGAAGAGTAGCGCGGCACCGGTCAATACTGCAACCGCGCCCATGGTCAACAAAAGACGCTTACTCCATTCGGGAATCGTACTTGGGAAACGGGAAACATCGGCATAACGCCAGACAGCATAGGTTAGTACAACTGCGCCCAATATCAGGTACGTATAAAAATCCCAGGTATTGGTTGGCTTGAGTGCTCCAATAATCAGGCCACCAAGAAGAAGGCCGGCGATAGTATCCAGGTGATTCTTCCACCTGCCTCTGGCAGCCAGCACGGAGAGCGCCCAGGCGATTGCAAGCACGGTTATCATGAGGGCGATCATATGTGCGTGCAGGTCTGAATAAATGAACGTAAAGAGCGGAAACTCGGTGATCGGATCGCCAGATTGGGCTGGCAGGATCCGGCTGGGATTCCAATACCAATCGCCCGGTCCAAAAGGCAGGTGCATCTTTCCGACCAATACCTGGAAGAAACCATTCAGAGCCCACAAGATGCGTTCAGGGAAGCTGGCCTTATCGATTACGCCTCCGGGCGCAGCAATCTGCTGGAACCCCTGATATAACATGCGGACAACACCCAGGTTGCCGAGCAGAACCATGGCAGACGAAGCAAAAATCCCGGCGATAAAACGGGAATCAAAGAGTGACCTGTGCGGCTCGGGGATTGCCTGTGAGGTCTCCGGAAGTTCTCCGTTTTCGGCCTTTATTTCACGAATGCCATGTAACAAATTCCATCCCACCGAGAAAGCTGCAGATGCCACACAAGCAAAGAGCGTCGGAAGGATGATGTTATAAGCGACGGATGGGACAATCCCGAGCAGTTTGACCGGCGTCCCAACAATTACGTACCCATAGTAATAATAGTTAATATAGCCACCCGCAAACCACGGATCGTAAGGCGGGAAGCTGGTGCTCTTCAAGATGGCATTTAAGTAAGCAAAGTCCATCGGACGTTCGCCGCCCTTGGAAGGATGCCAAAGATCCGGATTCCCAAGGCGAATTAGCAGGTCGATCAGGAAGAAGGACAGGAAAATGACTTCCACCATCAGGAAGTATTTCCAGCGTTCCTTCAACTCCTTTTTCAGTTCCACGCGCTGACGCCAGGCTTGCCAAATCCCCAACACTAAGATCACCCCCAGGGCGGCTGCGATGGTCAGCTTGCTGTAAGAGAGCCCGACCGAACCCGCAATCCAGGCCAACCAGGCCCACAACAAAAGACCGACGATGCGCGCCAACGGATAGCCGTGGTCAGCCAAGCCGGGGAAGGCTGCGCGGACCAGTGGATAAACGAACAATCCGAGCAGGAAGATAACCAGGTACCACATCACCAGTCCCAGGCCAGGATAGGCGTTATAAATCTTGTTGCGGTTGAACAGATCCGACCACGTGCCACCGGCCTGCTGGGCTGCCAACTGGTTGGCTGGCAGCATCAGGCTCTTATAATTATCGGCCTGGCCGGGAGTCAGTTGAACCACATTGCTCAGGTCCACAGCGCCTAACAAAGCCGCTACCTGGGCTGGATTGTAATTCGGATTCTTCCGGAAGATGAGCACCTTGGGGTGATCATAAAACGTGAAAGATTCCTCGCTATTTTGATCGTTAATTACCAGCGGGCCGAGGGTTGGGTAAGATTCAAAGGTACCCACCAGGTCAAAACCGAGGCTGCCTTTAAACATACCCGGCTCTGCAACCTGATAGCACCATATAATATTCTTTTCCGCCGGGCAGCCGAGCAATTGACGGTAGTAGGCAGTTGTCAGTGGATAACGCTCAGGCAAACGGGTCGTTTGCATGTACTGGTGGGCGGTGGGAATAAAGATGTAGTCGGTCTGGTTGAGGAAACTCTCGTAACGCGCCAGTTTGTTGGCATTATCCTCCCAGTAGACTTGCAGATTAAGGTCACCGCGATAGATGCCATTGAAACCGTCGTAACCATCCAAACGGAAAGGCAAGTTCCAATCGATATCCGTCTCATTGGAAATGGCGGAACCGTTGAAAGTCAGCGCAACTCCGTCTGTGTCAAAACTTAGATAATATGTAACATCCTTCTTTATGGGTACAGGGTGGTCAAGAACAAATTTAACAGGATCACCACGCGGGTCACGATCGGAAACAAAATTCGCCGTATCCGAGGCAGTTGCAAGGACCTGATCGGGGGAAAAATTCAATCCAGAGGCAAGCACCAGGTGCAGGGTCTGCGGACCAGGCGGGCTGACGTCCGCTACATGGCTGAAAGTCATTTGCGCCAGGGTCCCATCCGCTTGCGTGGAAAACTCGGCCTGGTATGGCACACCCGCGCTCGCAATGCACGGGTTTGCTTGAGCAATCACCAGGTCGACCGGGCTGTTCGAGGCTGAAATCGATAATTGAAGCGGGCCACACAGGTCCACTCGTAAATTCGGATCAAGCGATTCCACATTGACCAAATAACTTTGCTGGGCAGAGAAAGTGGGTAATTGGTTAAAAATCAATCTTTGAGAAGCCGTTTTGGGCGCTGCTCCAAGTGTGGGCGTGACCAGCAAGTACCCGGATCCAACCGTTTGTGGATCGGATGGATTTTGCAGGAAGGTGACTCGCATGATATGGCTGGTCACATATGGCAGCAGGATTTGATTCAATACCCCATCTGCCTGGGCAGTGAAAGCCATTTGGTAAGGAGAATTTGCCTGGATAACGTTGCCGGCCTGGAAGGGCAAGGGCTGCTGGTAGGTGGTACCAGCTGTGGTTTGAATTTGCAATTCGATCGGGCCGGGCACATTTTGATAAATCCAGCGTGAGGCGGCTACACGTGTCTCAGGTCGCAGATAGATGCTTGTGAAGGCAAGTGCCCAAACGCAGGTCAGGAGCAGAACCACCACACCAACCGTCGCAGCCAGGATCTTCCGCCAATTGAGGCGCTTCAGAGTGGAAAGGCGCGGGCGCCCCCAATCGAAAACCACCCAGGCTGCCATCATCGCCAGGAAAGGATAGACAGGCAGTTGGTATCGCATGTTCGGATTGTATTGGAGTGACTGCCAGGTGAAATAGATGGCTGTCCAGCTCCAAAACACTATATGCTGCCGCCATTCGCCTGTCAGCATGCGCCAGCCCATCCAGAGGAATCCGGCCCAGGCGAGGATACCGAGCGGCAAGCCCAGACCCCACTCAGTCAGGTTATCGAAGGAGTATAAATGCGTACGGCGTGCCCATTGCAAATTCCACAACAGACCGGCGTTCGGGCTGGCATTCGCGCGCTGTTCCCGGATATTCGCCAACCATTGCGGGTTAAGACCCAGTCCGGAGAATGCATACGGCTGGAAAATGCGGAAGGCCACGATGCAGAAAAGGCCACCAACAAGTATAAACACAACCATTTTGGCGATAAAACCATCGAAGGAAGGGCGTTTATCGACAGATGGCGACCCGTCAGGCGTTGAACCATCAGGTTTCTTCTTGAAATAACGAATTGCCAGGGCGCCCGGCAAAAGGATGACCACCGGGAAGACGCTCAGCTTAGAGGATATGGCCATACCGGATGCCAACCCAAATAAAGCACTAAACCAGAAAAGACGGGAAAAATAAACGCCAAGACGTGAAGATGTGGAAGTTTTCTGAGAGAGTTCCTGATCTGCCGCAGCTTCAGCCGTTGGATCTTTCCCTTGCATGATCTCAACTGCAAAATAAGCCGCTAAAAGTACAAAAAAGGTGGCAAAGTTGTCAGTTACATAAAAATGCGACTGCTGGATTTGCATCACAGCCAGCGCCGAGAAGGTGGCTGCCAGGATGCCTACACGCGGACCATACAGCCGTTTTACGATGAAATACAACAGCGCAACAGTTGCCAGGTCCGCCAGCGCCGACATATGCCTTCCGAAGAGTTGAATATTGGCCAACTGGTGGGTCAGGTCCGCCAGCCCGCGGACTAAAAAGACCGGCAGGGTCCCATATACAAAGAAACCATGCCCAGTATTGTTAGGGTTGAGGGTGGAGGTGGCAGTGTTGAAATATTCAGCCAGGCTATGGACCGGCTGGATATCTATCGTAACCGAGGTCAGAAATAATTCGTCCGGGTGCTGGTACTGCAGTTCGCCCCAATCACTTCCCGAAAAGCGAAAATACGCGCCGATGAGAAGTACGCCAATCAGCAGAACGTCATAGATCCAGGTGTGCTTCTTCTCCGGGTTGGAGCCGTTACCAAACGTCATAAATAAACCTCGGTCACTCGTTCGGAGGTACGAACAAGATCAGAAAATTCTTACCTTCTAAATTAGTGGCAGAGTGGAAGGTACTCAGCACACCATGTGGATAGAGTTGTAACAGGGCATCGACATCCTTGGTGTCCTCAGACTTTATCATAAATAACTTGGTGCCCGCAACATCTAATGTTGAATTGAAATCCCGCGGCCAGATGGCAAAATCGCGATTCGGGATCCCCGCCCAGACACCCGGCAGGCGTGTGTCGACCCAATAAGGGTATGCCACAATCCAGACCGAATTGGTGGTCCCATAAACCTGATCGAATTGTTTGATGATCGCTCCCATCTCAGAGCTGTTCCAGGATGAAGCAGAGTACTGGTCGGCATATTGATGGAAAACCAGGTCATAGTTCTGGAATGAGGACCAGCCAGCCAGGAAAAGGATGACAACCCATGTCAGGGTCGTTCCGATGCGGCGGTTCAGCCTGGCCTGAAAGCCCGACAACAACCCATCCAGAGCAATGGCCACGATCAGGAAGACCGGGACAAAAGCCGCCCCGGTGCGACTCAATACAGGGTTCTCATTTGGAAAAGCCAGGGAAAGGATCGATGGCAGCTCTAATAATGGTATGGATAGCAGGAGGAACAGGTCAAGCCAGTGACGCTGGCGAATATAGCGGATGAAAACCATGGCCATCCCGAGAATGAACAGGGCTCCGGAGACCACATCCAACGCTGGGCGATACACGATCGAATTGACCCAGGTTTCACCGTCATTCCAGTTGAACATGCGGATCGCGTTCCAGGTATTCGATAGGAAGACCTGCAAGATCGGTCCGGGCAGCGGAGTAGCGTTAGTGCCCAAGCGGCTGAATGCCCTGTCAGAGAAGGTCCCCGGATTGTCCAACCAATAGCGCGCCAGGGGTAGAAAAACGATCAATGAAACCACCGCCAGGATCGCCAACCAGATGACCGCCTGCCGGCGATTGCCTTTGGATTGGGAGTGCAGCAGGTAGAGTCCCACTGCGATCACCACCACGAAGGGCAAAATCCTGATTGGGGTATAGCCGTGCAATCCGAAACCAAGGAACAAGCCGGAAAGGATGAAATCATTGCGGTTGCGGGTGCGCAAACCGCGGATGAGATAATACAATGTCGGAGCGACAAACAGAGGGTAGAGCGGGAAGCGCAGCCCGAACCGGCTGATGACATTTGGCCAGTAGGCGATCCCGGCAAAGAACACCGCCAGCAGGCCAATGCGTTTGCTGCCCAGTTCCTTTCCGATCAGGTACATGTAGGGCAGGGTCGCCAATCCACAAATGACCGTCCCAATTTTCAAGCTAAGGAACGACAATCCCGTACCGAAAATCCAGGAGACGATCAGGGTCAGATACATCTGAATGGCTTCCCGTCCGGTATTGCGCGGGAAGAAGATGTGCGTCTGGCCTTGCGATACGTCGAAAACATCCAGGATCTTCTCGGCATGATCGCTGTTCGGCTCGGAGGGTATGCCAGTCAGGTTATAAATGCGGAAGAAGGCAATGACCGCAACCATGACAAGTATTACCATCGCCCACCGTGAAACCTTGATCTGCCAGGTATCACCTCTAATGAAGGCTCTAACACGGTTCCAAGAATACAGACTGACTTCTCCAGGCAACCAGAAAGCCCAAACAAAGCAGGTGATTGCAAGAACCCAAAGCAATACGTTCAATGGGGTAAACAGGTTGCCACCCAGGGTAAGGAAGGCAGCCAGCGCCAGTGGGATCCCGATAAATAAGGGCAGCCACCGGACTTGCAGCTTGTCGGAGTGGTTACCGGTCTCGGGCTCAGAAGCGAGCGCCCATTCCTGGTTGAAGTATGCCCAGACCAACAGCGCCAGACTGATGACATACAACACCAGCCCTTCAGTCGCGCTCCGGTTGGGAGACGGCTCCCAGGTGCGTTGGGCCAGCAAGGCAATGGCTAAAGCAAGCAGGGAGCGCCAGGGCCAGTGCTGGCGTTGTGCAGATTTCTGCAGAAGTGCTTCCGCTTGTGAAGCCTGCTCGAGATGCAAAACCTCCGGCCCCACTCCGATCTCCTGAGAGACAACCAGAGGGCTTACCTTCGACGGCTCATCTTCTGGAGGAATCTCAACCTTTTCCCCGTTTTCCCAGAACTTCAATTTGGATTTAAGATAATCAAGGATGCTTGGCTCTTCAGGCATGGCTGGCTCTCATAGATTATTGTTTTCTCGCAATGACCATAATGCTCTCGCCCCACTTTAATGGCAGGAAAACCACCCCGCTGATTGCCTGGAAGCCGCCAAGGGAACCGAAGAGCAGTTTCTGCAAGGTTTTTGGCACCACGGGGATATAGGGTGCATCCCAGAATCCATCCGCAAAAACACGCTTCACTTTGAATCCAGCGCCTTTTATCATACCCTGCCATTCGTCAGGCGGCTTGAGCGAGATATGGGTCGGATCGTGGTAACCAATCCAATTCTCACCCTTCGAGGGCCTGGAGAGTGAAGCGAGGTTGGGGGTAGCCAGGATGAGCACGCCATCCGGAGCCATCACCCGGCCCAGTTCGGCAATGGCCTTCTCAGGGTGCGGAAGATGCTCAACAACGTGCTTTATGATGATGATCCCGAAATAGCCATCGGCAAAGGGCAGATTTTCCGCGCTGGCAACTTGTAGTGGGGTTCGAGGTGCGACCGTCTTCGACTGTACCAACGCCCAGTGGTTAACATCCATCGCTATGGTTGAGAACATTCCGTCCAGTTGACCGACCAGATGCCCGAGTCCGGAACCGATTTCAAGCAAGCGCGTCCCTTTTGTCCCATAACGGCGTGCCAGGATCGCGTAAAATCGGTTCGACCACCAGTATTGGCTATATTTGGCGAACGAAACATCTTTATAGGCATTACTGCTGAAATACTTCTCGTCGAAGGCCATTCTCTCTCTTCAACTCCCAGCCCGCCTTTAAAGGCAGACGGAAATAATAACTCAATTTTAACATGCACCGTACGTTGGATCGCACAAGCCATGGAAAAAAGAGGCGCTTTATTTACGCCCCTGCAGGATTTCCTCGAAAAGTTTTTCATAGCCGGCCGCGATGCCATCCGGAGAATACCTGTCCTTGATCCTGGCATAATTGCCACGGAACTGCTCCGGGTCAGCAAGAATATCCAGAATAGCTTGCGCGATCGCGCCTGCATCCGCCACCGGTACGACCTTGCCCATGCCACTGGTCGTGACTGGAACGCGCACGCCCGGCAGGTTGGTGGCGATAACAGGAGTCCCGCAGCTCATTGCTTCGACCTGCACCAGGCCAAAAGCTTCCGTACTGTTCAGGCTGGGCATAACCAGCAGCTCGACCGTTTTGAAAAAAGCCGTCATCTCGACCGGCGATAGGTTCCCCAGCAGCGACCAATGATCCTTCAGACCATCGATGAGCGGCAGGACCCGGGCAGCGTATTGCTCCTCACCCACCACGTTTTGGTACGAACCAACGAACAGCAGGCGCGCCTGAGGAACACTTTCCAACACCTTTGGTAAAGCCTGAACCAAATATTCGACACCCTTCTCGGTCGCCAGGCGGGCAGCCATACCAAGAATCCGCTGGCCGGGTTGGATCCCAAATTTTGTACGGAAGGCCTGTATATCTACCTCGCTGGCAGGAGCCAGTTCCACCGGCGCATCCAGAACATGGACTTTATCCAGGTAGCGCGTCAGATACTTGGAATGTTCGGCGTAATCACGTGTAAGACTGACAATCGCATCGCTGCCCCAGGCCGCGACATGGTTGGCGGCATGTGAGACCTGGTTGGCAATCGCATGGATCAACCCGCGCGGCAGGCGCAGGTCGCAATGGTAGGTCAACACCACCGGTTTGTGCATTAGCCTGCCAATCCAGGCAATGTAAGCCGCATCCAGCTGCGGCATGTGCAGGTTGACAACATCGGCCTTGCGCGCCAGTTTCCAGGCTTCAAAAGGCATCGCCGGCATAACCAGGCCTTTACTGACCCGCATCAGCGCAGGTACGCGCACCACCGTTACACCATCCAGGCAATCCAGGCGCGGCAACTGGCGGTTGTCCAGGGAGGTCAAAACGGTAACCTCGTGGCCACGCCGGGCAAAGGCGCGTGCCATCCTCTCGGCATAGACAGTCAATCCGGAGGTATGCGGGCGGTAGTAGGTCAGCGCGGTCAGGATATGCATGGCTAATGATTATGATTGTTGGCAGTAATATCACAATACAAGCTGGCCGGGATGCAGCCCACACATTCGAGCTGCAAAGTGGCGTGAGTAATCCCATAAGCGTGGTTGAGTAATTCGCTGACAGCCGCCTGGACTTTTACCCCCTCACTTATGGGGACATCATCGGTAAGAATGTGGGCAGAGAGTGTCCGCATTTCACGCGTAATTGACCAGATATGTAAATCGTGCACGCCCCGCACGCCTTCCACTTTCAGTATGTCGGTCACGACTGTATCCACATCAACATCCGCAGGGGTGGCTTCCATCAAGATATTAACCGACTCACGTACAATACCCCAGGCATTCCAAAGGATGAGCAAGCCGATCAGTATGCTGACCAGCGGGTCTAACCAGTTAAAACCTGTAAACCGGATGACGATCCCGGCTGCGACCGCCCCCAAAGTAGATAAAACATCCCCCATAAGGTGAAGGTAAGTGCTGCGCAGGTTCAGGTCATGTTCACTGCCACGCCGCACCATCAGTGCAGTCACCAGGTTTACAACCACAGCCGCCGCGCCAACTCCGATCAGTACATCCGCCTTGATCACCGGGGGGGCAAGCAAGCGGCGGTAGGCGTCATAAAAGATACCCAGGGCGATCAATACCAGTGTGGTTGAATTGATCAGAGCCACCAGGATGCCGGCGCGGTGGTAGCCATATGTTTGGCCAGAGTGGGCTGGTCTGATTGTGATACGCAGCGCCCACCAGGTCAAAGCCAGTGCCAGGACATCGGTAATATTGTGCGCCGCGTCGGTCAGAAGAGCCAGGGAATTGGCGTATAGACCGGCCCCTACTTCAACTAATACGAAGGCAGCCGTCAGGCCAAGTGAAATTGCCAGGCGGCGGGTTGTGGGCCCTTGCAAATCTTTGAAATGAGTGTGCGCGTGCGTCATAGTTCAGAACTGACCGATTATAACCCACCCGCGATAAACATTCTCTAGGAGTGCCTGCATTCTCAGAGAATTGTTATCCTACGATTGAAACCAGGGAGCGGCAGGAAAAAAACCGGTCTGTCACAAATGCTTCTGAATGGCCGCGGCAATTTGTTGCATTAACTCTTTATCCCGCTCATAATCGAATGGAACAGCCTCCACGAGCCTTTTTGGATAGGCCCAGGGCAACCCCTTGATGAATTCCTCCGGTTCTGTCTGGTAGCGGGGGATGATATGGGCATGCAGATAGGGATCTCTATTTCCCAGGATGCCATAATTAATGCGCTGCGCAGCTGTAACTTCCAGCAGGGCATCACCGATTACAGTCATATCATGCAGATACTCAGCCCTCTGCTGCCTGTCAAGATCGTTTATGGACGCAACAACCGGATCTGCCAGGAGGATGGTGTAACCGCGCAGGAATTGCACGTCGCACATAACCGCCCATCCGGAAGGTACCCGACATATGACGGCAGGATTCTTCCCCGCCCTGGCATTCAAAATACGTTCAGGAATGCTTATCACCATGCTCACTATTCTGTTGGGGCGCTCCCGCTGCCGGACTGTTCCTGCTCCTGCCGGTTGCGCAACTGTCGGTAAACTCCCATCAGGGTTTCACCCTCACGTGAGAGTGCGTAGGCTCCCAGCAGGCTGTTGGTGATAATGCCAATCAAATGCGAGGTCAAAGCAGCTGCCAGTGCAGTCGATTGATTGCCGGAAAGAATGGTAAGCGCGCCGCCTAAAGCTCCTTCGTAAGTGCCGACCGCTCCCGGCAGGGACGGGATGGCATTTCCGAAAGCAACTGCTCCCAGTCCGAACAGGGACCAGAGCAGCTGCGCCTGCGGGAAAAATGCCAGCAACACCAGCCAGAACTCGAGAATGGCGAAAGCCCAATTGAGCGTCATCCAAAGCAGGAAACGCAGGAACAGCCAACCATCCGTCAGGATGGCCAGACCGGAGAAAAGCGAATCCAGGAGATTCCCGCCCAGCTTCTGCAGCTTTGGCCAACGGGCGCTGAGCTTCTGGAACAGGCCCAAAGCCCATTCCCGGTTACGGGCCAGCAGGTACAGGACGATCATCCCGATCACCACCAGCACCCCGATCACGATGGCAATGCGTCCCGCTCCGGCTGCGCCAACCACGAAGGGAACTGCGCTGAGCAGGATTGCCGCTGAAAAAGCCAGATCAAGGACGCGCTCTATGACAATCGTGGAGAGTACATCCATAAAGCTCAGCTTCGCTTTCCGCCCCAACAGGAAAGCCCGCCCGACTTCACCCAGCCGGAAAGGCAGGAAATTATTCAACAGGTAGCCTTCACACAGCGTCCAGAAAACATCCCGGTAGGAGGCGCGGTTGCGCAGCAGGGTGCGCCAGACTATGCCGCGCACCATCAGCCAGACGATCGAAGTAACCAGGAAAGCCAATAATAGCCAGTAGTTGGCAGAGCGAATGGCTAAAACAAATTGGTTGAGGTCAACAAATTTTACAATCGCTGCAATGGCGATCAGGCTGATGACCACCCCGGGCAGCCAGCGGCGGGCAGTTTTCCAAAAATTCGACATAAAAGATTCTCAACACGAAGTAGACAAGGGAACACGAAGGGATAAGAAGCACAAAGAAAACCTTTGTGAATATTCGTGTCCGCCTGCCCCCAGGTATGGGTGGCCTGCCCCCAGGTATGGGCGGCCTGCCCCCAGGCTATGGGGGTTGTGTTTATAAATCATTCATCTTCCAAGCTGAGGACCGCCATGAAGGCTTCCTGGGGAATTTCCACGTTGCCCACCATCTTCAGACGTTTCTTGCCTTTTTTCTGCTTTTCGAGCAGTTTCTTTTTACGACTGATGTCGCCGCCATAGCATTTGGCGAGAACGTCTTTGCGGGTAGCCTTGACATTGGCGCGGCTGATGATTCGTCCGGCCGATGAGGCTTGGATGGCCACATCGAATAACTGGCGGGGGATGAGTTCCTTGAGCTTGGTAATGAAGCGCTGGCCCTTATGATAGGCATCCTTTTCGTGAACAATCGCTGCCAGGGCGTCCACCGGTTCACCGTTGACCAGGATTTCAAGTTTCTGCAAGGCATCTGCGCGATACTCGAGAAACTGATAATCCAATGAAGCATAGCCACGTGTTCGACTCTTGAGTTCGTCAAAAAAGTCAATAATGATTTCTGAAAGTGGAATTTCGTAATTCAATTGGACGCGGTGCGGGGCGGGGTATTCCTGGCTCTTATAGATCCCGCGCCGCCGGGTGACCAGTTCCATGATCGGACCGTAATATTCCGTGGGAGTGATGATCTCGATGTTCATCCAGGGTTCACGGATCTCAGCGATCAAGCCGTCCTCGGGCAGATCGGCCGGAGAGGCGACGATTTTCGTTTCACCAGTGTGTAAAAGTACTTCGTAGGCTACGGTCGGGGCGGTGAAGACCATCTCCAGATCGTACTCGCGCTCCAGCCGCTCCTGAATGATCTCCATGTGAAACAGCCCCAGGAAACCCGCCCGGAAACCGAAACCCAGCGCCTGTGAAGTCTCCGGTTGGAATGTCAGTGAAGCATCGTTCAACTGCAGTTTATCCAATGCCTCGCGCAGGTTCTGGTAAGCATCCGCTTCAGACGGGTAGATTCCTGCGAAAACCATCGGCTTTGGAATGCGGTAACCCGGCAGGGCAACCGCGGCTGGGTGGGTGGCGCTTGTAATCGTATCGCCAACGCGTGCATCATGGACTGTCTTCAGGCCGGTGGCAACATAACCCACCTCGCCCGCCGTCAGGCCCGCCACCGGTTTCATCGTAGGTGCAAAGATACCCACCTCGATCGGCTTGACATCCACTCCGGTCGCCAGCATCCGGATGGTTTCTTCTGCCGAGACTTTCCCTTCCACTACGCGCACGTAGGCGATGACACCCTTGTAGGAATCGTAATGCGAATCAAAAATGAGCGCCCGCAGGGGCAGCTCCGCTTCGCCAGTGGGAGGTGGTATTTTCTGAACGATGGCTTCGAGTACCGCCTCAATATTCTTGCCTTCCTTGGCTGAGACTCGTAGGACATCTGCGGGCGTGACGCCCAACAGGCTGCCAATATCTTCCGCCACTTCGTCGGGACGGGCGGTCACCAGGTCGATCTTATTGATGACAGGGATGATGACAAGATCAGCGCCTAAGGCCGAGTATAGGTTGGCAAGGGTCTGGGCTTCGATACCTTGCGTGGCATCCACCACCAGCACCGCACCTTCGCAGGCGTTCAATGCGCGGCTGACCTCATAGCCGAAATCCACATGGCCGGGAGTATCGATCAGGTTCAGTTCGTACGCACTACCGTCTTGGGCGGTATAGTTCATCCGGACGGCGGAGGCCTTGATGGTAACGCCCTTCTCGCGCTCCAGGTCCATCGAATCGAGGATCTGCTCAGTGGTGTCTCGTTCGGGAACTGTCCCGGTAAGATGCAGCAGGCGGTCGGCCAGGGTGGATTTACCATGGTCAATGTGAGCAATAATACAAAAATTGCGAATGTGGTTCGTCATATTCAAGGAAAGTATACCTGATTTTTAACCACAAAGGGCACAAGGGGAGACAAAGGTTAACAAAAAAGCGGCGCACAAGTGCGCCGCCATCCTGATAAATGTATAAGCCTCCACATGCGTGCCGGCAATATTATTTATTTATGGTGCTTTTCGTGTTCGGCTGTCCCTATATTTTGGGGGTCATAGAGAATATCATTGCTCTACGCTAAGAAAGCCAAATACGCGAAACAGGCCGCGCATCATGCCATGACCAACATCCGGCTTTATGAACTGGTTCGGACACGAGCCTGGGATGACAGTGATGCCGTTTTCGCGGCACATACGCACTGCGTCGGAGGATACGCTGGACATGCTGGTTGCCAGACCGGGCTTCGTACCCATCATACAGTGCATCCAGACGTGTTTGACACCCAGATCCACACACTGCTGGACAACCTGTTCGGTCACCTTGGGATTGGCAAGGATAAAGACTGCATCCGGCTTTTCCGGCAGGGATTTCAAATCCGGGTAGCATGGATCCCCTTCAAAGGTGGTGATACGCGGATTGACCCCATACACCTGGTAGCCGGCTTCTTTAAATTTTTTGTAACTCATGTTACAGCCAGTCTCGCGCTTGTCAGATACACCTACCACGGCGATCTTCTTCTGCGCCAGGAAATCCTTTACAAGTTCATCAATTTTTGCCATACGCATTCTCCTGAAAAACGATTGGAAACATTTTTGCATTGATCAAAGCTGGTTTGGGTTTCCTTGTAGGAAAATTATACAACAGAAGTCAAATAATGTACGAATAAAACAGAATGGGGAGGCAGGTGTTCATTCTTCCAGAACCTGATGTACAAGATCGGCAACGTTCCTTTCTTCGACATCCCCCAGCCTGAGCCATGCCAAAAACTCGATATTGCCCTTCGGCCCCACCATCGGACTGCGTAACAATCCTTGCACACCAAAGCCCTGTCCCTGTGCAAAAGTCAGGACATCCATCAGGATCGCTTTGTGAACAGCCGGGTCGCGGATGACACCCTTATGTTTGGCTGACTCCTTCCTCCCGGCTTCAAATTGCGGCTTGATGAGCGCAATCACATCTTCCATCTTTCTTCTCCCCTCCCCC
>JADGQB010000415.1 GCA_017882145.1 Anaerolineales bacterium
TTTCCGGCCCGATCGCCGAAGAAATGGGCTGGCGCGGGTTCGCCCTGCCGCGTTTGCAGGCAAAACATAATGCCGTGGTTTCCAGCCTGATTCTCGGGGTAATCTGGACCTGCTGGCATATTCCGTTCTTCTTCGTCACTGGCGCCACCCAAATGAGTATCCCATTCCCAATATACCTGGTGCTTGTAACCACGGTTACGTTTTACATAACCTGGCTCTACAACAACACACATGGCAGTCTCATCATCACTATCCTGGCGCACTTCTTCTACAATTCAACTGCCTTCCTGACAGCGGATTTGGGCCTGATGCCAGCGATGAAATTTTATATGATTGCCGGGCCCCTGCTTGCCCTGGTTGTGGTTGGGAGTGTCATCGTTTTTGGTCCCCGCTATCTCTCGAAGAAGCCGATTGCGGAATTGCCGTTCCAGCGAAAAGCTGCAGCTTTGACAAGCGAAAATTGACTGCGATTTCACCATTGTGAAAACTATGTGATTCCCACACAAATAACGATTGTTGAACCATCGTGCTCGGCAAGAATGAATCTCGATGACCGGGACGGCAAATGACTGATGTTAGATATTGGCGTCCAGCTTTGGCGGATGTCAATATCTATTTCCTAACACTCGCGTGAATCTTCGCCTATCAGACAGGTTTTTTTGAAATTTTCGAGGAGGCCATCAATGAATAGTAGTACATCTACCAGCAAAATAGGCAGGAACATTTTCATCCCGATTGTCTGGGCAGTGACCCTGCTGGTTTCCCTTCTGCCGGACATTCTATTCCGGGAACTGACCGGCAGCTTGCCGGCATGGGTATATTGGGTGAAAGTTGGGTTGATGCTCGCGCTCCTGCTGGCCAGCCTGCTCTGGAAACGAGTACGGCCGTTATGGCTTTTTGCCGCGGTCTTGCTGGCAGTTTACTTGCTGGAGGGGAGCGTAGGCCGGTTCTTCCAGTCCCTGAACTATACAAGCTGGCTTGCCGGTGCGAGTCCCTTCGTCCAGAATATCGGTTCCGTGCAGATCCCCCGCCTCGCCACCGGAATCCTGCTGGTGTTGATCATGCTGGCACTGATGGGACGCTTCGAACGTTTCTTCCTTGTCAAAGGCAAGCTGGACGCGCAGGCTGCGCCTATTCCATTGATAACCAGTAAACCCGTTTCCTGGCGTATCCTTGGACCGGCTATTGCAGGGGCTATGTGCCTGGGTCTGCTGGTCTTTATCTTCGCATTCGGGAGCCTGCCATCCTTTCAGTCACTCAAAGGGATTCTCCCCCTGCTGCCATTTGTGTTTCTGTTTGCCCTGGTCAACTCTTTTGGCGAAGAGATGCTCTACCGCGCTCCCTGGCTGGGTGCCCTGGAAGGTCCACTGGGCCCAGCGCAGGCGCTGCTGATCACGGCAGTCTATTTCGGCATCGGGCACTTCTACGGCGTCCCTTATGGCATTGTGGGGGTCATCCTGGCTTTTATCCCCGGTTGGTTGATGGGCAAGTCCATGCTTGAGACACGCGGTTTCTCCTGGGCCTGGTTCATCCATTTTTGGATGGATGTGGTAATTTTCTTCTTCATAGCGCTGGGATCAGTCGCTCCCGGCGGCTAAAACCCCAGAGATCCTCCGCGTTCCTGAACGGAAATTCAAACAACAATCCGTTTAGGGCTAACGAACAAAGGGCACCTTTTCTTCATCGGCCTATACTATCGGACAGGTAAAAACCATCCGCTCGTCAGATGCAGAGATCCTATGGCAGATGTAAACTAAGTGTAGTTCACAAGCGTTCGATAGGAGATCCGCCATGATGCAAAGTGCGTCTGTAAACCAGGTAAATTCCAATCAAGCGGTTGCCCTTTTCTGGCAAACAAGTTCGCGCGGCTGGTTCTATCGTCTGTGGGCCAGGCTGACGCGTCGTGCCACCCGCTTGCTCGATCTGGACGATACCATGCAATGCAACCAGGTACAGAACAGCACCTATGCCGGCCTCAAAGCGGTCTGCATTGCCTGTATCAAGGGTACGCTGGGGAAATCGGATGTTTTTGACGCCGCCTTTCACCCGGTCAAGGAGTCCAGTCGCAGCCGCTGGTTGGGCATTGCCCTCGAAAACCTGCGCGGCCGGGTCCTGCCGCCGGTTGACCTGGTGGATGTGGATGGCACCTACTACGTCCGCGATGGTCATCACCGCATCTCGGTGGCAAGCAGCCTGGGTCAGGCCTACATCGAAGCAGAGATCACAAAGATGACCCTGACACCTTCAAATCATTGTATTCGGTAAGAGTGGTTAAGGATGGCTGCCCGGCACTGCAATGCACGCCAGGCAGGTATTCCTTCTTTCACCTATCTATACCTCATAACGTAACCAGGAGATAATCCCATTGAATAATCCTTCGAATAACCTTACCAGGGCTTTTGATGACGTCAGCGCAAGTTCCATGGGCGGTGCTCCATTCTTGATTGCTTATGGCGCCACCTTCTTGATTACGGCCGTCCTGTCCTTTTTTATCCCCAGGTCGACTGCAGCATTGATCGCAATGTTCCAGGGCGGTATCGCTCTTCCAATTGCCTTTTGGCTGGAACGAAAAATGGGTAAAAAGCGCATGGACCCGGATAACCCGCTTCGATCTCTATCGGTTCAAATGGCCATGTCACAGGCCCTCGGTTTACCGGCATTGATCCTCGTTTACAGCCTCAACCCAGGCGGCATACCGCTTGCGCTGGCCTCCTTGGGCGGAATCCATTTCCTTCCATATGCCTGGCTCCATCGCACGCGCATCTACATCTACTTTGCGATAGCGGTCTCCTTGGGCGCCTTTGCGATTCAAGTCTGGCTTGCAAAAAACGCTTTTTCTTACATCCTGGTTTATATGGCAGTTACATATTGGATCACGATGCCATTCGTATACAGACACGCTGCCCAACTGATCAAAGTTTCGACTTCATCTCCGAGCGAACCAGCAGAAATGCTTGTTTCCTGAATATCAAACAAATGGTTGTTTTTTCTGAAATCCCGGCCATCTCGCCGGGATTTTTTCTCTGAATTACTCACTAGATAAGTTCATTCGTCCGCTCTAATAAATCCC
>JADGQB010000416.1 GCA_017882145.1 Anaerolineales bacterium
TAGAAACTCGATTTTCAGGTTTTCCTCGGTTCACTTTTCAACTGGATAGAGTTCACTTTTGAACTGCTATCGGTTCACTTTTAAACTTTGGCAGACACACAGATAAATTGCTTCTTGACAACTCAACAATTATTTCGTATTATTAAGACAGCGCTGACGTCAGCGCTGACGTAACAAAGTCCACATCACAAAGCCCCCTGCATTATCCATTCTTCGAGCATTTTCTGAGGTGTTCATGTCTGTCACACTTGACGATGTCGCTAAAAAAGCCGGAGTATCTCCAAAAACCGTTTCCCGGGCAGTCAATGGCGAAAAGGGGATTTCCGAAGCGACTCGCCAGGAAATTTTACGCATTGTTGAAGAAATGGATTATGTGCCGCACACCCAGGCCCAAAACCTGGCTTCTGGCAAAACGCACTCCATTGCGCTCCATTATCCTTTGTCCAGCCCTAAGCTCCTTTCCGAGCGCTTAGAGATGAATTTTGTGACCGGCATCGCCGAAGGAGCCGCCCAGGCTAACTACTACTTTACCCTGTTTACCGGCGACCTGGATCCGCGTGAACTGACCCGCATCTGCCGCGCCTCGATTGCCGACGGGCTGATTTTGATGCAGGTCAGCCTGGACGATTGGCGGGTCGAAACGCTGAACAAGCTTCATTTTCCCTTCGTCATGATCGGGCGCTGCCAGGATAATGAAAACCTGGATTATATTGATTTTGATTTCGAAAATGCCGTGGTACAGGCTTATGCCCACCTGGTGGAATTAGGGCACGAAAAAATTGGCTTCTTTACCTATCCCGCATCCTGGCACAAGGCCAATCTTGGACCGGCCATCCGTTCCCATTTGGGTTTTCAAGCCGCAGTCTCTGAATTCAATCTCGAGCCGATTTATTATGAATCCAGCCTGGCGGTCGAAGGCAGTCGCGCCTGTATCAAGGCAGCCATCGAAGAGCATCCGCAAATGACGGCCATCGTCGCCGTGCATAATTCGGTCGCAGTGGGTGCGATAAACGCCGTGCAAAGTTTAGGAAAGCAAATCCCGGAAGATTATTCGCTGGTCGGGGTTGCCCTTGGCCGGGAAAGCGATCTCATTATCCCTCCATTGACCTCAATTCCCTGGGAGGGAGATGAGATTGGAGAAATGGCTGCCAGGATTCTTATCGATAAGCTGAATACCAAAAAGCCGAAAATCACACATATCCTTTTACCGCCAAAGATGGAGGTGCGAAAAAGTACCCGTCCTCGGGAATTGCGTAGATAAAATAGCCTTCTACTCCCCTGCAAGGTACTCAAAAATATTCTGTTTTGGGTGTAAAGCACGATTCCTGTGCTTGCCGATTGTCATTCCTATTCTCTAAAAAGAAGGAGAAAGTATATGGTCCGCAAAGTGTTTCCCTTGTTCAGTATTGCGCTGATTGCCTTGTTGCTGCTTTCAGCCTGCGGGAGCGCCGCTACGCCAACAGCCGCGCCTCAACCGGCGGCAACACAGCCGCCTGCCCCAACGCAGGTGCAAGCTGCGCCTGCCACCCAGCCTCCCGCTGCCACCCAGCCGCCTGCGGCGACAGCCACCAACGTGCCCGGGCCGGCTGTGACCAAGATCACCGAATGGGATTACCAGAGCGCTGATCCTCAAATGACGCAATGGCAAAAAGTACTCGACGAATGCTCGGCCTCGACCGGAATCACCATCGACCGGCAGGCGATCCCACGCGATGAGCTGATCCAGAAAGTGCTCCTCGGCGCACAACAGCAGCAGTTGCCGAATGTCCTGCGCATCGACAACCCCGATCTACAGCAGATCGCCGACACAGGCGCCCTCGCCCCATTGACCGATTATGGCGTCGATCTCACCGGTTTGTACAAGAACCTCATCGAGGCTGGCACATACAAAGGCAAGGTTTATGGGATTGCTCCCGGTATCAATGGGATGGCGCTGTTCTATAATAAGGATATGTTCGATAAAGCTGGGCTCAAGCCACCTACAACCTGGGCAGAAGTCAAAGACATAGCGGCCAAGCTCACCGGTAACGGCGTTTATGGGATTGCCTTCTCTGCCCCGGCCACCGAAGAAGGCTCCTGGCAGTTCGAACCCTGGTTCTGGGGCTCCGGCGCAGACCTGTCCAAGCTCGACTCACCCCAGGCAGTCAAAGCTCTCCAGTTCTGGACTGACCTTGTAAAAAGCGGATATGCCTCCAAATCGGTTGTGCAGTGGTCGCAAGGCGACGTCAACGACCAGTTCATGGCTGGTAAGGCGGCCATGCAGCAAAACGGCGTGTGGAACCTGACTGCCCTGGACAAGTCAGGGATCAAATACGGCGTGGTGCCGATTCCGCAGCCCGATGGCGGCGCGGCTCCCGGCCCAATGGGCGGTGAAGTTCTGACCATCCCGGTGAGCACCGACCCGGCCAGCATGCAAGCCGCCGGCAAAGTAGTCAACTGCCTGCTCTCCGACAAGGAAATGTTGGAATGGGCCAACCTTCAGGCCTACATTCCTTCCCGGACGACGCTGGCACAGCAGGCGGCCAAGGATAACCCGGCCATGCAGTCCTTTGTGGATGCTGCCGCGGCTGAGCGCTCACGCACCGGCCCGCCTGCCAACCTGGGGCCGAACTACAGCAAGGTTTCTCAACCGCTGTGGAACGCCATTCAGGCGGCCCTGACCAGCGCCAAGTCGCCCCAGGATGCTTTGACCGAAGCTCAAAAACAGGCGGAGAGTGCGCTGAAATGATCGATAATGGACAACAAGGGCGCCCTCCAAAAGGCTCTATGGTTGTCGGTGCGGCGCCGAAAGCCGCCGCACCTACTCTTCACAGGCTACCTGGCTGGAAACAGCGCGACCAGATGATCGGGCTCCTGTTTCTCGTGCCTGCGGTCGTCTTTGTGCTCATCTTCTACGTATACCCGATCGTGAACAACATCTTGATGAGTTTTCAGCGCTACACCGCCAAATCCTTTGTCACCGGGGAAGCGCCGTTCATTGGTTTGGGTAACTTCGAGCGGTTGATCAATAACCCGGACTTCAGCACGGCGGTTTGGAACACCATGGTGTTCACGGTTGGGTCACTTTT
>JADGQB010000150.1 GCA_017882145.1 Anaerolineales bacterium
ATTCCCTGAAGGCCAGTGGGACCAGATGCTGGCGGCCCTCAAGGTGGTCGAGAAGCAAGCTGGCAAAAAATTCGGCGATCCAACCAACCCGCTGTTGGTCTCATGCCGCTCAGGCGCCAAGTTCTCCATGCCTGGCATGATGAACACCATCCTCAACATCGGCCTGACCGATGAAGTCGTGGCAGGGATGGTCAAGCTGACCGGGAATCCACGTTTCGTATGGGACTCCTACCGCCGCCTGGTCGAAATGTTCGGTACCACCGTCTTCAACCTGGATGACGAGGTCTTCGAGCAGCCGATGGCTGAATATAAGTCCAAGAAAGGCTATAAGCTCGATACCGAAATGACTGCCGAGGATTGGAAAGCTCTGGTTGCAGTCTATAAAAAACTGCACAAGGAGCATGCCGGTGTTGAGTTCCCGCAGGAAGTTTACAAGCAAATGGAACTGGCCACCAAGGCAGTGTTCGAATCCTGGAATGGCAAGAAGGCTGTGGATTACCGCAAGGCAACCAACATCTCCGATGAATTAGGTACTGCGGTTAATATTGTGACCATGGTATTCGGCAATATGGGCGATGATTCAGGGACGGGCGTAGCTTTCACCCGCAACCCATCCACCGGTGAAAAGAAAATGATGGGTGAATACCTGCTGAATGCCCAGGGCGAAGATGTAGTGGCTGGTATTCGCAACGCCGATCCGATCGAGCAACTTGGTTCGAAGATGCCGGAAGCCTATAAACAATTCATGGACATCACCACCAAGCTGGAGAAGCACTACAAGGATATGCAGGATGTCGAGTTCACCATCGAGCACGGCAAACTTTGGATGCTTCAGACCCGCAATGCCAAACGTACCGCAAAGGCTGCAATCAAGATTGCCATGGAAATGGCAAATGAAGGCTTGATCTCGAAGGAAGAAGCTGTGCTGCGCGTTTCATTCGCCGACGTGGATACATTGCTGCACCCGCAATTCAATGAATCAGCACTAAAGGCCGCAGAAAAATCCGGCGATTATTATGTCAAAGGAGTCAATGCCTCACCGGGTGCGGCAGTCGGCCAGATCTATTTCGATGCAAATACCGCTGAGCGGATGGCGAAGGAAGAAAAGCAAAAAGTCATAATGGTACGTCCATTCACCAAACCGGATGACGTGCATGGTATGATCGCCTCCCAGGGTGTGCTGACCAGCGAAGGCGGCGCATCCTCACACGCAGCAGTGGTTGCCCGCCAGTTCGGCATCCCCTGCGTGGTAGGCGCTTCGATGATGAAGATCGACCTCGAGAAACGTGTCATGGAAGCGGAAGGCAAGACCGTCAAGGAAGGCGAGTGGATCTCGGTCGATGGCACCACTGGAAAAGTATACATTGGCAAAATCCCAACCGTAGAAGCGAATATCGAGGAACAGACTGACCTATTGACCCTGCTGGGTTGGGCGGATGAATTGACTGCCCGCAAGGATATTCGCGTCCTGCCGGATGGCCGCAAGGCGCCTGGCGTACAGGTCTGGGCGAATTCGGACTATCCAAAGGATGCACGGCGTGCCCGCTCGTATGGCGCCAAGGGGATTGGCCTGTGCCGCACCGAGCATATGTTCTTCGAGACCGAGCGCCTGCCGATCGTCCAGAAGATGATCCTGGCCGATACCAGTGCTGAACGCACCAAGCAGCTTAACCTTCTACTTCCCACACAACGCAAGGATTTCGATGGCCTATTCGAGGCGATGGACGGTTACCCGGTCATCATCCGCCTGATCGACCCGCCGCTGCATGAATTCATGCCCGACGAGGAGAAGCTCTTCGAAGAAGTTGTGACCATGCGCGTCAAGGGTGAAACCAATGGCTTGAAAGAAAAAGAACATTTGCTGATTGCAATCAAAAGCCTGCATGAATCCAACCCGATGATGGGCTTGCGCGGCGTGCGTTTGAGCATCGCCATGCCCGAGATCGTTGAGATGCAGGTACGCGCCATCTTCGAAGCAGCCGCGGACTGCACCCTGCGCGGGATTGTTGTTCATCCCGAAGTCATGATCCCGCTGACTGGAACGGTCAAGGAACTGGAATGGATCCAGCCGCGCCTGGTGCGGATTGCCAAGGCTGTCATGGAAGAGAAGAAAGTGAACTTCACTTATAAATTTGGGACCATGATCGAGATTCCACGCGCGGCCGTGACTGCCGGCGAATTGGCCAACCTGGCCGAATTCTTCTCCTTCGGTACCAATGACCTGACCCAGATGACCTTCGGCTACTCGCGCGACGATGCCGAACGCAACTTCCTGGTCACCTATGTAGCCGAGGGTATTCTGCCGAAGAATCCGTTCCAGACCCTGGATCGAGAAGGCGTAGGCAAGTTGATGCAGATGGCCGTGAATGATGGCCGCAAGACCCGCCCAGACCTGGAAGTTGGCATTTGCGGCGAGCATGGTGGCGACCCCGAATCGATCGAGTGGTGCCATATGATCGGTAACAACTACGTTTCCTGTTCACCTTTCCGTGTTCCGATCGCCCGCCTGGCGGCAGCACACTATGCGCTGAAATACGCCGGCACGAAGATCGCAGAAGATAAATAACAATTCAGTCCACAGGGGCGTGCTTTGGCGCGCCCCTGTGTTTTAATGGTTTTATTAAGGAATAATAATGCTCCCTTTTAACCCTTTTAATGGTCCTGAACATGCAGATTTCACAATTCCTGGGGGTGACCCTGCGGCTTTATTGGTGCATGGATTCCCTGGAACTCCGGCAGAGATGCGCCCACTGGCGGAAGCACTGAACGAGCGCGGTTGGACCGCACGGGGGTTGTTACTGCCCGGTTTTGGGTCGGACCTTGACAGCCTGCCTTCGCGCCGGGCCGAGGATTGGTCTGCAGCAGTCAGGGAGGCTTTGTTCGAATTGCGCAAAAAGCATTCGCCGGTCATGCTGGTCGGGATCTCGATGGGCGCAGCCTTGAGCCTGCAGGCCGTTTCGCAGATCCCGATCGATGGACTGGCGATCCTGGCCCCGTTCTGGCAATTGTCCTCCTTCGTTTGGCCGCTCCTGCCAATCCTGAGCCGGATTTTCCCTGTATTGATGCCATTCCGATTGATGAAAGTAAATTACAAGGATGTGCAGGCGCGCAAGGTTTTCCAGCGCTTTTTCCCGCGCCTTAATCCGGATGATCCGCGCACCCCGGGTGAATTGCGCAAGGTGAAAATCCCCACCCGGATGTTCGATGAGATCCGCAGGGCTGGCAGCGCCGCTTACCAGGCGGCTGCCCATGTGCGGATCCCCTTGCTGACGGTTCAAGGCGTACACGATAATCTTGCGCGCACGAAAATGACCAATCAATTATTGAAGAATTATGCCGGCCCGGTGCGCTATGCCGAAGTTCAGACCGGACATGACCTCCTGGATGTGAGGCACCCGGCCTGGGAACAAGTGCGCAGGCTGGTGGTGGAATTTGCCAGACGTTTGGAGCCGGTTCCCATTCGGATAAGATAAAGGGGATTATCCAGCCGGATGGGTTAAAATAGGGGGAAGGAGAATGCCATGAGCCATCTTCCGATTGACACCAGCCGGGATGCGGAACCCATTCGTCTCTTTAAATCTGATTTCCTGGAATTCTTCACGCACATCAGCCCGATAGCCATCATTGCCCTTTGGCTGCCTATTGTAGTGCTCCTGCTGATCTATGCCGTGTTGAGGGCTTCAGGCCCGACTTTCCCCGCGTACATCCCATTGGGCTTTATCATCGGGCTGTTCCTGTGGACCTTTGCCGAGTACACCTTGCACCGATTCCTGTTCCACCACAAACCCTCCACGCCTCGTCAGGAACGTATCTTTTTTCTGTTCCATGGGATCCACCATGCCCAGCCGCAAGACAAGACCCGCCTGGTGATGCCCTTCCCGGTCAGCATCCCGATGGCGGCAATCATTTGCGGACTTTTTTACCTTATCCTGGCAGTATTGCTCAAGTCCCCACAATGGGTGGCGCCCCTGATCGCCGGTTTCCTGGTGGGTTACCTGGTCTACGACCTGACCCACTACGCCACGCATCATTTCCCGATGCGCGCAGGTTATGCCAAGTATATCAAGCGTTACCACATGCAGCACCATTATAAAGAGCCGGATACGCGTTTTGGCGTCAGCTCGCCGGTCTGGGATTGGGTATTCCATACGCAGGGTGTTGCATAAGGGAGCCGCCATGGATACAATTGAAGCCATCCTGACCCGCCATTCGATTTCTAAAGTAAAACCAGATCCAATCGCGCATGAATTGATCGAGAAAGTTCTGCATGCGGCTGTGCAGGCCCCCAACCATTACCATATTCGCCCCTGGCGCTTCATTGTGCTGACCGGAAAAAGCCGTCAGGCGCTGGGGGAGATCATGGCGCAGTCGCTGAAGCAAAAGAACCCGGATTTGCCGGAGACGGCCATGGAGATCGAGCGCGCCAAACCTCTGCGGGCTCCGATCCTGATCGCAGTTGGCGTGGATAAATCCAGCGATCCGCGCGTCCTGGAGATAGAAAACATCTGCGCCGTAGCGGCAGCAGTGGAAAACCTGCTGCTGGCTGTGCATGCCGAAGGCCTGGGCGCAATGTGGCGTACCGGACCGGCGGCGCGCGACCCGGAAGTCAAGAAATTCCTGGGGTTTGCACCCGACCAGGAATTGATCAGTTTTGTTTACATTGGCTATCCGGACATGCTGCCGGCCGCGGCCGAGCGACCTTCATTCGAAGACCGGACGGTCTGGATGGAATGAATGGGGTCAGGGGGATGTCCACTTTACAAACTGGATTGGGGAATGTCACGAAAATAAAAGCGCCACACCGGCCATCGCGATCAACGTCCCTACGACGGCCTGCCAGCCAAAACGTTCCTTGAAGACAAAGTAGCTGATCGGCAGCATAAAGACGGGCGGCAGCGCCATCAGCGTGCTGGCTACGCCAATCCCGGTATGTTCGACTGCCAGCAACGAAGATGAGACTCCGATGACCGGTCCGAACAAGGCACCAAAGGCCACCCAGCGGAGAGCTGCAGGCTGTTTGCGCATAGCATTAACAGTGGGCCCAGCCTGGCGTTGGAAGGCAGCCACGATCCAGAGCGTTATAACCGCTGCGAACATGCGGATAAGCGTACCCGCAAAAGGCGAAAAGTTGGAGGTCATGGCTTGCTGTGAGAAGACCAGACCGGTGGCCTGTCCGAGGGCGGCCAGCATCCCGAAAAGAATGCCGCGACCAGTCACTTTGCGAACGTTCTCGTCGCCTGCTTTTGGGCGGGCCATTACCACCCAGGATATGCCTCCCAAGGTGACGACAATGCCGGCAATCTGCAGCAGATCGAGTGATTGTCCGAAAAAGATCCAGGCGATGGTTGCCCCGAAAACCGGTGCCAGGCTGAGCAGCAGCAGGCCGAGACGCGGGCCGATCTCATGGTAAGCCTGGAACAGGAAGGCATCACCCAGGGAAAGCCCAATGATGCCAGAAACGCCCAACCAGGCCCAACGCGCAGTGCCCGCATGCAGCGGAACCGGCTGGCCATATAGAACTACGTTGATAAGGATCAACATCAACATGGCAAGGAATACCCGTACACGGTTGGTGACCTGGGAACCGACCTGCTGGGTCGATTTCGTAAATCCTATCGCCGAAAATGCCCAGCAAAAGGATGTAAACAGCGCTGCAATTTCACCAATATAAGCCATAGTTCCTCTTAATAAAAAAAAACCAGGAGCACACGCTCCTGACGCAAGTATAACCGAACTTGGTTTCACCCACCAGAAAATCATATTTATCCCTGCTGAATGTTCAACCTTTCGATCTCCATCCAGGCCGCCGGATTTTCCAATGTACCGTAACTTATCCGCCCTTGCGGGGTCCAGGCGGCAAACTGGTTGTCGATCCAGATCACCAAACCCAGTGGAGGGGCAGGGGTGCAGGAGGTCTTCAGGATTTCGCTTCCATCCACCCCAAAGCTGCAACTTTCCCGCAACCACCGGATTGAATATTCGTGCCATTGGGTGACATCCACGCTGACCCGAGTTTGTTCCTGGCGGATGATCCGGCTGGCCAGCCGGCGCAGGAGACGGGAGACCGGCTTGATTGCCAGTAAAGGGAATGCTAAAAGGCCGGGCGCCATCAAGACAGTCGGGATACGCCGGGAGCGAAAAGTTCCGGCAAAGAAACCGTTGGCCGGCATTACCTCAGGATCGTTACGCAGGGATAACCAATTTGGCAAGGAAGCGTGCATGAACCAGGTGGTTTGCGGCAGGACCGGCAGTCTTCCGGGTTTACCGCCAAAGCCAAGCGAAAGCCCAAAGGGGTCATTCCAGAGGCCAAACCCCCAGGTTCCAGGCAGATCAGCCTTCGAAACGCGTGCGCGCAGGCTGAATGCCCATGGCGGGGCATGCTTCAGGGTGCTCCGCCGGGTACGGGCATAATCGTCGATCTGAGCCAGGCGATAGGAGTGCGGCTGACCGATGTGCATATTCAGACGCCATCCGGCCTGAGTGCGATCTACGGATGCCTCGCCAGCCCGGCGAGGGGAGAGTTCGAATTCCATCCCCATAATTATACGTGTATAATTGGCCCGCACGGAGGATTGCATGGAAATTATTTGGTACGGACATTCTTGTTTTCGCCTGGCCGAGCGTGGTATGGCCACGGTCGTTTGTGACCCATTCGATGCTGAAAATGTCGGATATCAACCGCTCAAATTGAAAGCGGATATCGTTACATCCAGTCACGATGCGCCGGGACATAATTATCTGAATGCGGTCAAGGGCTATTCGCACGCCATCACCGGGCCGGGTGAATTTGAGATAGGAAGTGTGTTTATTACCGGGATCCAGATGGATGGACAGAGCAAAAAAGCGGTCGATAAGCCGCGCAATACTTTGTTTGTTTTCGACTATATGGGCATCACGGTCGCCCACCTGGGCGATATTCGTTCCGTACCGCCCCAGAATGAGATCGAAGCACTCGGGACCGTCCATATCGTGCTTGTCCCGGTGGGCGGAGGCAGCGGGTTGAATGCGGCCAAAGCTGCCGAGATCGTCAGCCTGCTGGAGCCAAACATCGTTATCCCGATGCATTACGCCACCCCGGCAACCAAAGTCCCACTCGACCGGCTGGACAAATTCCTGAAGGAAATGGGTTTGCACGAAGCAGAAACCGTGCCAAGTTTGAAAGTAACCAAATCCAGCTTGCCGGATGAGACAAAAGTGATCGTGCTGGATTACCAGCGCGAATAAGGCGTGGTATGTCTGTAAAATTGATGATGACCTGGGACATCGTTCCCGAACATGAGCAGGATTATTTTGAGTTTGTCATCGGGGAATTCATCCCCGGTGTGCAACGCCTTGGATTCCAGCCGGTGGAGGCCTGGGCAACCATTTACGGCGATTACCCACAGATCCAGGTTGGCATTTTAGCCGATGATCTGTCGGGCGTGCAGCAAGTCCTGCGCTCGGAAGGCTGGAGCCAATTGCAAGATAAATTATTTGGGCTAGTAAAGAATTTTTCTTATAAGGTTGTCCCGGCCCGCAACGGTTTCCAATTCTAGACATGTTGGATGATTCCCGGCTTAAGGTTTGGCCATTATTCTTTCTGTCAGCATTCTTAGAGGGGATAATCACTTTTTCGGTCCGGATCAATGGATAGGTTCCCTGACAAATTATTGGAATGGTACGCTCATCAGGGCCGTAAACTGCCCTGGCGCGGCTCCGTGGACCCGTATGCAGTCTGGGTTTCCGAGATCATGCTCCAGCAGACGCGCGTCGAAACGGTCATCCCTTATTACGAGCGCTGGATGCGCCGTTTCCCGACCATTTCCGTTCTGGCAGCGGCCTCCGAACAAGATGTCCTGACCGTGTGGGAGGGGCTGGGATACTACAGCCGGGCGCGCAATTTACATAATGCTGCCAGGGTCGTTCTTGAAAAATATGAAGGTGAAATCCCGCATAACCTGGTCGACCTGCGCAGCCTGCCCGGGATTGGGCGCTATACCGCCGGCGCAATCGGCTCAATGGCATTCGGGCTGGATGTCCCCACTCTGGATGGTAATATCCGGCGGGTGCTGGCGCGCGTTTTTGACGTAGCCGAGCCAGCCGATTCGCCTCCCGGAGAAAAGATACTATGGAGGCTGGCGGAGCAGAATTTGCCCACCGGCCGGGCAGGGGATGCCAACCAGGCGCTGATGGACCTGGGCGCATCAATCTGCCTGCCGAAGAACCCGCGCTGCCTGTTGTGCCCGCTCACAGACCTGTGCCTGGCTCGTCAGCTCGGCATCCAGGACCAGCGCCCGGTCTTAAAGCCCAAAGCAGTGGTGCCTCATTACGTTGTCACTGCGGCAGTGCTTGGGCGCGACGGGAAAGTCTTGCTGGCGAAACGCCCCTCAAAGGGCCTGCTGGGTGGGATGTGGGAATTCCCGGGCGGAAAGATGGAGGCGAATGAGACGTTCGAGGCCTGTCTCGCGCGGGAGATCCGGGAAGAGCTGGGTGTGGCGATCAGGGTTGGCCAGCCGTTTGGAGTCTATCAACACGCTTACACCCATTTCCGCATCACCCTGCATGCTTTCTTGTGTGAATTATCGGATGGCGAACCCAGGCCGATCGAGGCGGCCGAACTCGCCTGGGCAGCCCTGGCTGACCTGACCCATTACCCGATGGGTAAGGTGGACCGTCAGATCGCACGGAAATTGGCTTTGGAACCATGATGCCTGAAGACGAATTCAGCCTGGCGCGTAAGCGTATGGTTGAGCAACAGATCTTCGCACGCGGGATCCGCGATCCACGCGTATTAGCCGCCATGGGCTCTGTGCAGCGGCATTGCTTTATTTTGCCGGAGAATCTGCCGTGGGCGTATTCAGATGGAGCGCAACCGATCGGGCATGGGCAAACGATCTCCCAGCCGTACATCGTGGCGCTGATGACCGAGCTGCTGGCAGTGCAGCCTGCTAACCGCGTGCTGGAAATTGGCACGGGGTCGGGGTACCAGGCAGCCGTACTGGGCGAACTGGCGGCCGAGGTTCACACCGCCGAGCTGATCCCGGAGCTGGCGCGCCAGGCTGGGAAGACCCTGGCTGCCCTGGGATATGCTCATGTCCACGTCCATACCGGGGATGGCAGCCGGGGCTGGCCGGAAGCCGCGCCTTTTGACCGGATCCTGGTGGCGGCCGCAGCGCCTGAGGCACCGCACGCGTTGCTTGACCAGTTGGTCGAAGGCGGGCGGCTGATTGTCCCGGTCGGGAGCCGCAGGGTCCAGCGGCTGGAGGTCTGGGAACGGACCGGCCAAGAGTATACTTGCCGAAGCGAAACGGATGTATGCTTCGTACCACTGCGCGGCCAGTTTGGCTGGAAATAAGAGGAGAACCGGATGGCGACGATGTTTCGAATGTTGTTATTGGGAGTGGGGGCGGCCGGCCTGGTCGGCGGCCCATATATCCTTTATCTGGCGTTTTTTAAGCCCGGCACGTTCCCCAAGCCAAAGCTTGCCAGGTGGCAGGGCACGGCGGCTTTCCTGGTAGGGGTGGTTTTGTTGGTTATTCTTATGAGGATACGCTAATTTGTATCCCAGGAATTAATATCTACTAATAGAGTAAGGGGCAGGTACAAGACCTGCCCCTAGGTTTATCTTTAGGCTTTGGTTACTGCCACGAATACCAT
>JADGQB010000417.1 GCA_017882145.1 Anaerolineales bacterium
TACTGTTTGGGGTGTTCTGTGCGGCAGACTTCTGATGAGTGAAAAACCTGCATCAAAGAAGATTCAGACATTACTCATAGCTGGTGTCTCTGCTTTAATAATAGGGTTCTCCCTCGATGCTCTTAATATTACACCTATTATAAAGAAAATTGCCACTTCTTCATTTGTCTTTGCCAGCGGAGGTTGGGCCATTCTCGCCCTTACCTTTTCCTACTGGCTAATCGACGTAAAAAAAGTATTCGTCAAGAACTCAAAATTTTTCCGCATTGTTGGGATGAACTGCATTTTCATCTACCTCTTTTTTGAAGTCGGAGGCGCCAATCTGATTGAAAAGATTTTTATGCCATTCACAAAGGCAAACCCTTTTATGATACCTTGATTAAATACATCACCTCCGCGCCGGTGATGGCAATGGTTTGGACAGGACCGAACGCGGTAGCTGCCATCAGGCAGACGATGGGGGCTACACGACCTACTGAGGCTGCTCCCGGCTCTGTGCGCCATGATTTTGCCCTGGAAATCGGTCGCAATCTGACGCACGCTTCTGATACCGTCGAAAACAGTGAAAAGGAAGTTGCCCTTTGGTTTACACCGTCCGAATTAATAAACTGGAAACGTGAAACAGATCGCTGGATCTTTGAGCAGAACTAACAAGAGAAAGACCATCTTTTATTGGATGGTCTTTTTTGTAGGTCGGGTATCGTCAGAATCCAAGTCAATTATCGAACGTCATTATATAATTAGCTTGTCCCAAATAAATCCATAAATCCGATCCCACATTGCAGAAGGAGTGACACATGAACGAAGATCTATACCAGAAGATGGCGCAGAGCGTGCTGGACGGGGATTCCGATGCGGCCGCGGCCCTGGCGCGCCAGTCGATCGCCGCCGGCATCGACCCGCTGGAAGCCATCACCCAGGGGTTTGTCAAAGGGGTCAACACCGTGGGGGAGAGTTTTGCCTGCGGGCAGGCTTTCCTGCCCGAACTGGTGATGGCTGGGGAAGCCATGAAAGCTGCGGTTGCCACGCTGGAACCGGAAATGCAGAAACGGGGGGTGCAGCGCACCATGCTGGGGAAAGTGGTCCTGGCAACGGTGGAAGGCGATATACACGAGATCGGTAAATCCCTGGTGGGGACGATGCTCTCGGCTTCGGGCTTCCAGGTCTATGACCTGGGGGTGGACGTTCCGGCTGCCAGGATCATTGCCAAGGTGCAGGAAGTGGGTGCCGACCTGGTGGGCTTGAGCGCCCTGCTGACCACCACCATGGTCAAGCAAAAGGAAGTGATCGACGAGCTGGACAAGCTGGGGTTACGCAAGAAGGTCAAGGTGATGGTGGGGGGTGCCCCGGTGACGCGCGATTGGGTGCAGAAGATCGAGGCGGACGGGTACTCCGAGGACGCCATCGGAGCGGTCGGGCTGGCAAAACAGCTGATGGGCGCCGCCTGAGCGCAGGGAGCCTGCCATGTCGAAAACGATCCAGTCCATCACCAACCCGAAACTGCGGTTGGAAATACTGACGCCGCAGGAAGTCAAGAAAATCCATGACGCCACGTTGTGGATCATCGAAAAAGTGGGGGTGCGTTTCCCTTCCAAAAGAGCCCTGGAGATCTGGGCCGCCCACGGCGCCGAAGTCGATCACGAGAAGATGGTTGTGCGCGCCAAGGGCGAGCTGATCGAGAAAGCCCTGAAGACCTGCCCGCCCGCCTATTCGCTGGCGGCGCGTGACCCGCAGCAGGACCTGCCGCTGGACGGCAACCACGTCTTTGTGGGCACGGACGGCTGCGGGGTGGAAGTGATCGACATCCAGACCGGCGAGCGCCGGGTGTCGCGCCTGCAGGACGTGCGCGACATTGCCCGGATTGCGGATGCCACCGAGCAGGTGGGCTTCCACTGGGTGCCGGTCTCGGCGCAGGACATGCCTCCCGAGACGCGCGGCCTGCACGAGATCAAGGCCATTTGGGAGAACTCCAGCAAGCACGTCCAGACCGAATCGGTTTACAACGAACGCGAGGCACGGGCAGCCATTGAAATGGCGGCCCTGATCGCCGGTGGAAAGGAACAACTGCGCAAGAGGCCGGTCCTTTCGCTGATGCAGTGTTCCGCCTCCCCGCTCATGCATGATGCCAGCAACCTGGAAGCTGCCCTGGTTGGTGCCGAGTACGGTATTCCCACCGGGTTCATGACCATGGCAGCCAACCTGACCACCGGTCCGGCCACGCTGGCGGGCAACCTGGCAGTGGGCAACGCCGAGGTGATCGCCGGGACGGCCCTGCTGCAGCTGGCATTCCCGGGCGCACCGGTATTTTACGCGGCTGCCATGACCGCCTCCGACCTGCGCACGGGAGGTTACACCGGCGGTGGTCCCGAAGATTTCCTTTACGGTGCATCCGTTAACTCATTATGTAACTATTACCATATCCCGCTCTCGATGGGGTCGTTTGCCACGGGGGCCAAGGAACCCAACTGGCAGGCTGGCATCGAAAACAGCCTGTCCACATTCATGGCTTGCATTGTCATGTCAGACATGCTGCTCGGTGTTGGTTTCCTGCACGGCAGCCGCATCTGGTCTTATGCCGAGATGATGATGGACTGCGAGATCTTCGCGATCATTCAAAAGACGATGCAGGGCATCGTGGTGGATGACGAGACCCTGGCGCTCGACACGATCGCTGCGGTTGGACCGGGCGGAAATTTCCTGAAGCAGAAGCATACTCTCAAGCACATGCGCGAGGTTTTCCTGCCGCAATTCATGGACCGGCGTCCGTTCAATGAGTGGGAAGCCAGGCAGGACGACGCACGCGACTGGGCACTGGCAAAGGCGCGCAGCACCCTGGAAAACCACCAGCCCGACCCGCTGGATAAAAAAATCTCCGCTGAAATGGCGAAGATCATTTCTACCCTGGAAAAAAAGTAACCCTACAGATTACACGTTCAAATTCAGCGCATAAATCAAGACCCCAAATTTGAAATCAAATTTGGGGTCTTAATAATTAAGGGCATACGCAATAAATAATTCTCACAAACCTTCATAATGACATCCTCACGCCCGCCCG
>JADGQB010000151.1 GCA_017882145.1 Anaerolineales bacterium
TGATGGAGACATATCCTTGAAAGTAAAACTGATCCTGCCTGCTCTCACAGAGGCACACAGCCCATTTTGGAGACCGATTAAGTACAGTCTTTTCCCTCCGTTGGGACTGGCCACCTTGGCGGCCTACCTGGATCAGGATGATGAAATTTCCATCCTGGATGAGCATGTGGAGCCCCTCGATATTACTGACCAGCCCGACCTGGTAGTCATCCAGGTTTATATCACCTCTGCCTACCGTTCCTACGAAATAGCCGACCAGTATCGCGCCCGCGGAAGTTTTGTTTGTCTTGGAGGAATCCATGTCACCTCCATGCCGGAAGAGGCTGCCTTGCATGCAGATGCGATTTTCATCGGTCCGGGTGAAGATACATGGCCTGCATTTCTGACCGATTATCGAATGGGTATTCCAAAAAAGAGCTACGAATCCAGGCAGCGCACGCTTATCAATGTTCCATTCCCGCGCCGGGATTTGCTCAAACGAAACCTGTATCTTGTCCCAAACTCGATCGTGGTATCACGAGGCTGTCCGTACCAGTGTGATTTCTGTTATAAATCTTCGTTCTTCAAAGGAGGTAACTCGTTTTATACCCAGACGGTTGACCGTGCGCTCGCCGAAATCGAGAGTCTGCCCGGACGCCATTTGTATTTCCTGGATGACCATCTTTTTGGCAATCCGAATTTCGCCGACCGGTTATTCGAAGGGATGCGCGGGATGAGGCGCCTCTGGCAGGCGGCTGGTACGGTGCAATCCATCCTTAAGCCAGGCCTGCTCCAGAAAGCCGCGGAAGTTGGACTGCGCAGCTTATTTGTCGGATTTGAAACGCTCAATCCGAAAAACTTGCGGGAGCAGGGCAAGTATCAAAATCTTAACCGGGATTATGCCGAGGCCATTCATCGTCTGCATGATCTGGGAATCATGGTCAATGCAAGTTTCGTCTTTGGCATGGATGAAGATGATGAAAATGTCTTTGACCAAACGGTGGAATGGGCAATCCACCAGGGGATTGAAACGGCTACCTTCCATATCATGACTCCATACCCGGATACTCCGCTATTTGCACGCATGGAAAAAGCCAATCGGATAATCTCGAGAGACTGGGATTTGTACGATACGCGCCACGCGGTTTTCACTCCCAGGCGTATGTCGACCCAAACCCTTGAGTCAGGTTACTGGCACGCGTATGACAATTTCTATTCTTGGACGAATATTCTTCACTCCACTGTTCAGCAAAATGACATCCAAAGCGCAGCGCGCCATCTCGCTTACAAAACAGCCTGGAAAAAGTTCGAGCCGTTGTGGGATTTCGTCATAGGATTAAAGCGGATCTCATCCTTTACACAACTGCTTGAGGTGGTGCTCTCCGGCAAAGCGATCGAAGATTCTTCCATACAAGAACACACTTCTCAATCTGTCCCTATACAATTGGAATAAATCTGTTCCTCAGGAAATCTGTCTGAAATATCACCAAATGGTATTGGGTTGCCCATCGGATCTTGCATTAAAAGATTCATACAATTCATACTACATTTGATAGCAACTACTGGTTATAATTCACCCTCTTTGTGAACCGGCCAAAATTCAACCGATGGCAATTTTTACCAATGGGGCTGATTGTAAGCTTACTGACTTACACCAGATTTCCATAATGATCGCTGAAGAAGATATTCCAGCGGTCGATAGGAGGCAGATTGATCCTTTTTTACCTTGATCCAGGCTCAGGAAGCTTTTTGATCCAATTGCTTATCGCTGCAATTGCCGGCGCGGGGATTGCCATCGCCGTCAGTTGGGCCAAAATAAAACGCCTGTTTGGAAAAAATAAGAAGATTGAACCCCATCCTGACGAGGATGACGGGGACGACGAGCCGCCGGACGCTTAGCATTTTGTTTTTTGGTCCGGGATGGGCAAACCTACACCAAGGGCTGATATGAAAAAATCGATAGCACATGTTCCCTGGTTCTATCTTCTTTTAACGTTTTATCCATTACTTTTCCTGTGGGCGGTAAACATCTCTGAGATGGATCCGGGAGTGGTTATCCGGCCATTTCTTTTCACGCTGGTTGGATCGGCTGTCCTTTATGGGATTCTATATCTTGTATTTCGGAATGTGGTCAAAGCGGCTTTAATTGGCAGTCTACTCCTGATCGCTTTCTTTTCATACGGGCATATTTATTATGCCGCGCGTGCCACTCCGGCATTGGAGATCCTCAGTCACCACGTAGTTCTGATCCCTATTTATATTATTATTCTGGGCGTGGGAGTCTGGGGGATCTTCCGCATCAAAAACTACGACAAATACACCTTGTATCTGAATGCCGCCAGCCTGGTGTTGGTACTGCTCCAGGTTGTGGAATTAAGTTACGCTTATATCTCGAGCGCTTATGCAGCCAGTCAGCCGGTCAAAGTGCAGTCCGGGTTGAGGCTTACAACCAATCTCAAAGACATGCCGGATATCTATGTGATCGTTCTGGATACCTATATGCGCTCGGATGCTTTGAAACAAGACCTGGGATATGACAATTCCCCTTTTATAAACCAATTGACCCAAATGGGGTTTTATGTGGCTAATTGCAGCCATCCAAATTACACTTTCACCTATGCATCCATTTCAGCTTTGTTGAACATGCGCTATATTCCCAAATCCTACACCAATGACGTCTGGAGTGAATTTTCCGACAGCGGCTTTTGGAGCATCCTCAAAAATGACGAAGTACGCCAGCAATTGAAAAGCGTTGGCTACAAGACAGTCGCTTTTCAGGAGGAATATCCGCTGCTCGAATTCGACAATTCGGATGTCTTGATTGGAACCAGTCACCCGACCATTAATTCAAGTTACCTGTACCCGTTCGAGGTCATGTACCGGCAGAGTACGGCAGCCATCATATTGTCGGCCCTCGACCCAAATGGAAAGATCGCTCATTATTTCCAGAGGAAATCCGGGAACCAGGACACCGCTTCAACGGATTTGTCTGGTTTGACGGGTGGGAATAAAGATTTTGTTGCGACCCATGTCATTTCGACGCAGTTCATTCTCGACCATATTACCGACGTACCTGCCATCGCCGGGCCGAAATTCACCTACGTCCATCTTTTCATTCCGCATTATCCCTACGTGTTCGGTCCGGACGGCGAGATCATGACCGACCCCGGTTATTATGGCGGTGAACGCGGCAGCGCAGTAAACGCCGCCTATGAAGATAAAGGATATGTCAATCAGGTTCAATATATCGATCAGCGCATCCTCCCTATTTTGAAGACGGTCATCAGTAACTCCAAGAATCCTCCCATCATCATTTTAATGGGCGATCACGGCTTGAGTGGTACGAATCGGCCGACCGATTTGCTGGCTTATTATTTGCCCGGGAATGGGAATGCAAAATTATATCCAACGATCTCCCCGGTAAATTCTTTCCGGCTGATTTTCAATGAATACTTCGGGGCGGATTATCCTTTGTTGCCCGACAAAACCTACATCAATGATACGACTACTATTCCTGACGCGTATCCAAATTGTGCCCCATGAACCTCCACCTATTCTCCACTCCCGGCAGAGATGACATCCGCTACATCCTGGATGCCAGCCGCCCTTACCTGGAAGGAAAGGACGAACCGGTCGTCGCCTATCTTCCGGCAGCTTCCCTGGGTGATACCTACCAGGAATACACCGCGAAGGCCTTTCTTGGATTGGCACGTGTTGAAACTTTGAATCCTGAGCTGATGACATTACCGGAGATGGAAGCGATCCTGCGAAACGCCGAACTGGTTTACATCCCCGGCGGGAATACATTTCTGCTCAATCATCGCCTGCATATCAGCAAGCTCATCGACTATCTGCGCAAAAAAGTATTGGCGGGACTGCCGCTGGTTGCCTTCAGCGCAGGGACGGTCCTATGCGGACCGAACATCCTCACCAGCAAAGATATGAACATGGTGGGAACGCCTCATTTCTCCGGCTTGAACGCAACCCCCTTCAACTTCAGCGTCCATTACCCGGACGATGAGGTATCCCGTCTCAGCAAAGATGATTGGCTTTTTGATTATCACGTCTTTTACAACAATCCCATCCTCCTTCTGGCAGACGATGGGTACATTCAAGTTGAAGGAAAGAAAACGCGCCTTGTTCAAGGCGAAGCCTGGATCATGCGGAAGGGACGGGAAAAGCAGAAACTCACAGTGGGCGAGCCAATTACGATCTGATACGCAATACGGCCGGTTTATTACCCAGTACCACAGACCATCTTGCATTTCCCGGGAAAAAAGAGATAATCGCGATGAATCATAATAGAACAGGAGAAATAATATGCGTAAAATTCGTTGGCTCGTTTTTCCAGTCTTTTTGATCTTCTTGCTGGGTTGCGGTCTACTTTCCGGGGTCCAGGACATCCAAAAAACAGTTTCCACCCAATTGCCTGAGATATTGACCAGCGCCCCGACCGCCCAGGGCATGATCGAGACGATTGCTGCGCAGCAATCTACCAATAAATGTACGGGTACACCGACAACTGGCGGGTTGGGCGTTTCGGTGGAGACTGCCAAGACTGTACTTCAAATGACACAGGAGTTTGCATTCACGGACGGTACCGCCAATGGTAAGCCGGCGGTGATCGCCACATTGACCACCAGCGGAGCAACGACATTTTCGGCAATCGCGCAGGGATTTTCCGCCCAGTTCATTGGAGATGTGTGCAATTTGAGCGAGGTTACGGTTACCATCCCTCGCACGGACCAACAGGATACGATCGACCAGGGCACGGAAGTGCTAAATATTGTTCTCGCCGGCACCTTACCGCCGGATGTCCAACTGGCATTTCTGACCTGGGTGACGGAAAATTATTCTAGCATGACCGTGTCTGGGAGCGCCGACACTACGATCAAGAATATGAAATTTTCCTTGCAAAGAAATCAGACCAGCATGCTCCTGGATATTGTCCCGGTCCAATAGTCTCTTACCTGAATAAAAAAATCTGGCGACCGCATAGGCCGCCAGATTTTTTTATAAGTTTACTCATCCCCTGGATCAGATCCCCCCATATCGGATCCTCCCAAATCCGGCAATTCTTTCTCAATATCTTCCGGGCTCTGGCCTTTCTCCAGCCGGTCCACCACCTCGCCAAATTCGGGCGGCATCTCCTCGCCCATTTCTTTGCCCATCTTACGCATCATGCGCCCCATCGCCTGGGGGTCATTTTCCAATCCGGCCAGGGCTGCCGGGTCGGAAAAATCTCCGGATAATGAGTCCAGGCGGCTTTCTTCCGATTTCGCCATACGCACATGCGGAATACCCCGGCGGACATTTTGGCTTTTGCAATTTGGACAGGTTACGGAACGGGTACCGTATTCGGAGAACGTCATGAACACGTCGAAACGCTGGTGACAATCGAGGCAGGTATAGTCATAGAAAGGCATGGGCCTATTTTATCGCTTTTTCTCCGCATCCGGCTATCGGGTACAATAGAACCATGACTGAATCTGAGTTCAACCTTCATAACCCTCAGCCTTTGCTGATCGTCATTTCCGGACCCTCTGGCGTAGGAAAAGACAGCGTTGTACAAGCCTTAAAAGCGCGCGGCCTGCCCTTCCATTTCGTTGTCACTGCAACCACCCGTCAGCCACGCGCCGATGAGCAGGACGGCAAAGATTATTTCTTCGTATCGAAGGAAGAATTTGCCCATATGATCGAAAATGATGAAATGTTTGAATACGCCATTGTTTACAATGACTATAAGGGCAATTCCAAGAAGCAGGTCCGGGATGCTTTGTCCTCTGGTCAGGATGTCATCATGCGCCTGGATGTTCAAGGCGCTGCCACGGTTCGTAAATTGGCGCCGGAGGCGTTGCTGATCTTTCTGACCACGCAGAGCGAACATGAACTGGTGGAGCGGCTGAAAGGTCGCAAGTCAGACAGCGCCGAGGATTTGAGCCTGCGCATCGCGACCGCGCAGCGCGAACTCAAACGTGCGATCGAGTTTGACTACGTTATTGTCAATTCGGATGGCTGCCTGAATGAGACGGTGGAGACGGTCATCGCCATTATCCGGGCGGAGCATCATCGTGTTAATCCCCGCAAAGTGAATCTTTAGCTACACAATCCATAATTTTAGGTGTAAGGATGAATCAGAATCCAACCCCCGAACAACAGTATCCGCAAACGCCTCAGCCGCGCACCATCCAGGTGGCTGTACCCAATGTAAAACCTTACGTGACTTATACCATCCTGGGCTTTACAGTTTTTATTTACCTTTTGCAGCTGGCCGGAGTATATCTGCTTGGAACGGATATAGTAGCCACTTTCGGTGTCAAATACGGACCTTTGATCCGGGCCGGTGAGATCTGGCGGCTTATCACGCCGGTCTTTTTGCACGATTCGAGCCTGCCTTATGGACTCCTGCATATCGGCTTTAACATGTATGCCCTTTTCCTGTATGGGCGCGGACTGGAAGCCCGCTTCGGGCACATGCGCTTTACCCTGCTCTACTTCCTCTCGGCATACGCCGGAAACGTATTCTCTTTTTTGTTGTCGCCAAATCCTTCGCTGGGAGCCTCTACGGCTGTCTTTGGCTTACTGGCGGCGGAAGGGCTGTTCGTTTTCCAAAACCGCCAACTGCTTGGAAATCGCGCCGGACGCGCGCTAATGAACGTCCTGTACATAGCCGGTATCAACCTGCTGATTGGTTTCAGCACTACCGGAGTGGACAATTTTGGACACCTGGGCGGTCTTCTGGGTGGTGTGCTTTTCACCTGGTTCGGAGGCCCACGCTGGAAGATCGAGGGATTCTATCCTTCTGTTAAATTGATTGACGAGCGCGAAGGACATGGCGCTTTAGCCGGGACGATAGCCGTTCTGCTGTTCTTCATACCGCTGACCATGTTAGGATGGATTTGGATCGTGAAGTAAAAATCCTGCCTGCGGAAAGGAATGCAGGCTTGATTCGCAGGCAGCGCAGCCTTTGGAGCATTCTCACCGCAGGTGCGCTTGTCCTGTTATTGATCATCCTGGCCTTTGGATTCCGTACCCGGATTTTGACTGGAATAGCCGACTACCTGATTATCAATGACAAGCTCCAGTCAGCTGGGATCATCTTCCTGCTGAATAGTGAATTCAACACCCGGCCATTCCGGGCCGCTGAATTGTATGAACAGGGATTGGCTCCCATGGTCGTCATCGCACGCTCGGAAAACTCACCGGTCGTCGAACTTGGATTGGTACCGAATGACACCGACGTTTCTGTGGGCGTGTTGGAGAAGCTGGGTGTACCGCCCGAAAAGATCATTATTCTGCCGTTTCAAGGGGGCGTAACCAGTACTTTCGATGAGGCCGCCGCGTTGCGGAAATATCTCGAAACCCACCAGGTCCGTAAAATAATCCTGGTAACTTCTGCCTTCCATACCCGGCGCGCCAGGTGGATTTTCGATAAAACGCTTGAGGGGTTGCCGGTCACTCTGGAGATGGCTGCCGTTCCATATGCAGATTTTGACCAGACCAACTGGTGGAAAAATGAGACCGGGCTGGTGGATCTTAATAACGAATATATCAAGCTCGTCTTTTATTTTTTTAAGTATCGCTGATGCAGACAGGTGCTGGAATAGGCCCGGCGACAAGGATGGCGGGAAGAGCTGAAATAGGAGAATTTGGGGTGTTTACACCCCAGCCCTTCCTTTGTGAATATCTTGGCTGCGCGGCGGAACCAGCTGAATTTATCTGGTAGAAATGCAATATAATTAACAAGCTGAGTGGATTCTTCGCAGAACCAGCGAGCGCCTCAGAAAAATGCTGGCATTGACCTTATTAGTGAAGATTTATCCAGGGAATTCCACAGGTTCACTTCATATGACGCGAAAATCATCTTCAACCACCATCCGGGATGTCGCCAGGCGTGCAGGGGTTTCTGTTGCGACGGTCAGCCGCTACATGAATAACACCAGCCCCGTCTCTCAAAGTGCGGGCGAACGGATTTCCCAGGTAATGTTGGAACTAAACTATAAACCGCGGGTGGCTGCCCGCCAATTGGCCACACCGGAAACACGCGCTGCCGGTTTGGTTATAACCAACGTGATGAACGACTTTTTTGAGCCGCTGATCAACGGAGTTGCTTCGGTTTTCAGCGAGAACAATTACAACCTGCTGGTCGCGGTATCCAGACCGGAAATGCGGGATAAAAGCCTCCCTTCCCCGATCGGTCCGCGCAATACGGATGGCATGCTTGTCTTCGCCAACAGCCTGTGCGAAGAGCAACTGATCGACCTGTCCAAGATCCACTTCCCGCTTGTTTTACTCTACCGCACTTCGCCACCCAATTTAAATATTCCCAGCGTGACTATAGAAAATAAAGCCGCCAGCCAAAAACTGGTTGACCATTTGATCGAGAAACACGGTAGAAAACGGATCATGTTTTTCCAGGGTCCCAGGGATCAGGAAGATTCCCATTGGCGTGAATTGGGGTACCGCGCTTCCCTGGCAGCTCACGGCCTGCCGTTCGACGATTCCCTGATCCTCCCGGGTGAATTCGAGCATAAAGCAGCTTACCACGCGCTGCGTGATCATTTATCAAGTTATTTCATGGATTTCGATGCCATTTTTACGGGCAATGATGATGCAGCAGTTGGTGTCCTGACTGCCCTGGGGGAAGCTAATATTCAAGTGCCTGAGCAAGTTTCAGTGGTAGGTTTCGATGATTTTCGCATGGCGCCCTTCTTGAATCCGCCATTGACAACCGTCCAGGCTCCCACAGAAAAGATTGGACAGGTGGCGGCGGAACAATTATCAAGGATATTCAAGGGGGAACCGGTCGAGCAGCAAATTCTCCTGCCCACCAAGCTTATTTTACGCCGCTCCTGTGGCTGCAAATACCATTCATCCGGTTTTTCAAATATTCTATAGTACCCGCTGACAATCTGATTTGACTGCTGAAGCAATTCGGCGTAAACGGTCAACGTTGACTCTTGCCTGCATCACTCCTATAATGCTTCAAGATGTCGCGTTACGACCTGTGTCTGGCCTGGAACTGGGAGTATGACGCCGATTTCGTTCACATGATCGAAGTCGCCTGCGCTGCGCGCGGTGTGTCAATCATACAAGTCACTCCAGATAATCTGGACCAGGTTTTGGCTGGCCTGGAAAATAAGGAAATCTCATTTCGAACCCTTTTCGACCGCGCCTCCGATTCGGATGTGCGCTTCCAGCCGCTGGTGAGCTGGGCTGCCCGGCATAGATCGTTTTGTGTGAATCCGCAAAAGCGCACCATCTGGTCAGGGGATAAAGCCACCATGCACCTGGAATTTATCAGCCATGGAGTTTATACCCCGCACACGATCATCCTTTCTCCATATACCAAACATTCCTTAATCCATCAGTGTGATTTGGAGCCGTTGGGCGGGAGTTTCGCCATAAAGCCAGCCTGTGAAGGCGGAGGAGATGGCGTGATACTCGAAGCGACTTCCTGGGAACAGGTGCTGGGCGCCCGCCAGCAATACCCACATGAAAAATATCTTCTGCAGGCCCACGTTACCACGCGGGTTCTTGACGGACGCCAGGCCTGGTTCCGTGTCCTGTTCTGCGATGGTGCGATCTATCCGTGTTGGTGGGATCAACAGACACA
>JADGQB010000418.1 GCA_017882145.1 Anaerolineales bacterium
GGCGATTATTGTCGAAATGAGCTTTGATGCGGATGGGGCTCTCCGGGACTCTGATGTTTACCGGGCGCGGGTCACCAATCATGCCAAGCTTGCTTACAACAGTGTCGCGGCCTGGCTGGTTGGGAGCGGCAGCCGGCCGGAGGCCATCGCTGTCCCTGGGCTGGAAGACAATCTGCGGGTTCAGGATCAGACCGCCCAAAGGTTGAAGAATCTCCGTCATTCCCATGGGGCACTCAGTCTGGAAACGATTGAATCAAAACCGGTATTCGATGGTGACCAGATCCAGTCTCTTGAAATCGAGGAAAAGAACCGGGCCAAGGAGATCATTGAAGATTTCATGGTCGCAGCCAATGGTGTTACCGCTCGCTATCTCTCAGCCCACAAATTTCCTTCCATCCGCCGCGTCGTTCGGACGCCGAAGCGTTGGGATCGGATTGTCGAAATTGCCGGGGAACATAAATTTGGACTTCCCGACAATCCGGATTCAAAGGCGCTCGAGGAATTTCTCGTCAAGGAAAAAGAGGCTGACCCGCTGCGCTTCCCGGATTTATCCCTGGCTGTAATCAAGCTCTTGGGCTCCGGCGAATATGTTGCTGAGCTTCCGGAAGGGAATGTTCCCGGTCACTTTGGCCTGGCAGTTAAGGATTATGCCCACTCTACTGCTCCCAACCGCCGCTATCCCGACCTGCTCACCCAGCGCTTATTGAAAGCGGCCATAGACGATCAGTCTGTGCCTTACCGGAAGGATGAATTGGATCTCCTGGCAGCCCATTGCACCGCCGCCGAAGATGCAGCCAACAAAGTCGAACGCCAGGTAGGCAAATCCGCCGCCGCGCTTTTGCTCGAATCAAGGATCGGAGAACAGTTCGATTCGATCGTGACCGGCGCTTCCGAAAAAGGTACCTGGGTCCGATTGCTATCGCTGCCCGTGGAAGGCAAGCTGGTCAGTGGGTTTGAAGGTCTGGATGTCGGCAACCGGGTTCGCGTGCAATTGATCGATACCAACGTTGAGGCGGGATTTATCGATTTCAAAAAAATAGGCTCATCCAAACATTAAGATCAGTATTCTAGCTGCCTACTAAGATTGGGCAAAGGAGATATGTTATGAAAAAACAGGCTGGCCTTTGGATCGACCATCGCAAGGCCGTGATCGTGATGATTTCAGAGACTGGGGAGGAAATCAAGGAAATAACTTCTGACATGGAGAAACACGTGCGTTTTACCGGTGGAACCGCCTCCGATGATGGCTCGACCGAAGATGTCCGTGACCGGCAGTTTGGCAACCACCTCAATAGCTTTTACGACCAGGTAATTGCCGTTATCCGCCAGGCAGACTCCATCCAGATCTTTGGTCCGGGGGAGGCCAAAGGCGAACTCGCAAAACGTCTTGAGCGTGAAGGGTTGAAAGCATGCATCTTATCCATTGACACTGTGGATAAGATGACCAATCGCCAGGTTGCCGCGAAAGTTCGCGAGCACTTTCAGGCTTAAAGTTTGCGAGATAGGGATTTACAAAGTTATCCTCTGAGCAGGAAAGATGATAAAGCGTTATGCTCAAAAGCCACATAGGATAATTCTTCTTCAAAGAGATTCGCTATCAGTGTATAAAGGAGATAAATTCTATGCTACCAATCGGTGATGATGACAGTGCGCGTAGAACGCTACCTGTGGTCACTTATGTTTTGATCGCCCTGAACGTCCTGTTCTTCTTCGTAGAATTGGCCGGCGGCGATCCTTTTATTGAGAAATGGGCTTTTGTCCCCAGTCGTTTCCTTGCCAATCCCGTCGCTGATTTTCTGACCATCTTCACATCTATGTTCATGCATGCCGGGTGGGTCCATCTGGGAGGCAACATGCTTTACTTATGGATCTTTGGCGACAATGTGGAAGACCGTTTTGGGCACATCAAGTTCATAATCTTCTACTTGCTCTGCGGACTCGCGGCAACTTTTGCCCAGTTGGCGTTTAGTATGGGATCTAGCGTGCCAAATTTGGGAGCCTCGGGGGCGATTGCGGGGGTGCTTGGCGCTTACATCTTTCTATTTCCACAGGGGAAGGTTAGAGTATTGCTGGGCCAACAAGTGAGTCAAGTGTCCGCACTGATCGTCATTGGTCTCTGGATCGTCCTGCAGTTTTTCAGTAGTATCGCTTCTATTACTGCTGCAGCAGATACGGGCGGGGTGGCTTACATGGCGCATGTAGGCGGATTTATTGCAGGGATTGTGCTGACCTTTCTATTCAGAGGATCTTCGAGGCCGAGGCTGTCAGCAGGTTAAATCGCTGCAATTTAAGGTTTTTGTACGGTTGCCAAATTGATCGATCGCTACGAGGCGATCATGGGACTGGAAGGCTATCCGAAATTGGGCGGAAAAGCTTCACGCGCATTTGATCGTATGAGCTGTAGAAAAAACCCCAAAGAAGGGAGTTAGTCGTTCAAATTAAATCCCGGCATTGCTGAGTGTTTCCAGGAATCTGGAGAGCAGCGCTGTAAGCGCTGGGTGGGTTGCCTCGAAATGACTGAGGCCTTCTTCCATCCTTTTGATGGTAGATGGGTGAACTTGCACACCATTCTCCCCGGTCCGGTTGCGCAGCTCGCGTATGTCCGACTCGAGGTGAAGTAGCAGCTCCTGCCCCTTTTCATCAACGCTTTGAGTGTTTTGGATTTCAGCATGTAATTTTTCGATCAGTTCTCGCAACTCCTGGTCTTCCATGGGGAAGCACCTCCTTCGCAAGATGGGCTTTTCATAATTAATTGTACACCCGTATTCCGGGATAATTTGTAATAACTCGAAATTTCTATTGGGACTGGGGTGCCGAGCTAGAAGTTTATTTTCCTCTCCGATTCCTGGCGTATTCCAAAGGATTCCATTTCCAATTATTTATCTCACATAATTGGGTGGCATGAAGAACCGCCGATCTATTTTCCGGGGTTTTTTCATTTCTTGTGGAGTTCATGACATTTGTCACTTGTAAACCGCCATAAAAAATCATAATCTATGATTGATAATGATTGATTTAGATTGAATATGAGTGAATATGGATACCAATTT
>JADGQB010000419.1 GCA_017882145.1 Anaerolineales bacterium
GTAGTGGACGGTGAACCGCTGGCTGCTCCCGAAAATTACCGCTCTGACCGGCTGTTCGTTTATCTCAGGCATATCGGCAGCCTGGACGCGCAAGTCGAAAAACTCCAACAAGCCGGTCATCCGGTATTGGTCTTCGGGCTCTCCGACATTTACGATTTGGGAGTCGAATTCTATCGTTGGGAAGTCGCTACGGCTTTTGCCTGCGCTGTGTTGGGAATCAACGCTTTTGATCAGCCGGATGTACAGGATAGCAAGACTCGTACAGTCAACAAGATCAAGGCCTATGCCCAATCCGGGAAACTGGATGAAGGTCAACCCATCTGGGAAAAGCCGGGCATGTGCGCCTTTTCGACCATGCGACCTGCCGGATCCAGCCTGCAAGAGAGTTTGCAAGCCTTCCTGGCTGCGGCCGGGAAGGGAGCTGGGCGGAACTACGTGGCCATCAATGCCTATCTGCCGCGCAATGCTGCCAACGCCGCCACTCTAACCAGAGTGCGCCAGGCCATCCAGCAGCAAACTGGTCTTGCCACCACCCTGGGGTTTGGTCCGCGCTTCCTGCATTCCACCGGACAGTTGCACAAGGGCGGACCGGACTCGGGTCTGTTCCTGCAGATCACCTCCGACCCTGCCACGGACCTGGAAATCCCTGGGCAGAAATTGAGTTTTGGCGTTCTGGAACGCTGCCAGGCACTTGGCGATTACGAGGCGCTGGCAGCTCGCAACCGCTCCATCCTTCGCCTGCACCTTTCTTCGCCTGAAATGCTTTCGGAGCTGGTCAAAGCGCTGAATTGACACTTTGACCTATCCCAACTGCCTAATGTCACCGGAGTCCAACATCTCCAGACGTTGGATTTTCCGAAGCAAGGATCCATTCTCATTTTCCGAACCCTGATTACATTACTGATCATCCTTTTCCTGGCAGCCTGCCAATCCCAGGCTGCCAGTCCTACCATCCCGGCAGCCAGCCCTATTCCATCCGCGACCCCCTCGCCCACTGCCACCAGCTTGCCAACCCTTACGCCTTTCCCAACTTCTTCTCCTACACCCATCCCAACCTTGTTCCCTTTGCCCATGCAGGATCCGGCTACCAAACCGATTCCCTGTGATAAACGCCGGCCCGCCGCGGACGATCTTTTGGCTGAAGTGAATGCCAGTTATGGTCTAGACCCAAACTATGTCCCGGGTGATCTGGTCAGGCTGGGAGATTACCTGCCGGGCAATGTGACTCTGCCGGATATGGTTCTGCGACAGCCGGCTGCTAAAGCGCTGGGTCAGATGGTCAAGGTGATGCTGGCGGATGGCCTGGCGCCGACAGTCCTTTCCTCTTACCGGAGTTACTTCGAGCAGGCCGTTGCTCACCAGCGCTGGGTGGTGGATGATCCTGCCAACGCCGATCAGATCAGCGCACTTCCGGGTCACAGTGAACACCAGCTTGGCACAGTGGTGGATTTCGGTTCTCCTGAAATGCCCGCCCTGACAGGCAGCAACATTGACAAGTTCTCCCCGCTTTTCGACCAGACCAGCGAAGGCCGCTGGCTGGCCGGACATGCCTTCGAATACGGGTTCAGTATGAGTTCCCCGCCCGGATCCGAGAATTTGACCGGGCTGGCCTATGAGCCCTGGCATTACCGCTACATTGGTGTGGATATGGCCAGCTATCTGCATGCAAGTGGCTATTTCCTGGATGAATATTTGCTCAAAGCGCGGCCTTTGATGCCCTGCCTCCCTTGAGAAAGCCTCACTTGCCCTTAAAAACTTACGACCCCGGCTGCATCGCCAGGGTAGGATTTTTTTCAAGCGGCTGATTACACCGGATTCTTTTTCAGACCCTTGCGCAGTACCTGGTGGGTGACTGCATCAAAGGTCTGCATGACTGCGGGAATATCCGCCAACCCGCCTAACATAGCACCCAGCAAATTTGTCAGCGGATCTGGCACAGGCGGCATTTTAATGGCAGCGCTGAAATCAACGCGGCGCCCGTCAATCTCATAAATTACCCGACCCTTTCTTTCCACCTTCGGGGTCTGCTCCAAAAACTTCCGCAAGGCTGCCAGCTCCGATTCAGTCAGCCAGGCGGGTACATCCGATGTCGCTTTGAAGCCTGCGATCTGGGCCAAGTCTTGAAGTATGGTTACCTGCTCGGGAGACAATTTATCCTGGCGCGCGCGGAAGAAAACCACATCCGGGTCGGTATGTACCAGGGGTTGAAGCCAAAGACGGTTTACAGTATTGCGTATAGCATTGCGAACGCCGGGAGCGCCGAAATTGACCAGGAAATCATCGAACAAACGCGAATCCCAATATTCGCCCACATCCTGACCGATCCGCATGCCGTCGCATAGGCCCAGGGAAGGCAGGATGGGGCTGCCGCATGCCAGCAGATAGGCATCTCCCAATGCAGAGCGAATGGCTTTTAATCCTTCACGATAAGCGTTTTCACGCGGTAGATCAAGAAAACGTTTACCCGGTAATGCGCCTGCATATAGGAAGTCCAGCTTGAAATAGTCATAACCCCAACCACGCACTTTTTGCATCAAAGCAGTCAGCCAGTCAAGCGCCCCGGGATGCGTGGTATCCAGAGCATAGACCATACCACCCCAGTTGTAGCCACCATTTGCAAGCTGACCGTTCTCTTTATGCAGTAACCAATCGCGATGTTCTTTAAAAATTACCGAAGAAGGGGAAATGAGCAACGGCGCCATCCATATCCCGGCTTTACGTCCGGTAGCATGGATTTGGGCAGCCATCTGTTGCATGCCCTCTGGAAATTTGCGATTTGGCTCCCAATTTCCAACCCCCTTCTGCCAGCCATCGTCGATTTGGAAAACATCGAAAGGCAGGTCACCCAGATCGGCCAGGATTTTTGATAATTTATCCGAGTCTATCTCATCATAAAGGCTGTACCAGGAACACCAGACCCGGTACGCGGTCTCGATCCGATATTTACCATACAGGTTCTCCAAAATTTGGGCATAGTGGGAAAAAATATCCGCTTCCTCACCAGTTGTAAGCAGCCATTCACCTTCACCGGTTTCGTACCAACC
>JADGQB010000152.1 GCA_017882145.1 Anaerolineales bacterium
CACTACCGGCAGTATCACGACTACGAGAGCCTGGTAGCGCTCATTCCCTCCTTGAACACTTATCGCATGCGCCGCGTCGATGTGGAGCACGTACTTGGCCAGCCAACTTACTGCCCCGCTCAGGATACATGTTGGTACAAAACAGATCGATCAATAGCGGCGGCATGTGGTGAAGGCACGGTCCTGAGCGACAACACTTGTCGCTTCGCCTCGTCTGGGGAAGAAATACCCCCGCTCCAGTTTGCCCTGGTGCTCCTGGTCAACTATGAGCCAGGCAATCCGGGATCGTCTCTCGCGGAGACGTCTCCACGCCTGATCGGTTTCCTCCTGACGCCAGTAGGCGAGTAGCACGAGAGTCCATGCCCTCCCGGCACCGGCTAGCAGACAGCGGCCGCTTCCCCAGCAGCCGCCTCTCCTCCCCTTGCGAAGCATCCTGTAAGGACAAATTCCGTGCTTCCTGCCCCGTGCACTTTACGGGGTCCGGCATTTGGGGGACGTGTGCCCGTCAGGGTAGGTGGCCGCGAAGTACCCGTAGGGTGCAGGCCGGAGGGGGTTGCGGGGGATCCCATAGCGAAAAGTTTTTCCCGAAGGGTAAAGTGACGAACCAAGCTAGATAACCATATATTAAATACCTTACAGGTTATTGTAGCCAATCTGGATTTGTTGTACACTACATAGTGAAAAGGTTGGTAAAATTGATTCGACGTGGAACCCGGGTAATATCATCTGGAGTGGAGATTTTTCTCCCGGCGGGGCAGGGCATTTTCTACATAATCCTGTCCGGATACAGTTCGCTACCTTTTCCCAAGGCGGTCCGTGAGCGATCAACACAAGCAGCATAGGGCGTGGGTACAGGCAAAATAAAATGCGCGTTCCAAAACGAAAATCACCTCCCGGGAAATTCATCCCCTCCGACCTGAACTTCATGGCATTTAATGATACAGGTTTCCACGCATTTCACAGTACCTTATCCCTCGAGGGCCTGCCATGAAAATCAACGCTCGCACATCCTCCCCAAAAATGCTGCTTGGGCTTATCCTTTTTGGATGGACGGTCTTGTTCGTTTTGGTGATGAGCAACTTGCTGGTGGCGCATGCCGAGGCAGCCGACTTCAAAATCGTCCTGTTCCCGGATACGCAGAATGAATCCGCATCCTTCCCGGCTGTATTCAATTCCCAGACCACCTGGATCGCCAATAACAGGACCAGCCAGAACATTGTTTTTGCCACACATTTAGGCGATATCGTCAATACCGCGAGCAGCAACCCGCAGTGGGTGAATGCTGACACGGCGATGGATATCCTGGATGCCGGAAATGTTGCTTACAGCGTGGGACCGGGCAATCATGACATGGGTACGGGCAGCCTGTACGAGACCTACTTTGGCATATCCCGTTTCCAGGCGAAAAGCTGGTACGGCGGTCATTATGGTACTGACAACTACAACAACTATTCGTTATTCAGTGCCTCCGGCCTGGATTTTATCCTCATCAATCTGCAATATAGTCCGACCTCTGCCATGCTGAATTGGGCCGATGCTCGCTTGAAACAATATGCTGCCCGCCGGGGGATCCTCGTCAGCCATGAGATTCTTAGTCCCGACTCCTCGTTATCTTCAGAGGGAACCCCGATATTCAATGCGTTGAAAAACAATCCAAATCTCTTTTTGATGCTGTGCGGGCATGCGGGTGTGGCATACCTGGCGAAACAGGGTGATGACGGGCATACCATTCACATTATGATGGCGGATTATGAGGGTGAGCAGGACGGCGGCAATGCTTATTTGCGTATTCTTACATTCTCACCGGTAAATAACAAGATTTCCGCAACAACCTATTCGCCCTATGATGGATCTTACATAACCACGTATCCTGACACAATGGATATGGTCTATGATATGCACGGCACTACGCCCTCTGATACACCGACCGTGACGAATACGCCCGATTTGTCGGCAACTGCAACATTCACGCCGACCCTGACCAATACTCCCACCAAGACCGCCACCTTAACATTTACACCCACATGGACCATCACGCGCACGCCTAGTGTGACACCTTCGCGTACGCCGACCGCGACCAATACTCCCAGCGCTACGCCGACTGATACATTCACACCGAGCATGACAAATACCCCCACAAAGACAGCCACCAAGACGCCCACACCGACGGAGACCGATACGCCCACGGCTACGGAGACATTGACTCCTTCTCCGACCCAGACCAATACTCCCACAAAGACGGCAACCAGGACGCCCACACCGACCGCGACCAATACCCCGACTGCCACTGCGACCCTTGTCCCCACCTATATTCTGACGATCCTATCCGATCACGGCATCGTGACCAGGAATCCGGATAAGGCTGGCTACACCTCTGGTGAAGTGGTTGAATTTACCGCCAGGCCAGCTGCAGGCTGGGCATTCGATAGCTGGAGCGGGGATGCCATCGGTTCGAGCCCTGTTATCTCAGTGACAATGAACGGCAATCGGACGGTAACAGCCCACTATGTTCGCCGGTACTCTGTGTTACTGCCTCTGGTCATGACGCATTGAACCGGAAACCCACTGGCGCCCGTCCATCGATGCCCTCTTCCATCAACTCCATGGCCTGACCGAGGCCGGGATCAAGAGCGCTGAAGGAAAATAAAATGCTTCGAATAAGATTAGAACCTGGCCCCACCCGCCAAGGATAATTGTGCCTGGTATAAGCAAGAATACTCCCGATCCAATTCTGTCCATTATTTCTCGTGCAGCATCCTTATCCACGAGAATCAGCGCGGCGAACATGGGATTATTAGGATGGGTGGAATTATGATCAACTCAAACCGAAAAATCATCCTTGATAAAACTTCCATTAAAACGCTTGCTGTAGACATTCTATTGGCTCTATCCGTAGGAGCTGGTATCAGTCTGCTTCTATTCCTGGGATTTTATCGATTTAAAGGTGCTGCGGATCCAATGGAAATTCTTCCCATGTTTTTCGTGCTCATTTTTATCAACACACCTTATTCCAATTTATTTCGATTAGTGATATTGGTACCAATTTATGCACCCATCCTCAGCATGCTTGTCACCAGAAGCTTGGTCCAAAAAACCACCTCCCGGAAGAGTTGGATATTTCCAATTCTTGGTGCAGCGGCCGCTTCAGCCATGGTCGCGGTTACAACAACGATCGTTGGATCATTAGTAATGGGATATGGTAATGGCGCACTATATCTAAAAGTGCTTTTCATTGGCCTGCTTTTCATTTTCCCGGGATTCTTAGCGGGGATATTGCTTGGCTATCTATTTGTACCAACGAGACGGATCTTCAAAATACTTATCGCGGTAATCGCCAGTGCGATCGTAGGAGGCTTTTTTGAAATCGCTTTCTTGAATTATATAGTGCAGTAAAACCGCCAGGTTACAGTTCTCTCTTCTTTCGCCGTCTCTCCCACTTCTTCTACCACATCCAACCGAGATCGTGACCCGCCTCAACTTTGTGAAAGCCCTGGCAAAAAACCAGAGGACTATGGAAATTAACTTCCTTCCGTGCTATTATGAAATTACACTTCAAGCCCATTCTGAAAGAAAAATGATATGAACGAACTCGTGGATATGATTGTCAAATCGATGGCCTGCTGAAAAATGAAGCCTCTCTCAAGACGGCTGAGAGTATGCTGGGCAAAGTGTCATCTGTATTTGGGAAAACGAAATAAATCCTTTATTGCGGATGGGATCGACTATTTTTTCACCTTGACTGGCACCTGTCGGTCAATGTAAAGATTCAAAATATTCGTTAAAGGTTTCCGGGTCATTTTAATCGGCCGCAGGTAACCTTCCATCATATTAAAAAGGAGAAAATCATGAAAGTCATTGATATTGAAGGAATTGGCCCCGCCTATGCCAAGAAACTGGCCAAGGCCGGCCTCCGCAGCGTGGAAGGGCTCCTGAAAATGGGCGCCACTCCCAAAGGCCGCAAGGATATCGCCGAACTCAGCGGCCTCGATGCGTCCCTGGTGCTGGAGTGGGTCAACCGGGCTGACCTGTATCGCATCAAGGGCGTCGGCAAGCAGTATTCCGACCTGCTCGAAAAAGCCGGCGTTGACACCGTGGTGGAATTGTCGAAGCGCCTGCCTGTCAACCTCTTTAAGAAAATGGTGGAGGTTAACCAGGCCAAGAACCTGGTAAACAGCATGCCGGGCGCCGGACAGGTGGAACACTGGATCGAGCAGGCCAAGAAACTGCCCAGGGTCGTTACCTACTAGGATTTCCCTTAAGGAGAGGATTCAATATGGCTGATAACAGTGCCCTTCTGGCGAACATCTTCCAGGCAGTCACCAATACGCTGGTTGATAACCAACATTCGCTTAACCAGGCGGACGATCAAAACCATGACCATGGCACCAATATGGTCCAGACCTTCCAAACCATCACCAACTCTCTCGAACAAAAGAAAGCCAGCTCGGGTGGCGACGCCCTGGCGTATGCTTCACAGCAGGTTTCCAAGGAAGCCACCAGCGGTTCGGGCAAGTTATATGCACAGAATCTTGCCAACGCTGCCAACCAATTTCAGGGTCAGAATATAGATTCCAAAGGCGCCCTTCAACTGCTCCAAACTCTGATCGGCGGCGGGCAAACCCCACAACAGCCGCAACAGCCCGCACAGCCGGCGGGTGGCGATATTCTCGGCGAACTCCTGGGCGGGCTGACCGGCGGTCAGACCGCGCAGCAACAGCCAGCCCAACCACCAGCCGGGGGCGACCTGCTCGGCTCACTTCTGGGCGGGCTGACCGGCGCTGGAAATTCCCAGGCCAACCCCAATAACGCAGCCCCGACCAATAGCGGATTGGATATGGGCGACTTGCTGAATGCCGGCATGGCTTTCATGCAGGCCAAACAGAGCGGCGGTAGTAATACATCTTCGCTGATCCAGGCCTTTGTCTCCGGCAGCGGCATGGGCAATTCAAACCACCGCACGCAATCCACCCAACTCGTAGCCAGTTCCTTTTTACAGGCGCTCGGATCTCTCACCGGAAAATCTAAGTAGAGCTAAGTTCTTCATAAAAAAAGATAAAGGCGGCTTTTGCCGCCTTTATCTTTTTTAAACCCGTTCATTTTCAGGTGGAAATTTCTTGGGAATCACAATACCTATAGTTCTCCGTGCTTACCGCATGGAGCCGGGGACCATGGATTTTGCAGCCGGTTTCTTTCGCCCTTTTCAGGGTCGATTATTTCAGAAGGTCTGCCGGAATATTTCCGCCGTTCTCAGCGATTTTCCTGAGCAATTCTGTGTGTGTCCAGACATTCCTGCTGTACGAATCACCCATCTCTTTCTCAGGGCATCCGAGCTCAACTGCCAGGTCCTTGATGGCCTGCGGGCTGTGATCCAGTCCCAGGAGCGCCATCAGATCATTGATCGACATCCTCCAATTGAGCCCCTGGATCGGCCCCGTCTTGGCCAGGTAATCCAGATGCGTCACAACATCCACCATCGGCATCTCAGCCGGCTTGGCCGGTGTGGCCGGGACTGCTGCGACTGCCGGGGGCGGTGTGACCGCTGCGGCTGGCGGAGGAGTTTGAGTATGTACATAATAGGGCACCTCGGGAGCGGGTGCCGGCGGGACCGCTGCGGCAGGCTTGGGTGGAGCGACTGGCGCGACCGGTGCGACCGGTGCGACCGGTGCGGCCGGCGCAACAGGTGCAGCCGGCTTATGGATTCCGAGCTTATCGAGAATGGAACTGAAGATACTCATGGCAGATCCTTTCTATCGGGAGGCTGATATTGAGGAACAGACACGGATAGCAATACAATTGCTATATAAAAATTATAACACTTCTCCCCTTAGTAATTCAGGGCCGGCTGTAAAATTGGTAGAGATCCAGCATTAATATCCACCTGCCTGTCCCGCTTCCCCTTCTTCATTACAAACCGCTTGTATTTTCATAAGATCGGCAGTAAGATAATTTCCTTCATCAATAACAAACGGACATGCAATGGTATACGATCCGCTTAAGCACGAGTTAAGTTCTGGAAGTAAAGAGAGGAGAACACGATGAGCGACGAGCAGGCGGCACCTGAGACGAAAGGTGTTACGGTGAAGTTACTTGCAACGGTTGACCTTGGCCCTGAGATCGAGGGCATGGCAGGGCGCCAACTTCGAATGCGTATGGTGACCATCGAGCCTGGAGGCGTCTTTGGCCCGATTCACGACCATAAAGGTAGACCAGGCGTCGTCTATATACTGCAAGGAACGATCACTGATCATCGAAACGGAGGCGCTGTGGACTATGGGCCGGGAGTGGGCTGGCCCGAGGATAGGAACACCACACACTGGCTTGAGAACAGAGCGACGAACCCGGCGGTGGAGATCTCGGTCGATATAGTCAGGCAGGCGTAAGATCAGGCCAGACATCTAACACGGTCGGGTCTACCAAGCGGCCGCTTTTCTCCCCTTTCCCAGGGGGAGAGTGTCCGGAGGTGAGGACCTCCGCGTATTTACTACTTCTACTCCGAGATCCTGACTCGCTCTATCCCACCTTCCCTGCTATAATCCCATTGCCCCTTGCTTCATCAACAGAATTCTGGTACGCCATTACCAGAATTCGAACCAAGGGGCACTTTCATAATATTAAGCGCCTCCTTCGCCGCCTCCCCCGCTATTTATGTGAAACATGGCTGCCTTCAGGTAACTTTTGGCTTGATCCTTGTAATCGTTCCAAATAGCGCCAGCAGGAATTTGATATCCACTGGCTTGTCCACGACTGCTGTGATCCCTTCTTTAACACCTTCCTGGATCAGACCTTCTGCAGAATAGGCTGTCATTAAAACGGCGGTCAGGCTGGGGTTTATTTTTTTGGTTTCCCGGTAGAGTTCCACTCCATTCATGTCTGGCATCATAATATCCGTCAACATGATATCCACCGGATAATCCTCCACGATCTCGAGTGCTTCTGCGGCGGAGTTAGCTGTTTTGACTTCAAAGCCTTCGCGATTCAGGACTTCTGCCAGGGAGGTTACTAATGGCTGATAATCATCAACAACCAGGATGGATAGATTTTCGCCCATAGTTCACCTGTAATTCGTGCAGTCGAGTTAACAATGTAAGCGAATATGTAATTAAATTAATTATATTACCACAATTAAGGTATTTTTTGGTGATAATTATCTTCACAGAAATAGAACGTAAATGTTCCAGCACATTTTTTTCTGCGCAGATGGTCTCTGGAGAGGTGTGTATACAACCAATTCGAACGTCATAAAACGAAAGAATATGCTACACTCGAGAAACTCAATTTGACATTCTTTAGCGCTAAGGAACCGATGCTACCAAACACTTTTATTGGCCGGAAAGACCAACTACACCTTCTGGATGATTTCCTCAAGAAGGCCGCCGCTGGACAGTTGCAAGTCGCCTTCATTTCAGGTGAAGCAGGGGTGGGAAAAACTTCCCTTGTGGAGCAATTCATTCGCAGCCGCGAAGAAGCAGATCCCACACTCATCACCGCGCTGGGTGAATGCAACGCACAGACAGGCTCAGGCGATCCATATCTTCCCTTTCGCCAGGTATTAACATCGCTGACTACGGAAACTGAAGCGGAAAAATCAGCGGCTGAGGTTTCCAGGGTAAAAAGAACCACCCGGCTCAAAGAATTTGCGCGCATATCGAGCGAAACTTTAATAAAGATTGGACCCGATCTGATCGGTATTTTCGTCCCGGTTGCAGGCCTCCTGACACGCATTGGGATCGAAGTTGCAATCAACAGCGGTCTCCTTCCAGAAAAGGCCGGCAAAAAAACGGGCAAAGAACCGGCGAAGATCAATCCCGCTCTCGATCAGGAAAAGATATTCGAACAATATGCTTCCGTGCTGAAGGCACTCTCAAAAGACCACACGCTAATTCTTGTACTGGATGATCTTCAATGGGCGGATAGCGGGTCATTGAACCTTTTATTCCACCTTGCCCGCCAACTAAAAAACAGCCGCATCCTGCTGCTCGGCACCTATCGCCCTGACGATGTGGCGCTGGGCCGTGAGGGTGCGCGTCATCCGCTTGAGCCGATCTTGAATGAACTAAAACGTTACAACGGCGATATCATCATTGATCTTTCGAATTCCAGTCCGGATGAAGGCCGGACTTTTACAAACCAGTTGATCGATTTCGAACCCAACCATTTGGATGCCGCCTTCCGTGAGCAATTGTTTGCCCATACCGATGGGCATCCGCTCTTTACGGTTGAACTGTTGCGCAATTTGCAGGAACAAGGCAGCCTTGTCAAAGATAAGGATGGCTGCTGGATCCAGGGGCCGACCCTGGATTGGGACACATTGCCCGCCCGCGTCGAAGGTGTCATCGGGGAAAGGATTGCACGTCTGCCTGAAGGTTTGCGCGAGACCCTCAGCATTGCAAGTGTGATGGGCTATGAATTTACAGCGCAGGTGATTGCGCGTATTCAGAAAGTCGAGGAGCGCGAACTGGTGAAAGACCTGTCGCGTGAATTGGAGAAGCGCTATCTTCTGGTGTTCGAACAAGGTGAAACGAAAATCGGAAAACAGTTTCTCTCCATCTATCGATTTTCACATGCATTGACCCAGCAATATCTCTATGACGAACTCAGCGCGGGAGAACGGCGCATGCTGCATGGGGAAATTGCCGAAACCCTGGAAGCCATCTGCGCTGATCATAGCGATCAATTTGCCCTGCAGCTGGCCCGCCATTATGACGAAGCAGGCAATGCCGAAAAGGCTGTGTCCTATTGGACTCTGGCAGGGGATGCCGCTTTCGCGATCTATGCTCAGAATGAGGCCATTGCAGCCTACACCCGTGCGCTGGAACTCAGCAAAGAAACCACCATCAGCTCGGATCAGCTCGATCATTCATATTCCCGCCGCGGCCGTGCCCTGGAATTGACCGGGCAATTTGAGCAGGCCCTAAAGAACTATGCTGAGATGCTAACCAGCGCGCGCGAGCGCAAGGATCGCCGCATGGAATTGGATGCACAGGTGGCAGCCAGCACCCTTTATTCCACTCCCACCGCGGTGATGGATGCAGAAAAAGGGCAGGCTTTATCCGAGGAAACGCTCAAACTGGCTCAGGAGTTGGGAGACCAGTCCATTGAATCCAAGGTGCTGTGGAATTTGCTTCTGGCGAATTTGCACGCAAGCAAGACAGACCAGGCCATAGCCTACGGGGAGAGATCCCTGGATCTCGCACGTGCCTTGAACCTGCGCGAGCAGATCCCCTATACGCTCACCGACCTGGGTCGGGCTTATAACGTGACGTGCCGCTTCGAAGAAGGCGAAGCGTGCTTGATGGAAGCCGCCGGATTGTGGCGCGAGTTGGGCAATATGACCATGTTGAACGATAACCTGAACACCTTGCTGCTTAATCTCGTTTGGTCCGGAAAATATGAGCGGGCTCTTGGCGTTGCACAGGAAAGTCTGGAGGTCAGCCGCGTAACGAAGAACATGTGGGCTCAAGGTTGGCCGCATCATTTGCAGGGTCAAATCTGGTTCGAATACGGAGAAGTTGACAAG
>JADGQB010000420.1 GCA_017882145.1 Anaerolineales bacterium
CCGTGGCATCTGCGCAGCTCAAGCTGCCCCACACCTTTTTAAACTGGCGGGCGTAGCTGGATGCCTTCACCTTCTCGCAAAGGGTTTGCGCGTCCGGAATAGCCTGTTCCTTGGGGTTCAAGAACGGTCCCTTGGCCTGCTCGGCCAGCGGGTCGCCCATTGTCCAGCCGGTAGCGCGCCCGTCCCAGAACATGCCGCCGACCCATCCCGCCACCGGATCCTGATGCAGGGTCGGGCTGTCGCCAGCATAGGCCGCAGTGGGCGGCTTGCGGTCGCCAAAATTGCCGGGATTGGACCCTTCGTACACCGCACCATGGAGATTAATCAGCTTATCTGGCCCGGTATAGCCCACCTCTGATCCGTGGCAGGCAGCGCAGGCCTGGTTTTTATTCAACGACAGATTCTGATCGTAGAAAAGGAATTTCCCAAGCTGTTCCTGCGGGGTCAGATTAACCCGGTGAGCTTGAGCGGAGCTGACAATCACCAACCCGATCATCAGCGTGCCCAGCAACAGTGCAGACATCCATAACAACTTAGATTTCATTTCATATTCTCCTCATGCAATTTGATACAGATTCTCTCGTTTGAAGCGCAAACAAATAGGGCCAATCACTTAATTAGTTTGCATCAAAGAAGAGACACATTAGTTCTTGTACATTAGTCCTTGTAATAGATTTGCGTACCTCCTTTCATCGTGATCCTGCTCATTTTGCGGCCATTTTGTTGGCAGGACCTATTGGAAGGCCGACCGGTACTGGGGCCTCAAGTCTTAAGGAATGCCAGCAGGTCGGCGTTGAGCTGGTCTTGGTGTGTATACGCGAGGCCGTGGGGGGCGCCCGGATAGATCTTTAGGGTCGCGTTCTTGACCAGCTTCGCTGAGCGGAGAGCCGCGGCGCCGATCGGCACGATTTGATCATCGTCTCCATGAATGATCAGCGTCGGCACATCGAACTTCTTCAGGTCTGCGGTGAAATCCGTCTCGGAGAAGGCCTTGATGCAGTCGAAGGCGTTCCTGGCACCGGCCTGCATCCCCTGGAGCCAGAACGAGTCGATCATGCCCTGCGAGACCCTGGCGCCGGGCCTGTTGGCTCCGAAAAACGGTCCACTGGCAAGATCCTTATAGAACTGCGAGCGGTCGGCAAGGGAACCGAGGCGGATCCCGTCGAACTTCTCAATCGGCAAGCCAGCGGGATTGGCCGCCGTTTTCAGCATCAATGGTGGGACGGCGGAGATCAGGGCGGCTTTGGCCACCCGTTGCGTGCTATGGCGGCCGATATAGCGTGCGACTTCGCCGCCGCCCGCCGAGAAGCCGATCAGAACGGCATCTTTCAAATCGAGCTTTTCGATCAGTTCCGAGAGATCATCGGCATAGGTGTCCATCTCGTTGCCATTCCAGGGCTGGCTCGACCGGCCATGGCCGCGACGGTCATGGGCTATGCAGCGATAGCCGTTGGAGGCCAGGAACAGCATCTGTGCCTCCCAGCTATCTGAACTAAGAGGCCAGCCGTGGCTGAATACTACAGGCTGTCCTGCGCCCCAGTCCTTATAATAGATTTGCGTACCGTCTTTCGTTATGATCGTGTTCAATGGTTGTCTCCATTTCAATCGGCAAGAGGTGAGATCCGCTGCCTTAAATGGGCCAGCTATTCACTGGCATTTTGCAGGGCAAATTCCCAGTTGATCAACTTGTCGAGCACGATATTAACATAGTCGGCACGACGATTCTGATAATCCAGGTAGTAAGCATGCTCCCACACGTCAATGACAAGCAGCGGTTTCAGGCCCATCGACATCGGCATATCGGCATTGGCGGTCTTTACCACCTTGAGCTTGTCGCCCTCGAGGACCAGCCAGGCCCAACCGCTTCCGAACTGGGAAACAGCCATACTGGCCAGCTCCTTCTTGCAGGCGTCGACGCTGCCGAAGGCTGCCTCGATTTTCGATTTAAGCGCAGCGGGTGGTTCGCCGCCCCCCTTCGGGGACATGCTTTTCCAATAGAACGTGTGGTTCCAGTTTTGCGCGGCGTTGTTGAAGATCGCAGCTTTTTCCGGTTTCCCGGCGGTGCTGGTAATAATCTTCTCCAATGACAGGGCAGCATATTCCGTTCCTGCAATCAGCTTGTTCAGGTTATCCACATAGGCTTTGTGATGTTTCCCGTAATGAAAACTCATCGTTTTGGCAGTGATGATCGGTTCCAATGCGTTTTCGGCATACGGAAGCGGGGGTAAGACTAGGGGCGAAGCTGCTCCAGGCACGGTCGAGGAATTGCTTGCGTCTAACTTGCTCATATCGGTCTCCTTATTGTTGGTAGGTGAAGCATAAAGGTTTGCGCTTCAGCGGCGGCGAGCCAGGCTTAGCAAGGTGAAGCTATTTGCTGAAAGCGTTTGTCGGATGGTTTTTCCGGGAATCCATTACTTAATTTTCTTGATCATATCTTCCACTTCTTTTGCCCCCTTGGTATAGAACTTTTCTTCTTCGGGGGCAAGCTCGTTGAGCAACCTTAGAAACTCACCAACGTGTACACGCTCTTCGTCCGCTACAGCCTTGAGCACTTTTACGGCGAGCTTGTTATCGGTGGACCCGGCAAGCTGCATATACACCTAAGTAGCTTCGAACTCTGCCGCTACCGAGAAACGAACCGCTCTGATAAGTTCATCATTTGTGAGTTTTTTATTGTTTGCTAAACCTGAAAAGGGTGAACCGAATGTTGGCATATTTATCCTCCTTGTAGTCGAATAGTGGAAGACCAAGGATCACATCCAAATGTATTCAAATGCTGTGCTCTGGGATCTATTAATAATCATACAAGTAATATTCCCCAGCCGCATCCATCTGCCAGGGGATATTTGCCTCCCCCAGTTGGGGGAGCACGGAGGGGCTTGATTTCCTTATAAGACTAGCCGCAGGCGGTACTGCATGATACTGACCAGCGGTACCAGGTGATGATGTTTTCCCAAGGGATCACTGAAATTATGGCGCGCGCCGCCCAACTTTTTGAAGTCATGCGC
>JADGQB010000153.1 GCA_017882145.1 Anaerolineales bacterium
ACCAACAGCGGGTTGGTTGGATCGCCGAATTTTTTGCCAGCTTGCTTCTCGACCACCTTGAGGGCCGCCAGCATCTGGTCCCACTGGCCTTCAGGGAATTCACCAGTCTTGCGGAATGCATTACAGGCTTCTGTAGTGACTGTGAAACCGGGCGGAACAGGCACTCCGGCACGTGTCATATCTGCCAGGCCTGATCCTTTCCCACCCAACAGACCCCGTACACCTTCCCATGAACCGGCGTACTTCTCTGCCTCGGCTACTTCGTCGAACATGTAAACCCATTTCTTTGCCATAATAAATTAATCTCCTTGCGCGTGAAATATGATATCAGGGATTTTCCTGTTTAAGACGTGCCAATCGGCAAGTTTACCACAAACTAATCTCTATGAGTGTCGCCAATTACAAACGTAAGTTGTAAAGCGATTGCAAAGGCATACCAATCTTCTTGATGATAAGATGATCGTAATTTACTGGAGACCCTAATAATGTTTAAAGTTCTTACTATTGATGATGATCCCGCCATGACCGAACTCCTGACCCTGCTGCTGCGAACGCATGGTCTGGAAGCACATCTGGCAAACAACGGAGAAGAAGGCGTCCGGTTAACACGCGAGATCTGTCCGGATGTGGTTATCCTGGATTTGATGATGCCTGGCATGGATGGCTGGCAGGTCTGCAACAAAATCCGAACATTCAGCACCGTACCCATCCTGATCCTATCGGCACTTGACAGCACCGGTCTGGTTGCCAACTCCCTGGATGCCGGGGCGGACGATTACCTGGTCAAGCCGGTGCCCAGTGGTGTGCTGATCGCTCACTTGAACACGCTTATCCGCCGGGCTGCCACCGAAAAACGAAACAGGGCGCCTCTGAAGATGGGTACCGCGCCTTTACTGGTTTGAGATTCTCCTTTTCTCCTTCCTTGGGAAAACGCGGGCACACTGCCCGCGTTTTCTCTTTCAAGCGCGGTAAAATAAACTCAAAAATCCAGGAGAAGTATTATGCAAACTTGTTCCAAATGTAACGCGGCCTCCCCCGATAATGCACTTAACTGTGTCAATTGCAATGCCGATCTGGGGCAATTTTCAACCAGCGTAGTGGCTCTAAAACGTATGCAGGAAAACCCGCGCATCCGCTCCATCCGTGTCACCGTTGCAAACGATGCCTGCCCACATTGTTATGAGCTCATGCAAACCTATCCGAAAGACCGTGTCCCCCATCTGCCGCACGAAGGCTGTTCCCATGAGAACGGCTGCCGGTGTTTCTATGAACCGGTGCTGGCAGAGACAGCCATCGTCGGGAAGGTTGCGGAATAAACCCCGGAATTGTTGAAAAAAAGCTGCACTTCGATTATTGTGAAAATCCAAAAGTAAAACGATGCCTTACAAGGCATCGTTTTACAATATGAACACTCTCCCTGTTACTCTCTTCAAAACCTCCACCCTCAATAATTTTGAACTAACGGATTTACATCGATTGTGACAGAGATTTCGCAGGTTGCACCAATCTCAAGAGTGCATCGGCTGTTTTCTGAGGATCTTCCATCATCGGCATGTGACCGGCCTCTGGAATTTCTGTCAGATGAGCTTTAACAACAGCCGCTTTCACAGCACGCGCACGCTCGACCGGGATCATCGCATCCGCAGTTCCATGGATGAGAACAAGCGGGAAACCGAATCCGGCCAGGCTGGGCGTTGAATCGCTGCGTTCGGCCATTGCACGCAAAGCTCCGGCCAATCCTTGCGGCCGTTGGCGCAGGATAAGATCCTTCAGCCAGGTTTGCAGCTTAAGGTTGGCTGTCAGCTTGACCGGCATGGCTTCGGCCACTTCCTTCACCCCATGAGCCAGGATATTTTCGGCTTGCTGGTAACGCCCGGCTTTCGTTTCGGGGGTATCCGCCAAAGTCTGCGATGCTACCAGACCCAACCCTAGCATGCGCTCCGGATAAGCCCGGGCAAATGCCAGGGCCGCATATCCACCCATGGAGTGACCTGCAACGGCGGCTTTCTTAATGTTTAATTGGTCCATCAGACCGGCAACATCTGAAGCAAAATCAGCCATGGAGAAATTGGTTCGCACAACTTCAGACTCGCCAAATCCGCGCAGGTCTGGCAGGAGCAGGTCATAGTTGTTTTCGAGCAATGACAAAACCGGTTCCCAGATACTGTGATCGAGTGGATAACCGTGCAGCAGAACCAGTGGCACCCCTTTACCCCGGCGTTCATAAGCAATTGATATTCCATTTACTTTGGTTTTTAACATTTCCAATTCACCTTTACCTTCTGTTTGCTACCCAGGCGGGTGATGTATTGAACGAAACCATTCTCGCAGCCGAAGGCATAGATGCGGCGGGTCACGTCCACGTCTATTTTACAATATTCAGCCAATTTGTCCAGTTCACCGGAACGCCACCACGCCACCGCCTGCAAACCACTGGCAGACTTGCTGTCGCCCAGCGTGCCACGCGCCACCGAGTCAAGGCTGGGACGAAAACTGAGCGTGCGGAACAAGTCTTCCATGATGTCCAGCGTAGGCAGGAATTGCAGGCGTTCGGTTGGAGCGTAAGGCCGCAGCACTTCATAATCAAACCCTTTAAGGTTGAAGCCGATCACGCGCCCGGCGGATTTCAGCTCAGCAATCAACGCTGGGACATCCTTCTCCCAATAGGTGGTGAAATCGTTCCGAAGGGAAGACCAGGTTACCGCGCAAGAGACTTTCAGCGCACCTATGTTGCTTCTCCCCCCAACATCGTCCAACAGGTTCTGAGTTTCAAGGTCAAAGACTACGCTATTCATATAAGCTCCTGATTACCTGCCATTACACCCTGATGCCCTTATAAGAAGAAATTATTACTTTGGATTCCTTTTTCCTTCTTCCTGGTTCCTTACGTTTTACGTTTTACGCTTTACACTTTTTCCATCCTCATCCTCTTTCAAACGACCGCGTGCCCACTCCATCGCCTGTTCCCGCGTAGACACCTCCCCCACCGCCTGCGCTTCGCGCACGGCTTCCAGCAGCTTACCGATCAGCGGCCCGGGTTGGAGTGCTAATTCCCGCATAATATCATTCCCGTCCAATAAAATCGGAGGGCTGACCTGTTCTTTCTTTTTTTCATACCATGCTTCGAGCAGCGTCCGGACAATATCTAATGCAGCTGCCCAGGTTTCCTGCGGCAGGGTTTGCTCGTAGGTGGCCCGCAGGTCTGCCAGAGTCAATATGCACACATCCACTCCCGCCGGACCGGTATCACGGAAGAACCGATAGATTGCACGCCGGGAAGGGGGTTTGCTATCCCGCACCAGCCGGTTGGTGTGGAAATGAATGCGCATATGGTTGCGGACAATTATCGCCAGTCGTTGAATTTCGTCATTGCTCAGCGCCAAAGCCCGCGCCCGCTTTTCAAGTATTTCCGCACCCTGCTGGTCATGCTCCCAAAAGTGCATCTGGCCGGCCTCGTCGACTTTTTTCGATTGGGGTTTGGCCACATCATGGTAGAGTGCAGCCATGAAAAGCAGGCTGCGCAGGGATCTATCGGCAGTTATATGCATGGACAATGTTTCGCCGATCTGCTGGCGATAACGCCCGATACGCAGCACCAGCAAGCCGTTCAGCAAGTCTTCGGCAGCTGCCGGATTGTAGGTTGGCGCAAGCGCAGTGAGCAGCTCTTCCAGGTGATTGAGCACCGAAAGGGTATGCTCCCACACGTCATGGATGTGCGGTGGGATTTGCTCTACGCCCTTTAGCAGGCAAAGCTCGGGCAATACCTGATCCAGTACGCCTAGCAGGTCGAGTGCGCGCAAACAAGTCGCCGGCTGAGGACCATTAAAAATGCGAAAGAGTTCATCCCGCAGGCGCTCCGGGGAAACCTTCCCAAGTCTCCCGGCGGCCGCCTTCATGGCCGCACGCGTTTCGGGCAGGATATGGAAACCGAAGTTCGCAGCCAGCCGGACCCCGCGCAGGATCCGTACCGGATCTTCCTTCATGGCATTTGGTGAACATTGACGGAGCCGCTTCTCCTTTAAATCCATGGCCCCATTTAACGGGTCATGCAGGCTGTTGTCTTTCAGGTCCAGGGCAATTGCATTCAGGGTGAAATCGCGACCCGTCAGGTCGGATTCCAGGCCTTGCCCTGAGCCTGTCGAAGGGTCAGCTCCGCGGAAGGAGGCAAAATCCATCAGCATGCGTGTTCCATCTGCATTGGTTGCAATCACGCGGCCGGTATCGCGCTCGGTATCGAGCGGATAGAAATCGGCATGAAGAGTATCTGCGATACGTCGGGCAACCTTTATGGCATCCCCACCCAGTACAAAATCCAGGTCATGGATGGGTCGGCCCAGCAAGGCATCCCTGACGGCTCCTCCGACCAGGTAAACGCTCAGACCGTCAGGCAAAGCCTCACGGACGGAGTCCAAAATCGGTGGGAAAACCAATGGGTAGGGGTTTGGCATAAATACTACTTCAGGTGTCTCTTTGAAGCGGGATTGGGCCGCCCGGCGCGCCTGTTCCGGCGTGCCGCCTTGGGCAACTACGCGGCCGCGCAGCCGGGCGATCCAGCGGCCTGCATAAGAATCATCTTCCCTTCCCGCCATGCTATCATCCTGCTGGTATTAGGGTTCTTTCCGGTACTTATTCAAATCGGCCGAAGCGATAAAACGCAGGTAGCGATAATGCTCGTCAATATCGATCCCGTAACCGAATACATATTTATCGGGAACATCGAAACCGACGTAGTCAACTTCGACCGGTACCTCACGGCGATATTTCTTATCGAGCAGAACGCAGACTTTCAAACTCTTCGGCTCACGCGTGCTCAGCATCTGAAGTACATGCGCCAGGGTGCGCCCGCTGTCAACGATATCTTCCACGAGCAGCACATTTAGACCTTCGATATTGGTCATCAGGTCAAGGTTGACCCGCACATTGCCGCTGGATGCATAATGTCCAACGCCATATGATGAAAGTGACATGCAGTCGAGCGTGTGCGAAATGGTCAGGTAACGGGTCAGGTCAGCGGAAAAAGTAATCCCGCCGCGTAACAGGCAGACGATGAGCAGTTCTTCGCCAGCGTAATCGCGGCTGATCTGTGCGCCAAGTTCGGCGACTCGCTTTTGAATAGCATCTTCATTCACCAACACTTCATCAATAAAATCGCGATAATCTTGCATGGGTTCTCCTGATCCAATCACTACAAAGAGACATCTCAGGCGGGGTGCTTATATTTTTTCAAGTCAACCACCGCTATAAACGGCAAATTACGATAGTACTCATCCAGGTCCAGTCCATATCCGAATACAAATTTGTTCGGGATGCTGAATCCACGATAATCGATCGGGACGGGTATTTCACGACGTTCTTCCTTATCCAGCAGGGCACATACTTTCAGGCTTTTCGGATGGCGCGTTCGGAGCATTTCGAGGACATGCGTAAGGGTATGCCCGCTATCCACAATATCTTCCACCAGCAGGACATTCTTGTTCTCGATGTTGGTCTGCAAATCCAGGCTCATGCGGATATTGCCGCTCGATTCGCGCGCCCCCACGCCATAAGAGGTAAGCGCCATGCAATCCACCGCATGTGGGACGGTGATATGCCGCATCAAATCCACCATGAACACGATCCCACCCCGCAAGATACAGATGAGCAAAAGATCCTCATTGGCATAATCGCGGCTGATCTGTTTTCCAAGCTCTTTGATCCGGCGTTTGAGGGTCTTTTCGTTGATCAGGGTTTCGGCAATAAATTCTTTATAATCTTGCATACTCACTCCAATCTTGGGACCCCATGCCCTATCAGGATAATCGCCCCTGCTGGCGCGGGATTTCGTGCCTCTAGCGGGGTACTTCGTGATGTGCTCGGCAGCGCGCTTCGTACATCTCGGCTGCACCAACGATGACTACCGGATCATGGAAACGGGCGGGGTTGCCATTGACCAGCCGCTGGGTCCGCGAAGCCGGTTCACCGCAGACCATGCAGATGGCCTGAAGCTTGTCCACGTGCTCGGCGCGTGCCATCAGCTCCGGCATCGGACCGAACGGCTCCCCGCGAAAATCCGTATCCAGGCCTGCCACAATGACCCGGATCTTCTGGTAGGCCAACTTTTCGACCACCTGGATGATTTCATCATCAAAGAATTGCGCCTCATCAATCGCGACCACGGTAGCCTGTTTATCCAGCCGCTCATAAATCTCAGCCGCCTTTTCGATGGGAATGGCCGCAAAATCACTTCCGGCATGGCTGGATACTTTTTCAACGGCGTAGCGAATATCAATCGCCGGCTTGAAAACCTGCACATGCTGGCGGGCGATCGTCGCCCGACGCAAACGCCGGATGAGTTCGTCCGTTTTGCCGCTGAACATCGAACCGCAGATCACTTCAACCGAACCGGGGATATGTGGGGTCATGCTGTCCTCGCCAGAAAAAAGTTAAAATAAACAGGCAGATGCAAAAACCATCTGCCTGTTAAGTGTACCTGATTATCGGCTTTCGGCAAGTCCTAGATAGCCGGAACTTCCACCACACCGGGGATTTCGTAGCCCAGGCTTCGTAATTTCTTCTTGATATCGATCAGGGACTTGCGGCCAAAACCTTCAATTGAAAGCACGGCTGCTTCGCCTTCGCTGAGTTTCGCCAGGAACTGGCCGACTTCCTTGATACCAGCCTTGTCGAGTGCGGCAGTGGCGCGTACACCGAGTTCCAGTTCAGCAATCGGCCGCTTCGGGGAAACCTTGGCTTCTGCACGCGATTTCTTCTCTTCCACATAGGTCTGGCGAACCTGCAGCTTCTTGTAGAAGCGGTCCACCTGGCCTTCAATATCGATCATGCGGGCGCTCTCGCCGGAGAAGAACGGATGGCAATTCGAGCAGATTTCGACGCGGATTTCCTTCTGGGTCGAACCGGTTGTCCAAGTGGTGCCACACGAGGCGCAGGTCACTTTCGCATCCGTGTAATATTTCGGATGAATTCCCTGTTTCATTTTTCAAAATCCTTTCGCCGGTTATTTCTCAGCCGGCATAACGTTGACACGCTTGCGACCTTTGATGACATCGTAGACAACGACGCCTTCGATGACAGCAAAGATGGTATCGTCTTTGCCAACGTCCACATTCAAACCAGGCTTGATGCGGGTACCGCGCTGGCGAATGAGAATATTTCCGGAAAGGACATGCTCACCGGCATATTTCTTCACACCCAGGCGTTGGGCATTGGAGTCTCTTCCATTGCGGCTGGAGCCGCCACCTTTTTTGTGTGCCATAACTACCTCACTCTCCTACTTCTTCGCGGCGGGCTTGGTCGTCGCGCTCTTCTTAGCGGCCGGTTTCGTGGCAGCTTTGGCGGGTTTCTTTTCCGACTTCTTGGTCGGAGCCGCCTTGCTCTTGGAAGCAGGGGCTTTCTCAGCCTTTGCTGCTGGTTTCTTCGCCTTCGAGGCGGCTGTCCCGGTTTTGGATTCTGCCTTGGCCGGTTTTTCAGCTTTCAGCTTTGGAGATGCAGTCTCTGCCTTGGCTTCAACCACTTTCTCTGCCTTCTTGACGGGTTCCTTCTTCATAAGTTCGGAACCGCCAATCTGCTCAACCAGCAGACGGGTGTAGTTCTGGCGATGACCGGTTTTAACGCGAATACGCTTCTTGGGGCTGTAGTTGAAAATTGTGACTTTTTCGCCCTTAAAGTGTTCGAGCACTGTCGTCCATACCGGGCTATCCTTGACAAGTGGAGTGCCGACGGTAAAGTTCTCCCCGTCCGCCAGCAACAGGATCTGTTCAAGTTTGATATTCGCGCCGGCTTCCACCGGCAGGCGATCAACCTCGAGGGTGCCGCCTTCGACGGCCCGATACTGCTTGCCGCCGCTTTCAACAATTGCATACTTCATCTTTTACTCCTGGTCTTCGCTTCACCGCTGTCCCTGCGATACGAACCTGGACCCTGGGGCAATTTTCGCCTTTTGGTCAGACCCCTACGCCGGAAGACGGGGAAGCCGGGATACAAACAAACGGATGCCCCAGCAACCTGCCGGGGCAGAGACGGACGGTATTATACATGCGACACGCATTAGTGTCAACATCTGGCGCAATAAACTGCAGACCCTTCACAAAGTTGGGGTTTGAGGTATTGGCGGTCGGCTTCGCCGACCGCCAATACCTCAATATCTTCTTTTCTGGCTGTCCGGGGGCGTTTACAAACGTTTCAGACTTCTAAAAACCGGATAAATAACTGCCTCCCGGCAGGGCTGACCATCAACAAGCAGATTGCGTGATGAGCAACAATCTTAAAGGCCTTTCAAAGTCAAGCCCAGGCACAGCAGAACAAAGGCAATTACAACCAGAAGGAAGGCCGCCGGCTGCATATAAGGGATTGACTGCGCGAACAAGTGCACCAAGTAGACCACCACTCCAACAGCCGCAACAGCAATGGAAATCCAAAACGTGTTTTTCTTTGGCGGATTTAGTCTCATAAGTTCCACTCCTCTGAAAAGATGTTGAGCCGGAAAAGGTCTCCTCGCTCTGTGGCACCGCTGGCAGCCAGGAGACAGATACCGGGCAAATTTGGAAAGTTATAAGCCTTTGCGCGTCAAACCCAGAATAAGCAGTACAAACCCGATGGAGACCAGTACGAAGGCGATCATCTGGAAATGGGGTTGATAAGCTCGGAAGATATACAACGTGATCAAGTGATATGCGTAGCTTAGCATCCCGGCGGCGGCAAAAATCACAGCAGCCCAAAAAGTGCTTTTCTTTGGCGGATTAAGTTTCATGGGTCTTACTCCTCTCACGGATTGTGGATTGTGATTCTCTTCCTCACCTTGCTGCAGGTAGCCAATCATGGGAGGATAATTTGTTATACAGCAGAAGGTCAAAAATTTCAAGGTTTGGTACCATAAATCCGCGGCTTTCCTGGCCTATATAGAAAAGGATTAATAGAGATAATTAAGGTGTTATTTATTTTGTTATATTATAATTATTGATGTGTTGATTCTCCGGTTAGCCACACCGGCAATGAAAGGAGGTGAATCCCCATGACCCAAATGATGGATGAAGGTAACATGATGGGCAAAGGAGATGTGAAGGAGTTAGTGAACCATCTACAAAACCATATCATGTACCCTGCCACCAAGCAGACAATCGTCGAAAGCTGCAACAACATGGCGCATGTCCCGGCCTCCACTCGATCCTGGGCGGAGCAGCAACTTCCAGAAAGGACCTTTAAGTCAGCCGACGAAGTGGTCAAGACGCTTGGTCTGTAAATGCCTGGCTCTTTCGGTAAACTTTTAATGAAAGGTGACAGCCGCTTGCAGTCACCTGTAACAGGTGAGATTCGCTCGTAAGCGGCTGTCACCTTGAGGGAAGGGAAGTAATCTAAAATGGGAAAATCATTTAAACTGGGATTGATTCCCGGATACCTGGCAAAGCCATCCGGCGAAGGCCCCTGGCCTGGACTGGTGGTTATCCAGGAGTGGTGGGGCCTCGACCAGCAAACCAAATCCATCGCCGACCG